>CATYSO010000003.1 GCA_958412345.1 uncultured Collinsella sp. | reverse complement strand
AAAGGGAAGAGGCGGGGCATGCCCCGCCTCTTACACCACATCTCTGCGCGCTACCCGTCTGCGGACGCATGGGACGTTGAATAGTCCCTGAAATGAACAAAATCGCTGCTACTAAACAGGTAGCAGTACTCATATTTGCCCTTTTTTGACCACAGTCCTTTCGGAAACCCCTTTCAGAGACGTCAAACAGTCATAATCCAAGGGCCGTCTCAAACAATTAGCCGGTTAAGAGTGTCCATGACTACCTAAAAGCTGTGCGCCAGCATCCAAAGATGCCGAAAATGGTCGACTTTGGATGCTGGTGTACATGTTTGGGTCGTATGGGTTGGGGCGAGCCGATCGTATCGCGCGTGTTAGAGCAGGTTCTCCTGTACCCACGCGATGATGTCACTCGACTCGTAGAGTGGCTTGCCGTCGATGAACAGGCAGGGAACCTGGCGCTTTCCGCCGACGGCGATGAGCGTCTGTTCGGCCTCGGCCTCGGTCGAGATGTTGCGCTCGGGGATGGTCACGCCGTTATCGGCAAGGAAGCGCTTGACCTTAATGCAATACGGGCAGCCGGTCATAATGTACAGCGCGAGCTCGTGATCAGTAGCCATAGGGTCTCCAATCGGTTTGAGGTTTCGATTGAAATACCCAAAGCCGCCGCGGTCTATGCGTGGGCTAACGACGACTCGATGGCCTGGACCAGAAATGCCGTGGCACCGGTGCCGCAAGGCTTGTCGTAGTAGTCTACGAAGCGCTGGTCGGCGAGGTAACCGTGGGCGAGCCCCAGATATGCCTCGTCTTGGGGCTCGCTGCCCCAGTTGAGGGCTATCCAGCGGCGATGCATCGCGACGAGCTTGCGAGCCTCGCTGCCTTCCGGTTCCCCATCGCCCATGGCAATCGAGAGCTGGCCCAAAATGGCACGCTCAAGTTCCTTCATGTCGTTCCATGTCTGAGGATCCATGTCCAGTAACGTTTCGTTTGCTGCATCGATAGCCTCATCGCCATAGCGCGCCCGCGCCTCGGCACCGTAGCGCTCCTCGTTTTCCTGCACGGTGCGCCAGCGCTCCAATTGCGGCAGCACGGCGCCCATGAGCGAGACGGCTTCGTCGAGCGACATGCCGGTGTTTTGTGCCAAGCGCGGGGCACAATCCTCGATCATTGCCTCCATCGTAGTGTCGTAGGTGTACTTGCCGTGGTCGTAGCACCACTTGCAGTAATGGTCGGTCGCGGTGCCCGTGGCGTCGGTGCCGCAGTCGTCGGGCGTGAGGATCATGCCGCAGCTCTCGCAGTAGTGTTCGGGCATTTCGAGCAGATGAGACAGCGGCTCTCCGGTCACGGCGGCAATGAGCTTCATCATATCGATGCCTGGCGTGACCTCGCCGCGCTCCCAGCGGCTGACGGCTTGGCGCGTTACATAGAGTTTAGTGGCAAGCTGCTCTTGGGTGAGATTGTTGGCGCGGCGGACGGCGATGAGTTTTTCTGCAAAGGCCATGACGGCTCCTTTCTGCCGGTTGATGGCTTAAGCATACGCGGCGGCAGGCGCCCTTCCAAGCAACCGTTGGTTGCACGATGCGCGCCGCGGTGGGGGATTGTGCGCAGCGCCTCGTGCGCCCATGCCGTACAATGACCGGCATGGAACCTATTGCACACATACATACCGACCTGCCGCAAAAGTTTGGCATTCCGCGCAACAGCTTTTTGGCACCCCATCTACAGGGCCGTATTGTCTTTGAGCCGGAGTTTGCCTCTAACGCCGCGGTTGCAGGGCTCGAATCCTTCTCGCACTTATGGCTGCTTTGGCGTTTTGAAAATGGAACGCCCGGCGGCACGGCAAAAGACATCGCCGTCGATGCCAAAACACAGGACAAAGCCGGCACCAATGCCAAGTGGTCAAAGACCGTGCGTCCGCCGCGCCTGGGTGGCGCCGAGCGCGTGGGCGTGTTTGCCACGCGTAGTCCGTTTCGCCCCAATCCCATCGGCCTTACCTGTGTAAAGCTCGACTGCGTTGAGCTCACGGCTGACGGTCCCATCATCCACGTGCTGGGAGCCGACTTGCGCGACGGCACGCCCATCTACGACATCAAGCCCTACATTCCGTTTGCGGATTGTCATTCGGACGCGACGGGCGGCTGGATCGAGGACAACCCGTGGCAAGAGCTCGACGTCGAGTTTACACAAGCACTGCAAGACAAGGTCCCGCCCACAAAGTTGCCCGGCCTGATCGAGATTCTTCGCCAAGATCCGCGCCGTGCTGGAAGCAAGCACGAGCCCGATCGCGTTTACCACTTGGCCTACGCCGGGCTCGACGTGTCGTTTGCGGTCGATGGGACACAGCTGACCGTAACGGCCGTCACCGAAGCTCAGGGCTGACCGCCCGCCGTCCACGTCGTCAAATTCAACCCCAAAACCCGTGCCAAAGCCGTCCATCCTGGTGGACAATAACGCCTACCGAACCAATCCACTTTGCACGGGAGCCCAGCATGAAATACGACTTCACCTCAATCATCGACCGCCACGGTATGGATGCCATCGCCGTTGACTCCTGGGGCGAGATCCCCGGTATGGCGCCAAACGCACCCGATGAGGGCTTCGACCGCATCCCCATGTGGGTGGCGGATATGAACTTTGCCACGGTGCCGACGGTTCAGGAGCACATCATTCAGCGTGCCCAGCACCCTATGTTTGGCTACTTTGATCCGCGCGCCGAGTACTTCGACAGCATTATCGAGTGGCAGAGCCGTCGCAACGGCGCTGAGGGCCTACTTCCCGAGCATATCGGCTACGAAAACGGCGTGCTGGGCGGCGTTGTATCGACGCTGCGCGCCTATGTCCAGCCGGGCGACGCGGTGCTGGTCCATAGCCCCACCTACATCGGCTTTACCAAGTCCATCGAGGCCGCGGGCTACCGCATTGTGCACAGCCCGCTTAAGCTCGACGACCAGGGCATATGGCGCATGGACTTTGAGGACATGGAGCACAAGCTCGAGCAAAATCACATCCATGCTGCCGTTTTCTGCTCGCCGCATAATCCCTGTGGCCGCGTGTGGGAGCGCGACGAGATCGAGCGCGCCATGGACATCTATCGCCAGTACGATTGCGTGGTGATCTCGGATGAGATTTGGTCCGATATCATCCTGCCGGGTCACAAGCATATCCCGACGCAGTCGGTGAGCGAGGATGCCCGCATGCGCACGGTTGCCCTCTATGCGCCCAGCAAGACGTTTAACCTGGCGGGCCTGGTCGGCAGCTACCACATCATCTATAACGAGACGCTGCGCGACCGCGTGTGCGCCGTGTCCAACAAGACCCACTACAACGAGATGAATGTCCTCTCCATGCATGCGCTTATCGGTGCCTACCAGCCGCAAGGCTACGAGTGGCTCGATGAGCTCAATGAGGTCATCGAGGGCAACGTCGACTACTTCTGCAATTACGTGGACAAGCATTTTGCGGGCGTGTCCTATTCGCGTCCGCAGGGCACCTACATGGTATTTCTGGACTGCACCGAGTGGTGCCGCGAGCATGGCCGCGATATTCAGTGGCTGCTCGACGAGGGGGCGCGCGTGGGCGTGGGGTACCAGGACGGCCGCCCGTTCCACGGGCCCTGCCACATTCGCGTGAATCTGGCGCTGCCGCTTTCGCGCGTAAGGGAAGCGTGCGACCGCCTGGACCGCTACGTTTTTAATGCACGGTAAGTGTGCGCTGCATGCGGGGCCTTCTGCCAAGTCGGCTAGAAGGCCCCGCAGGGTAAAGCGTCTGTAACCATTGGGCGCTCGAGTGGTTTCATTTGCTATTATTTTTAACCATTTCAGTCTGTAAGCAGGATCGTCTGGAGCTCGATGAAAAGACCTCGCCGCTCGGTTGCCATATCGTTGTTTGTTGCGCTTGCGGTAGCGTGTGCCTTTGTCGTAGCGATAGCCGGCTGTTCTGGGTCGAATGACGAAGCCTCGACGTCTGCATTAGAAGATCTGGACGCCTCGCAGGTCAAGGACGACGACCTTAAGACGCTCAACGTCGGCAGCGACCTCTACCCACCGTTTGTGTATACCGACGAGTACGGCGATATCGTTGGCCTGGATGTTGAGATATTGACCGAGGCGTTGGCCCGCATTGGTTACAAGCCAAAATACCAGCTGATTGACTGGGAAAAGAAGAAAGAGCTACTGGCGAGCGGCGAGCTCGATTGTGTCATGGGCAGCTTTAGCATGACGGGTCGCGAAAACGAGTATCGTTGGGCCGGCCCGTACCTTGCGAGCCGCCAGGTGGTCGCGGTCGATCCCCAGAGCGATATCTATACGCTTGCCGATCTTGAGGACAAGGTCGTGGCCGTTCAGTCCACCACCAAGCCCGAGGACATTTTGCTCAATCATACAAATGAAAACGTTCCGCAGATCAAGGAGCTCTACAGCTTCTCGGATCGCTCGTGCCTGAACCCGGCGCTCGTCGAGGGCCTGGTCGACGCTATCGCCGCACATGAGTCCTCGCTGCTCACCTATGAAAAAGACTATGGCGTGACGTATCGCATTCTGAACGAGCCGCTGCTGGAGGTTGGTTTGGGCACCGCTTTCGATATCAACGACATGCGCGGTATCGACGTTAAACTCACCCATGCCTACCAAGAAATGCTTGCCGATGGCACCATGGAACGCCTGGTGTCAAAGTACTTTGATGACCCCTCACCATTTTTGAATATGGAGGGCCTGTCGTGATCGATGCGCCCGACTACACCGCTCAGGAGCGGGGCAATCATTCGACCTGGGTATGGCTCCTTGCCGCCCTGGTGGGTATAGCGCTCTCGGTTGTCGCCGGCATGATGAGCTACGGGTACACGACAGCCCAGGCCGAGCAGCGCTTTGCCGACGTTGTCGACTACGTGGCGACGCAGAGCCTTTCCTACGATGCGTTCAACAGCGCTTATACGACCAAAAACCTGATTCGCGTTATGGAGATCGCCGGAGAGGTGGCGCGCGATATGGAGCGCGACGGTTCGGTGGATAATGCCGCGCTGGAGCAATATGCTGACCAGTTCAACGTGAGCGCACTGATCGTGACGGACGCATCGGGCAATTTGGTGTCCGAGTCCTCGACGGATGGCGTGGGCTACGAGTCGCTTGCTACGTATCTCAAAGAAGCGCCCGTGTTGGAGGTGGCAACCCATCCGCTTAAGTCCTATACCGATCGTATTACGCTTGCGGATGATTCGGTTGCAGACATTGGTTGCGTGACCCGGCAGGATGGCGAGGGTATCGTTATCGCGGTAAGGCATCAGAGCGCGAAGGCAGTTGCAAGCAATACACTCAAACTGCAGAGCCTGCTTGATGGCTATGAAACCATCGATAGCGGCAATATCGTGATCGAAAACGATGGCAAGGTCGTTGCGACCAATGCCGTCGAACCCACCGTATTGGGCGTGTTCGACCTGCCCGCGACGGACGCCATCATTGTCGACGAAATTAAGGATCGATGCCTGCCCGGCAAAGTCCGACTGGTCAACGTCAACGGCGAGTGGTATTTGGGCACATATGGCAAAGCGCAAAAATTCTACGTGTACACCTATGCCTCGGCGCAGCGCTACTTTGAGGTCGTCGCGGCTGTCGCTGCCGGCGTGCTGGTGCTCTACAGCGGTGTTGTAGCCACTGTTGTGATGGTGCGCCGCCGCGCTGATCGTCGACGTTTGACGGACTTGCTGCAGCAGGAGCGCGACTATGGCGACAAGCTGGCAAAGGCGGCGCGTGAGGCCTCGTCTGCCAACTCGGCAAAGACGGAGTTTCTGCGTCGCATGAGCCACGATCTGCGCACGCCCATCAACGGCATTCGCGGCATGGTTGAGGTCGGCGATGCCAATGCGGACGATCTGCAAAAGCAGACCGAGTGCCGCTCAAAGATCTGGACGGCATCGGGACTGCTGCTCGACCTTGCCAACGAGGCCCTGGATATGAGTCGCCTGGAGAGCGGGCAAATCGATCTGGAGCTTGTTCCCACAAATTTGGTGACCCTCAACCACGAGGTGCGCGATATTCTGGAGCGCCAGGCCGAGGAGCGCCTGGTGACAATTATCTGCGATCAGCAGACGCTTAATCATCCCTACGCGCGGGTGAGCGTGACGCACCTCAAACGCTTGTTGCTCAATATTGCCGGCAATGCCGTCAAGTACAATCGCCGGGGCGGCTATGTTCGCCTGGCGTGCCGCGAGGTGGAGCCAGCGGATGGCGTTCCTGTCTATGAATACACGATCGCCGATAACGGTATTGGCATGAGCGAGGAGTTCCAACAGCACCTCTACGAGCCGTTTTGTCGCGAGGAGCAGCAGGTGGAAGGCGCTTCATCGGGAACTGGCCTGGGTGCGCCTATTGCCAAACAGTTGGTCGAGCTTATGGGCGGAACCATGAGCTTTTCGAGCATTTTGGGGCAGGGGACGACGTTTACCATCCGTCTGCCGTTTGAGAAGTGCACGCGCTCCGAGATTCCTCAGGCTGTGCGCGTGGACGCGGGAGATGGCGATGCGCTCCAGGGCTTGCGCGTTTTGCTCGTAGAGGATAACGACCTGAATGCCGAGATTGCACAGTTTACGCTCGCCCGTGCCGGTGCCGTCGTGACGCATGCTAAGGATGGTGAGTCTGCCGTCGAGATGTTTGCCGCGAGCGCGCCGCACGAGTACGACGTGGTGTTGATGGACATCATGATGCCGGGCATCGATGGCCTTGAGGCCACGCGTCGGATTCGAGCACTCGATCGCGAGGATGCCGCGACCACACCGATTATCGCCGTGAGCGCCAACGCCTTTGCCGACGATCGCAGGCTTTCGCGTGAGGCGGGCATGAACGCGCACCTGAGTAAACCAGTGAGTTCGCAGGAGCTCGTTGAGGCGCTTGCGCACATAGCCGCCGACGCTTCATAAGCATATGGCCCGGTTCCAAGGTGGGTTGGAACCGGGCCATATTGCTATTGATGAGGCTTGCTGAGGGGCTTACTTTTCGTGAATCTGCTTACCGCAGAGATGCTCAATCGTAATCTCGTAGAGTTGGACGCCCTTGATGTCTTTGGCGATTTCCTCCTCGACTTCTTCGGCGGAAGGGTAGTACTTAAGCGCGAGCTGGCGGACTTTGTCCTCGATAAATGCAGGGGTGTCATCTACCAGGCGACAACGGCCAAAGACCACGGTACTCATAACGTAGGGAGCCCAGTCATCGTCCTTGTACCACTCGTTGCCGTAAACGGTAAAGCAGATCTTGTCATCGCGCTTGAGTGCGTCGACCTTGTGGCCGGCTTTGGCGCCATGGAAATAAATCTTGTCGTGCTCGGCGTCGAAGAAGTAGTTGACGGGAATGGCGTACGGGTAGCCATCGTCGCCGTTGACGGCAAAGACGCCGCGCTTGCAGGAGGCGAGCAACTCGCGCGCTTCCTCGTCGGTGATGGCGCGTTTCTTTCGACGTAAGGGCCTAAACATCGTTGGCTTCCTTTCTGGTCGTGCGTGGTGGTTGAGCACAAACTATAGCGAAACGGATCCGTTTTTCTTGATGCGGGCGAGTATGTTTTTGAGCTTGTTAAAGTCGAGCGGTTTGGACAGATGGGCGTTCATGCCGGCGTCGTGTGCCGCCTTGGCGTCCTCGGCAAAGGCATTGGCGGTGAGCGCGATGATGGGGATATCGGCTGCATCGACCTTCTCGCTCAGGCGAATCGCGCGGGTTGCCTCGTAACCGTCCATGTCCGGCATCATAATGTCCATCAGGATCGCATCGAAGCTGCCGGCGGGATGAGACAGGTACAGATCGACGACTTCGTTGCCGTTGACGGCGCGGGTGACCACGACGCCCTCGGATTCTAGCAGCGTCTGGGCAATCTCGGCATTCAATTCGTTGTCTTCGGCGAGCAGCACGTTCATGTCGGCGAGCGAGCAGTCGAGCGCCCTCTCGACCGTATTCGCCCGCGCCCGGGGGTTCTTGTCGATATCGAGCGGAATTTCCACGTAGAACGTGGTGCCCACATGGAGTTCGCTGCTGACTTCGATGGTGCCGCCCATCAGTTCAATAAGCGACTTGACGATTGGCATGCCCATGCCGGTTCCTTGGAACTTGCTGCGCGCATCGTCACCTTCTTGGGCAAACGGCTCATAGATATGCTTTAAAAACTCGGGAGCCATGCCAATGCCGGTATCCGAAACGCTAAAGCAAAAGAGCGCGCGCCCGTTATCGAGTGGCTTGGTCTTTGAACTAAAGGTGACGGAGCCGCCGTGCTTGTTGTACTTAATGCTGTTGTCTAACAGGTTGATCATGATCTGTCGGATATGGGTGGGACTGCCGATCATGTATGGCCCCGCGGCGTACGGCAGACTATTGTCCTGCATTGTGATGCCGTTACTGGACGCGCGGAGCTTGCACAGCACCAGCGTATCGTCACAGAGCTCTTTGAGGTTAAAAGGCGCATGTTCCAGTGTTAGCTTGCGGTCTTCGATTTTTCCCATCTCGAGGATGTCGTTGATCAGCGAGAGCAGGTGATTGGCGGCAACGCGCGCCTTGGCACGGCTCTCGCGGGCGACTTGCATATCGCCTTCCTTCAATTCCTCGATCTCGATAAGGCCCAGGATGCCGTTGAGCGGCGTGCGGATGTCGTGGCTCATGCGCGTGAGGAATGCCGTCTTAGCGGCGTTGGCAGCATCGGCTTTTTTGCGCTCGGTTCGAGCGCGCACGAGCGCCCAGATGAGCAGGACGACGCCGACCGACAACATACCGATGAGGGCAGCTGCAATGGCGGTGCGGTTGCGATAAAGGAATTGAAGCGTGTTGGATTCCTGGGCCGTGTACGACGTGGAGGAGAAATTGCTTGCGGAGAGCGATTCTCCGGCATTGATGATGCCCTTGTTGATGATTCCCAACAGCTCGGGTTTTCCGCGCGAAATCCAGCACGAGAGCTCACAGGTGTCAGGGAGCTCGGTCGTCTCGCAGTCCTCGAGATCGTAACGGTCACCGATGGTTTTTACGCGTGAACTGGGAGCGACGATGCAGTGCGCCGTTCCCTTCCTGAGGGCATCGAACGCTTCATCGTCGGATTGGTATTCGGTTACGGTCGCTGTGGGGAACAGACTTTCAAGTGCATTTTTGTTGACAAACGATGATTTGGTACAGGCGATGTTCTGAAGGTCTTTGTTCAGGTTGCTGCCGGTGTGGATGGCGGTGAGGGATATGGTCCCCAACGATATCGACTGCACAACGCCTGTTTGCTCGGCAAACCAGTAATCTCGGTATACCGGCAGCGCAACGTCTATACTTCCCTTTGACAGAGCCTTTGACATCATCTTGTAGCTATCAAAGGCGACGGTTTTGACCGTAATGCCAAATTTATCGTGTAGCGTCGTCGCAAGCGATGCGAGCGATCCTTCCATTTCGCCGTCTTCGTCCTCGTTGCAGTAGGGGAGTTTGCCCGTAATGTAGCCGAGCGTGATGGTGTTGTTGCTTGCTTTGAGCCAAGAACATTCGGGGCCGTTGAGCGATGATGAACCGCTGTTTTGGGTCGAGTAGCTCGATTTGACTTCGTCGTTATAGCGTGGGTTGACGCGAGCGATTGCCGTCATGGCAGCATTGATGTCGTTCATCAGGTCGGGGCGGCTTTTGGGAACGGCAAAGTAGTAGTCGCTCGAACCAATGTAGAACATGGGGGAGGCGTTGGGCGACGAGGTCGTGTCGTTCATGATGATGGCGTCGACCTCGCCGTTTGCCAGCGCATCGAAAAGGTCGCCGTTGCTGCTGATTTCCTTATAGGTACAGGTAATGCCCTCGTTGGCGAGCCATTGCTGGCCAACGATGGTTTGCATGACGCCGGGGTTGAAACCGATAGTGAGACCCTGGAGTGCTTGAGGGTCACCCTTTGCGAGGTCGTCACGGTCGGGCCTAGCGTAGATGTAGTAGCGTTCGGTGCCCTCGGGGTTCGACGAGAAGAGCAGTTTTTGGGCGCGTTCTTCGGAGTAGGAGATGTTTGGCATGAGGTCAATCTCGCCGGCTTCGAGCTTCTCCATAAGCTCGGTGAAGGTGCCGGAGACGTATTCGTACTGCCAGCCGGGTGTGTAGTACGAGAGGGTCTGGAGGTACTCGTAACCCCATCCCGAGAGACGCTCGCCGGGGGTGCCGTCCTGGAAGCCCTCATTGTTGACGAGCCAACCAACGCGGACCGTTTTGACTGGCTGACTAGAGTCATCGGCAAAAGCCTGGGCAGGCGCGATAGAACTCAGCACGGCAAGCGCGGCAAGCGCGACAGCCAGGGTGCGATATATAACTGAACGAAGGACAGCGGAAGCTCTCACATGCAATCCTAACGAATCGAGACATTTCCGCATAAGGATACCAGCTCAGCCCGCCTAGTCGGCAGCTGCACCGCAAAACGATCCCGCCCGGCACTTGGGGACAGTCCCTTTCTGCCGGCACAAAAGGAACGTCCCTAACTGCCGGTTGTGGGACAATACCGAGCGAACGTGATTGGTTGTCCGTGGAAGGGGTCGCAATGAACAGGTTGAGGACGCTTGCCGATGTGCTGCGACAGGCTGGCTTTGCACGCATCACGGGCCTGTTTCTTATCTTTTACCTGCTGTGCTCGACGGCTGTCTGGCTGTCCGAGCCTACGACCCTCACGTTTGGCGATGGCCTGTGGTTTAGCTTTGAGACGGTCTCGACCATCGGCTTTGGCGATATTCCGGCCGAGACGCCGGTTGCTCGCGCGATTACCGTCGTCCTGAGCGTCATCAGCATCTTCTACATCGCCATGCTCACGGGTGTGGCGGTGAACTACTGCAATACGCTCATCAAGCTGCGCCAAAAGGACACCATGGCGCGCTTTATGGACGATCTTGAGCATTTGGAAGAGCTCGATCGTGACGAGCTCGCCGACCTGTCGCGCCGTGTGCGCGAATATCGCCGCCGCCAACGCTAGAACGGGCGCCGCGCGTCACGATGAGGGGATTGAATATGAATATCACGGTATACCTGGGCGCCAGCGTCGGTAACGATCCGGCGTTTCTGCCTGCGGTGCGGCAGCTTGGCACTTGGATTGGCGCGAACGGCCACGCGCTGGTGTATGGCGGGTCCAAATCGGGCCTGATGGGTGCGCTCGCCGATAGCGTACTCGATGCTGGCGGTCATGTGACGGGCGTGGAGCCGAGCTTTTTTATCGAGGCCGAGTTTCAACATGACGGTATCGATGACCTCATTGTGACGAGCGATATGGCCGAGCGCAAGGCCAAGATGATTGAGCTCGGTGACGCGTTCATCGCCTTTCCCGGTGGGACGGGTACGCTCGAGGAGATTGCCGAGGTCATGTCGGCCGTGTCGCTGGGGCATCTGAGCGCGCCGTGCATCCTGTATAACTTGGACGGCTACTACAACGACCTCAAGTCGCTGCTCGGGCACATGATTGATAAGGGGCTTTCGAGCCCGAGGCGCCAGCACGGCATCTACTTCGCCGACGATTTGCGCGAGATTGCCTCGATTATCAACGGATAAGTCTTGAGCCTGCTCCGCTATGACTCCCAATGGTGCCGTTTGCGGCGCAGATGGTTGGCTCGTTCGGGCAACGCTCGCTCTACAATAAAACGTATCTTTGTCGATTTTGACCACGGGAGGTCCCGATGGATAACCTTGCAAAACCCAAAAACCGTGCGCTGTTTTTAGTGAGCGTGGCCGTGACCGGTGCGTTTGCGGGCGCCGCGGTCTGGCTGTTTTTCTTTGCGATGGAGCACGGTATCGACTATCTATGGACCGAGATCCCTCATATGCTGGGCGTCGCTTCGCCCGAGCTCGCGAGCGGTCCGTTCGGTTTTTTGCCGTACCCGTTTTTCGTCTGCCTGCTGGGCGGCCTGCTGATCGGCCTGTACGAAAAGATGACGGGCACCAAGACCGATGACCTTAACCAGGTGATGGCCAAGGTTAAGCAAGACGGTCGCTACCCGTACGACAACCTCGGCAAGCTTTCACTTGCGGCATTGCTGCCGCTGCTGTTTGGCGGAAGCATTGGACCGGAGGCCGGCCTGACCGGCGTTATCGCGGGTCTGTGCAGCTGGGTCGGCGACCGCATGCGTCGTTTTGGTGCCGAGTTTAGGGAACTCACGCTGCTGGGCACCCAGGCTGCCCTGACAGCGCTCTTTACCGCGCCCGTCTTTGGCTTTGTGGCACCGCTTGCCGGTAGCGCCGATGGCCAGGGCGCTGGCGAGGACTCCGCGTCCGACGAGATCACCATCAAGCTTCCCAAGGCGCAAAAGACTGTGGTCTACGGCATTGCGATTGCCGGCGGTCTGGGCACCTACCTGCTGCTTGGCCAGCTTGTGGGCGGCGGCATGGGCATGCCGAGGTTCGAGGCTGCCGTGGTGGGCAACCTGGAGCTTACCTGGCTCATTCCTCTGTCGCTGATCGGAACGATCTGCGGCTGGCTGTACTTTGTCTCGGAGCACGCGAGCGAAGCGCTTGCCCGTGCAATAGGGGCGCGCCCTGTCGTCAAAGCCATGCTGGCCGGTCTGGCGCTCGCCATCTGCGGCACGGTCCTGCCCTACACCATGTTTGCCGGCGAGACCCAGGCCGATGTACTTATGGAGACCTACCTCACCATCCCCGCCGGTGTGCTCATCGCGACCGGTCTTGTCAAGGCCATGCTGACACCCGCCCTCATCAACATGGGCTGGCGTGGCGGACATTTCTTCCCGGTTATCTTCTCGGGCGTGAGCCTGGGCTACGGCCTTGCCATCCTCACCGGCGCAGATCCGGTCTTTTGCGTCGCAGTCTGCACGGCATCGACGATGGGTGCGGTCATGCGTCAGCCGGTCATGGTTGTGGTCCTGCTGCTCATGTGCTTCCCGCTCAAGGGTATCGTCTGCATGATCATCGCGGCCGTCATCGCCGCCGGCATTCCGCTGCCCAAGCCGCTGCGCAAGTAGCGTATTGCGCTTTACGGTTGTTCAGAACTTGTTTTAAAGAAGCCGCGCGAGGCCGTTTGTTTACGGCCTCGCGCGGCTATTGTTTAGAGCTTCCTCAGCACAATGGCGATGGTGTTGATGTATTCGAGCGCGCCGGCTTCGACGGCAGCGCGGTCGCCTGCTGCGTACTCGTTGTCGCAGGCGAGCCAGTCTTCCCATGCTTTGTCCGTGCAGAGCATAGGCTGCATCGAGACAATCTCGACGCCGGGGGTCGGCTCGATCATGGCGCGCCACCAGGCTATGTCGTGCATATAGTCGAGCTGCTCGGGTGTCCAGGATTTGAGCAGGCAAGTGGGCAGGTTGTCGTGGCAGTCGCGAACCATGCCGGGGATACTCAAATAAAGCATGCCTCCGCGCTTGACATAGGGGAGCAAGCGCTCGCTCAGATAGTGCGGGTCGCGGCCGTAGTAGTTGTACGAGTCGATGCTCACGACTGCATCAAAAAAGTCGTACTCAAACGGGAGTCCCTGTGAGGCGTCCGCCTTTACAGGGTGAATCGTGTTGCGGGGAATACCGAGTGAATCGAAGAACGCGCGGTTTTCGACAGGATCGCTCCACAGGTCGACAGCATAAGTGTCAAATCCGTATTCGCGGGCAAGCAGGGCGCTGGTAATGCCGGTGCCCGATCCAAGGTCGCAGACGCGGGCGCCGCGTGGGATATTCGCACCGCAAAGGAGCTCTTCGCAGAGCTTGAGGGGGTTCGGCCCCATAATCTTAGAGCGTACGAGTGCCGCGTCGAAGCTGGTGGCTTTTGGGAAGGATTGAGATTTCGCAGAGTTCATTGTTCTTTCCTATCAGGTGCATATGTGGCAGATGACGGAGGCGGAACGGCGCAACAAACCACGGCCGTTGGACGGCCGTTTTCGTGGTTCTATGCGATTGACCGTTCCCTAAAGAACAATGACCAAAAAGACATCCCCTTGGATGATCGAGATTGGGCCAAGGCCCGTGACGCCTCTATTGTAAGACGTTGTACACGGGCCGGGGATATGTCATTTGTCATATATTTGTATTTGCTGGCGACCGATTGTGTCCACGGGTACGCCGAGGCTCGCGTTCACTGCGCCTTACTTCCAAATTGCGAGTGCGGCAGTGCCCAGAACGATGAGAAAAAGGCCGGCCGCGCTTCGGCGCGACAGCTTTTCGTTGAAGGCAAGGCGTGCGAACAGCACCGATACGACAATCGATAGCTTGTCGATCTGCACCACTACACTCACTTGGCCTGCGGCGATGGCGTAGTAGTACAGCAGCCACGATGCGCCAGTCGCAATGCCCGATGCTGCGAGAAAGGCAAGCTCGCACCGGTCAACGCGCGCGACCTGCCCCAGTTTTCCCTTGGCGGCAACGATTGCCCATGCCATGGCTAGCACCATGCAGGTGCGGATCGCCGTGGCCAGATTGGATTCGACTCCTTCGATGCCAACCTTGGCAAGGATGGATGTGAGTGCCGCGAACACGGCCGCGCCGACGGCGTAGACGAGCCAAGTCCGATCTTGCTTCTGACCCACGCCAGTGGATTGCTTCTTCTCGATCATCAAAAACGTGCCGAGGGTGATTACGGCCGTCCCGACAAGCTTTACGGCCAGACTGCTTGTCTCGCCAAAGAGCGCGATAGCGAAGAGCGTGGCGAGCACGGTGCTCATCTTGTCGACCGGTACAACTTTATTGACGTCTCCAATGCTGAGCGCCTTAAAGTAGCAGATCCATGAAGCGCCGGTGGCAAGTCCCGAGAGGACGAGGAACAGCCAAGACTTGGCCGCGATGCTGCCAATGGTCCCGATGGATCCAGAAATGCACGCCATTACCCAGGCAAATACGAGCACCACGCAGGTGCGGATGGCGGTGGCGATATCGGAATCGGTGTGTTTGATGCCGCATTTGGCCAGGATAGATGTGATGCCGGCAAAGAATACCGATGCAAACGCTGCAGCGACCCACGACATGGGTGAAATGCCTCCCCAAGAACGACTGCGCCAAATCTACGGCGCACGTCCGATGATACCGTTCCGCCACGAAGCTTTGATATCGCCGTGGCGAGACAGGGATCATATTTCGAGATGCCATTTGGTTAAGGTTCGAATCGAAGGTGAATGGTTTTCCCGAGAAGTGAACGAGTAAATCTGGACCCCTGGAACATGCAGACTTTTTGCGAATAAAACCGCAGGATTTTTAGAGAAGAACCGCAGGAATTAAACACTTGAAAATGTCGATGATACGGGGTGCTGATTTTGCTCGTTCACTTCCCAGGAAAACCATTCACCTTCGATATGCTGCCGGTCTTTCTTTGGTTGCCAAGAGCTAAGCGGCATACCGTGAAGGGTGGTAGCGATGTTGTTGCTACTTCGTCTCATCAAGTAAATGAGGCGGGTGCCGCTTAAATCCTTCAGCTGTCGATTACAAGTCGCGTGCTTGATAGACCTTGGTGCTGACGGTGTAGCTGATCATGAATAGCACGAACGCAAGGACGGCTATGCCGGCGCACAGACATCCGATAACGGCGGGGTCGGGGTTTGCCCCGGCGAATGACATGAGCCAGTTGCTGATGGGGTTGGAGGAGCTCAGCATTGCCATGGTGCCGCAGCCAAGCAGGGCAAACAGGCCGACGGAAAGACGCAACGCCTCCATGTGCCCAAATCGGAAGAATATCGGCTGCGCCAAAAACACCATCATGAGGGAGATGAGCATCGATGCCGCCGAAGCGATCGCGATTTCAAAGACCGTCTGGCCTGTCGAAGGGATGCCCATGTGGTCAAAGAGCGGAAGGGCGAGGATGTTCAGAAGCGTAGCCGCGCATGCCATGACGGCCGAGAAGACAATGATGCTCAGGTAGCGTGCACAGATGATGTCTATGCGCGAGATGGGCAGCGTTGCCCGATAGCGCTCCCATCCGTTTTGATTGTCGTAGCCGGCCAGCGAGTTCATGACCACGATGGGCGACATGGCACTGACCGCGCAGGCGCCGGCGCTCATACCGGAATCGCCATTCGATGCGTTGGCGAGGGTCAGTACGACGAAGATGAACAGGCCGACGCCCGCGATGCTCGGGACAAGCGTGCGGACGATGGCGAGCTCAGACATAAAGGCGCGTTTCATTTCGAAGCCCCTTTCAGCATGAGGCGAAGATAGTCATCAATGGTTGCCCGGTCGCAGGGAATCTCGGGGAAGGCCTCGAGCACATCGCGACGGTTGGGCACGAGCACGTCCACGCTATAGGCGTGGTGGGCGGCACGGGCGCCTTCGACGCAAGCCATGAGCTCGGCGGTCTGTGCCTGAGTGCAGTGAGCGATGCCGGCGCGGTCGGTAATGTCCTCGCGCGGCAGGTCAAACACAATCGAGCCGTTATCGATGCAGATGACGCGGTCGGCAGTGCGATCGAGGTCGGATGTAATGTGGCTCGAGAGCAGCACGCTGCGCTGGCCGTCGGCGACAAAGGCAAGCAACTCGTCGAGCAGTTCCTCGCGCGCCATGGGATCGAGGCCCGCGGTGGCTTCGTCCAAAACGAGCAGCTTGGCATTGTGGCTGAGCGCGCAGGCGAGCTGCAGCTTCATGCCCATGCCGCGGGAGAGGTCCTTGACCTTCGTCTTGGGATCGAGGCCAAATCGGTCGATGAATCCGGCGAACGTTTCGCAGCTCCACGTGGGATATGCCGGGCCTACGAGCCTCTCGACCTGGCCCACCTTGAGCGTGGAGGGGAAGGGACACGTGTCCAGGACGAGGCCGATGCGGGAGCGCAGGTGGCGCTGAGTCTCGTCGGGCGCGTCGGCGCCATAGCGCTGTCCAAACAGGTGCACCTCGCCGGCATCGAGCTTTATAAGCCCGAGCGCGGCGCGAATGGTCGTTGTTTTGCCGGCGCCGTTTGCGCCCACAAAGCCGACGATCTGGCCGGGCTCTACGGCAAGCGTGACATCGCGTAGCGAAAAGCGGTCGCTCACGCGGCGCGATACACCTTTGAGTTCTAGCAAGGTTTGCATGGCATAGCCTTTCTTGCAGATGGTTACTGCATGGTTTCGGGGGCTACAAGGTCGAGCATCTCGTGTAGTTTGCCGCGCGTGACGCCCAGAGCTTCGGCTTGGCTCGCCGCTTTCGCAAGTAGCTCTTCGATATGGCAGAGCTGGTTTTCGCGCAAGAGCTCCTGGTTGCCCTCGGCGACAAAACAGCCCTTGCCCTGCACGGTGCAGATAAAGCCGAGTTGCTCCAGGTCGGCGTAAGCGCGCTTGGTGGTGATGACACTCACGCCAAGATCGCTCGCGAGTGCACGGATGCTGGGGAGTTTGGCTCCCGCAGCGAGTGCGCCCGAAAGGATCTGGGCTTTGACTTGCGAGGCTATTTGCTCGTAGATGGGCTTGTCGCTCGAATTGGATAGGATAATGTCCACAGCGGCTCCTTAGCTGTTGGGCTACACGTGTATATAACCGGTAAGCACAGTATATATACACTATGCACAGTTACGCAAGAGACAAATTCGGATTAAGCCGGCTACCCAGACCCCAACTGATGAATTTGTCCTGATAGGTGCCCTATGGCGAGGTTTCACGGCTACAATAGGGCAGTTACATCGACGTAATGCATATAGAACGCAAGAAAGGATCCGCATGGCAAGCCTGTCGGATGAAATCTCGTCGCGCCGCACATTCGCGATCATCAGCCACCCGGACGCCGGTAAGACCACGCTTACCGAGAAGCTGCTGCTCTATACCGGCAGCATCCAGACTGCCGGCTCGGTCAAGGGTAAGAGCTCGGCCAAGCATGCCGTCTCGGACTGGATGGACATCGAGAAGGAGCGCGGTATCTCCGTTACCTCCTCGGTGCTGCAGTTCACCTATAATGGCGCCTGCGTCAACATCCTCGATACCCCCGGCCACCAGGACTTCTCGGAGGATACCTACCGTACGCTTATGGCCGCCGACGCCGCGGTCATGGTCATCGACGGTGCTAAGGGCGTCGAGGCCCAGACCAAAAAGCTCTTTAAGGTCTGTACGCTGCGCCACATTCCCATCTTCACCTTTGTGAACAAGCTCGACCACGAGGCTCGCGATCCGTTTGAGCTCATGGAAGAGATCGAGAACGTCCTGGGTATCAATACGTATCCCATGAACTGGCCGATCGGCAGCGGCCGCAACTTCCGCGGCGTGTTCGACCGTCAGACCCGTCGCGTTATCGCCTTTGAGGGCGACGGTCACGCCAACGCCACCAAGAAGGTCGCCGAGGTCGAGGCCGAGTTGGGCGATCCTTCCATGGATGAGCTCATCGGCGAGGAAAACCATAAGAACCTGATGGACGACATCGAACTGCTCGATGGCGCCGGCGACGAGCTCGACTTGGATGCCGTGGCCTGCGGCAAGCTGAGCCCGGCGTTCTTTGGCTCGGCGCTCACCAACTTTGGCGTGGAGCCCTTCCTTAAGGAGTTCCTGCGTCTGGCCCCGACGCCGCGCGCCTATACCGATACGCTTACCAGCGAGCCGGTCGATCCCTGCCGCGATGACTTTAGCGGCTTTGTGTTTAAGATCCAGGCCAACATGGACAAGAACCACCGTGACCGTATCGCCTTTGTGCGCATTTGCTCGGGCAAGTTCGAGCGCGGCATGGACGCCTTCCACGTGCAGGGCAACCGCAAGCTTAAGCTTGCTACGGGCACGTCGATGATGGCCGATGACCGCGCGATTGTTGACGAGGCGTACGCGGGCGATATCGTGGGCCTGTTCGATCCGGGTATCTTTAGCATCGGCGACACCGTGTGCTCCGGCAAGCGCCACGTGCAGTATCCGCAGATCCCGACGTTTGCCCCCGAGATGTTTGCTCGCATTACGCAGGTCGACACGCTCAAGCGCAAGCAGTTTGTGAAGGGCATGGAGGAGCTTGCCCAGGAGGGTGCCATCCAGATCTTCCGCGAGCTGGGTGCCGGCATGGAGAGCGTCATTGTGGGCGTGGTCGGCGTGCTGCAGTTTGAGGTGCTCGAGCGCCGCCTCAAGGCCGAGTACCGTGTTGAGGTTCGTCGCCAGCCACTGCCCTATACGGACATCCGCTGGATCCAGAACGACCCCGATACTATCGATATCCCGGCCCTTTCGCTCACGCGCGACACGCTGCGTGTCGAGGATATGCGCGGCGGTAAGCTGCTGCTGTTCACGAGCCCGTGGAACGTGGACTGGGCAACCGACCACAACCCCGACCTTATCCTGTCGGAGTTTGGCAACGTAGCCTTTTAACGCATCGGCGCGGTGACCCTGCGGGGCTGCCGCGCCATTTACTTGCCTGATGCCGTGTGAGCGGCTATCATACCCACCGTCGTCTCAAGACCGGGGCGTCCGAGCAGTTCGGGTCCGATATCCTGCTCGTTAAACCTAAAACCAAAGGAGTACATAATGATCAAGAAGGTCATGGAGGACTACAAGGTCCTGTTGCGGAGCATTCCCGCGGCAACGGTTTCGCTGTTTTTCGTGAGTGTCATCATGATGAACCTGCTGGCCAACAAAGAGCTCATCAGCCTGCCGTATCTGGCACTCGATTGCGGCTTTGTGGTGAGCTGGGTCTCGTTTTTGTGCCAGGACATGATCTGCAAGCGCTTTGGCGCCAAGGCATCCATCAAAATCTCCATCCTCGCGCTACTGGTCAACCTGGCCGTGAGCCTGTGCTTTTGGGCATGTTCGCTCACGCCCGGCATGTGGGGCGCCTACTACGACACGGGCATGATCGAGGTCAACACCGCCCTTAACGCCACCATCGGCGGCACCTGGTACGTGGTGCTGGGCTCTTCGCTGGCAATGCTCGTTTCTGCCGTGGTTAACTCCACGCTCAACCAGTCGCTCGGCCGTATGCTCAAGAAGAATAACTTTGCGAGCTTTGCCTTCCGTTCCTATGTGTCCACGGGTGTTGGCCAGTTTATCGACAACCTGGTCTTCGCCATCGTGGTGAGCCACACGTTCTTTGGTTGGACCTGGGTGCAGGTCCTCATGTGCTCGCTGACCGGCGCTGTTGCCGAGCTGCTGTGCGAGGTCTTCCTGAGCCCCGTGGGCTACAAGGTCGTGCGCGGCTGGGAGCGCGAGAATGTGGGTTCCGAGTACCTCGAGCGCCACGCAACCGCCTAAGGAGCAAGTATGCGGGTTTTGATCACGGGCGCTTCGGGCGGTATCGGAGCCGCGTGCGTGCAGCGCTTTTTGGATGAGGGCCACGAGGTCGTGGGCTTTGATCTGCTGTCGCCGGCGATCGAACACGAGCGCTACCGCCATCTGATCGTTGATGTCCGCGAGCCGGACTCGTTTCCAAGCGACCTTGAACCCCAGGTGATCGTGAACGTTGCCGGTACGCAGGATTCGGCCGACGATATCGCCGCCAACCTGTGTGGCACCATCAACGTGACCGAGCGCTACGCCTTTGTGGGGGAGGGGCTTGCCGCCAAGCCGACGCCGGCTATCAAATCCGTGGTCAATGTGGGGTCGGCGAGTGGACATACGGGATCGGAGTTTCCCGCCTATGCTGCCAGCAAGGGCGGTGTTATCGCCTACACCAAGAACCTTGCAAACCGCCTGGCGCCGCAGGCCATCGCCAACAGTGTGGACCCGGGCGGCGTTATCACGCCGCTCAACCGTTGCGTGATGGAAGACGAGCACCTGTGGAACCAGATTATGGAGCTCACGCCGCTTAAACGCTGGGCCACCGCCCAAGAGATCGCCGAGTGGATCTACTTTGTGGGCGTGACCAACCGGTTTATGACCGGGCAGAGCCTGCTGATCGATGGCGGCGAGGCCGGCCGCACACAATTTATTTGGCCCGAATAGGAAACGCGCCCGATGGAAAGCTGTCGGGCGCGTTTTTGATGTATCGATTTTTAGCCGAGGCAAGTCCAGTTGACGGGGGTCGAGCCGCGCTGTTCGAGTAGCCGATTGGCTGCCGAGAAGGGACGCGACCCCATAAAAGCGGGGAGTTCTGCCGTGGCACGGTTGGCCGAAAGCGGCGAGGGGTGCGTGGATGCCAGGCAGAACTTGCCGGTCGCCTTGCCCGCGCCGGTCGCGGCGAGCTTACCATCGACCATCTGCTGGGCAAAGCGGCCCCATGCCAAAAAGACGACCGGTTGGGGCAGCTGACAGCAGCGTTCGATAATGTAGTCGGTGAGCGTGCTCCAGCCCAGTTTGGCGTGCGAGTTCGCGGCATGCTCGCGCACGGTGAGCGTAGTGTTGAGGAGCAGGACGCCCTGTTGTGCCCAGGGGGTTAGGTCTCCCGTGGCGGGAATGGGGCAGCCCAGATCGGCTTTGAGTTCCTTATAGATGTTGCGCAGACTCGGCGGCAACTTGGTTTGCGTCGCGGGGACCGAGAACGACAACCCCATGGCCTGGTTGGGTCCGTGATAAGGGTCTTGACCCAAGATGACAACTTTGACCTGGTCGGCCGGCGTGTAGGCGAGGGCATTGAGGATGTCGTCTTGTGCCGGGTAGATGGTTTGCTTGGCACGCAAAAGGGCGATGCGCTCGAGCAGCTGGTTCGTAGTTTCACGTACCGGCCGCGGCGCATCGCTCAACCAAGTTGCTATGTTGCGGTCGCGGGTTGCGGTGTCCATGGGGCTCCTTTATGGCAGATGCTCTGTTGACATCTATTGTAAAGGCGCACCGGTTGCCTTTATGCCGCGGCCGTATGAGGAGTAGTGTCTACGAGACGTGCTCGGGCGCTCCTGCCATGCGAGCCTGTCCATGTGCGCGAAGGCGCGGAAGTTCGACGGTTGCTACCATGACGCCGGTTAGGATGAGGGCGGCGCCAAAGAAGGCGATGGGGCTCAGGACCTCGCCGACCAGGAAGAACGAGAAGACAGCGGAGCAGACCGGCTCGAGCGAGAAAGCGAAGCCGGTGGTCTCGGCAGGCACGTGGGGCTGCACGAGCGTTTGGGTGATAAAGCCGTAAGCAGAGCAGATGAGTGCGAGCGCAACGACGACCACGATCTCGCTGGGCGTCCTGGGAAGCGTGAAGCCGCCAAAGACGCATGCGGCAATGCCCGAGAACAGGCCGCCAAAGCCCAGCTGCCAAACGCCCAGGGACAGCGGATCGACTTCTTCGACAAAGCGCTTCGCCACAATGATGTGTCCGGCGTAGACAAAGGCGGAGAGCAGCATGATGAGCGCGCCGGGATTCAGGCTGGTAAAGTCGGCGCCCGAGAGCAGCAGCATGCCGCAGGTGACGATGGCGGTGCCGATGAGTACCTTGCGCTCGGGGGCACGGCGCAGCAGGGCGGCGTTGGCAAACGGCACGATCACGACCGTCAGGCTCTGCAAAAAGCCGGCAGTGGAGGCAGAGGTGAGGCTGGAGCCCAGGCACATGCAGGTGAGCTCGGTTGCCATGATGGCACCGATGATAGCAGCGCGAACCATAAGGTCGCGGTTGATGCGGAACGCGCGCTTGTGGAAGAGCAGCAGGCAAGCCGCAAAGGGGATGATGCAGCGCAGCGCGACGATGCTCGTGGCGTTCATGCTGTCCATGCCGATCTTCATGAGGGGGTACGAAAAGCCCCATGCGACGGGAACGGAAAATGAGAGCGCGATTGCTTTTTTGCGATCCATGGGACTCCTTTTGTTACAGAACGGTTTCGTAAAAAGGATTCTGCTCCCAGATGTGGATGTAGTAAAGCGAATGTATCTTCAGTATGATTAAGAAATACTAATGCTGGAAGAAAAAGCCCTGGCAAAACGTTTTACGGCTACATCGATGTGGAGGCACGATGGCATCGCGGTATCAAATTGTTTGTATGGTGGTCGATCGCGGCAGTCTTAAGGGCGCGGCGGACGAGTTGGGCTATACGCAAAGTGCGGTGAGCCAGGCCGTCAAGGCGCTCGAGCGCGAGCTAGGTACCACGCTTATCGAGCGCGGAAAGCAGGGTGTGTCGCTTACGCGCGACGGCAAGCAATATCTGCCGTATCTGCGCCAGATTGTGACTGCCGAGGCTGAGCTCGAGGGCAAGCGCCAGGAGCTGCTGGGGCTTTCGTCGACTGATATTCGCATCGCGACGTTTACCAACGTGAGTCGAACCGTGCTGCCGCGCGTGATTCGCGACTTTGGAGCCCTGCACCCGGGCGTACGCTTTACCCTCAAGCAGGGCGATTACACGCGCAACGCCCAGTGGGTGCACGATGGCGTGGTTGATTTTTGCTTTACGGCACGTGGGTTTACCGCTGGGCTCGAGAAGCGCGTGGTCTATCACGACGAGTTGGTGGCGCTGTTGCCAGTCGCGCATCCGCTGACGGCAAAGGAAAAGGTGACGCTCGCCGATTTGGCGTCCGAGCCGTTTGTGCTGCTGGATGAGGGCGAACAGAGCCTGGTCCTCGATGCATTCGCGGCGCATGGGCTGTCGCCGCACGTGATGAGCGAGGTGACCGACGACTACACCATCATGGCGATGGTGGAGGAGGGCCTAGGCGTGAGCATGCTCTACCGTCGTACTGTGGAGGGCATGCGAGCCGATATTCGTGTGCGGCCCATCGTGCATGCCCCCTCGCGCGACGTGGTGGCCGCCTGGCGCAGCTGGGACACCATGCCCATCGCCACGAGGCGCTTTATCGACTATATGAGCTCGCATATTGTCAATTAATGACTGGCGTGGCGTTGAATGCGGTGTTTAGCGGGCTGTCGCTTTGGCTTGGGTGGCGCGATAGGTGCGTGCCGGGTGGCAAAGTAGTACCGCTACGACCATAAAGAACGCCGTGGTGCCCAGGCTGATGGGGTAGACCATCATGATGTTCGCAAAGGTGCGGAAGTGCGGGAACACGCAGAACACCCAATAGAAGCGGATGCCGCAGACGCAGATCATGGTGATGAGGGCGGGCGTGAGCGAGATACCAAAGCCGCGCAGGTAGCCGGACATGTTTTCGTAGAACATGCTAAAGGCGTACGCCGGGAAGATCGAACATACGCGGATATAGCCGATCGAGACGATGTTGGGATCGCTGTTAAAGAGCGACAAGATCTCGCGCCCCAGGCCGACAATAACGATGATTGTGGTGAGTGCAACGATACCGCCTTCGACCAGGCAGACCTTGAGCGTCTTGGTGCAGCGGTCGATCTGGCGGGCGCCGTGATTTTGTCCCACAAAGGTAGTGCAAGCCTGGCTAAAGCTGTTGAGCAGGTTGTAGCACACGTACTCCAGGCTCATGGCAGCGCTCGATGCCGCCATGACCTCGGTGCCCAGGCTGTTGATGGCGGACTGGATGATGATATTGGCGACGGCAAAGACGGCGCTTTGGATACCGGCGGGCAGGCCGATCTTGACGATGCGCTTGAGGGCGACGGGGTCGATAGCCAGGTCGCGTAGGGTGACGCGGACGACGGAGTCGGTCTTGAGCAGGCGGATAAAGAGCGTAGCGGCGCTGACGGTGTAGGCGATGGCGGTGGCGATGGCGACGCCCGCGACGCCCCAGTGGAGTACGGGGACAAAGATGAGGTCTAGGCCAATGTTGAGGACGGTGGACACGGCAAGCGCCTGTAGTGGCATGCGGGTGATGCCGACGGAGCGGAAGATCGCGGCCTCAAAGTTGTAGAGCAAGATCGAGGGCAGGCTGAGCAAAAAGACGCGCAGGTAGAGCGAAGCGAGTGGCATGGTTTCGGCGGGAACGTTGAGCGCGGCGAGCATGGGCTCGGCAAAGATCTCGCCCAGTGCGATGACGACAAAGCCCACGAGCGCCATTAAAATCGAGGTATGGACGGCGCGTTTGACCATGTTCTGATCGTTGCGGCCGATAGCGTTGGCGATGACCACGTTGGAGCCAAGTGACATGCCAATAAACAGGTTGAGCATAAGACTGGTAAGCGGAACATTGGAGCCGACCGCCGCCATGGCGAGGGTTCCCTGGTCGCCCGAGAAGTTACCGATGATGACCGTGGCGATGAGGTTCGACAGCTGCTCCAAGATGCTCGTGGCGGCCACGGGGAAGGCGAACAGGGGAATATTGCGCCACAGCGAACCGGTGGTCATGTCAATGTGCTTAGATGCGGTATCAGCCATACGCTCTCAATCTCTAACATGCTCTTTCGTGCTTATTTGCGCAGACGATGATACTCCTTATCGACTAGTCGTTGGGGACGTTCTTAAACGACTAGTCATTCAAGAACGTCCCCAATGACTAGGCGGGGAAGGCGTGCGACAATGGTGGGCGTTGTGTTGTTCGCGCTAAGGAGTTGCCATGTTGTTGTGTCCCGTTTGCCATGAGCCGTTGGTGGACGACGAGCGCGGTGCTGCATGCGCGGGCGGACACCGGTTTGACCGTGCGCGCGAGGGCTATCTATATCTGCTGCGCTCGTCCAAGAGCGGCGACTCCATGGGTGATCCCAAGTCGCAGGCGCGCAGCCGTCGTGACTTTCTGAACCGCGGATACTATGCACCGTTGCGCGATGCGATGGTTGAACTGGTACGCAAGCAGGTGTCTGGGCGTGCCGCGACTACGAACGGCCCCATGACGCTGCTCGATATATGCTGCGGCGAGGGTTACTACACCAGCGCCATGGGCGCGGTGCCGGGCGTGGACGCTTATGGCTTTGACCTGGGCAAAGAAATGGTACGTCTGGCCGCCAAGCGCGGCGATGCGACCTATTTCGTGGCCAACATGAAGGATATCCCCGTGGCCGATGGCGCCTTCGATATGGTGACCGAACTCTTTGCTCCCTTTAACGAGCGCGAATTTGCCCGCGTGCTGGCGCCAGAGGGCTCGCTCTACACCGTGGTGCCGGGCGCCCGTCATCTCTTTGGGCTCAAGGAGGTGCTCTACGACACGCCATACCTCAACGACGAAAAGCTGCCGAAGACTACGGAGCTTAAGTTGATCGGAACGCAGCGGGTGTCTGCGAACATTACGCTCCAGACCCAGGCTGACATCGAGGCGGTGTTCCAGATGACGCCGTACTACTACCGTACGCGCCCCGCCGA
Source organism: uncultured Collinsella sp. (assembly GCA_958412345.1). Lineage (GTDB taxonomy): Bacteria > Actinomycetota > Coriobacteriia > Coriobacteriales > Coriobacteriaceae > Collinsella. The sequence continues at coordinate 126,520 of CATYSO010000003.1, read as the reverse complement.
CAAAGAGCGCCTGGCAAACCTGGACACCCTTCAGACCGACATCGACTTCATCATCGCCGAGTACCGCCACAGCTAACAACCTGCCAAAAAGGGACAGGTTTATTTTGGCAGGTGTTATCTGGGCAAACGTAAAGGGCCGACCGCAGAGATGCGCGATCGGCCCTTTTTAGTTGCTTGGCTGCAGAGGCAATGAGAAGCGAGCGCTTACAGGCGGTCCTTGTTCTCGGCCTTAACGTCGTGTGCCTGCTGAACAAAGAACAGGTCGTACACCACGATGACAAAGGCGCCAAAGTTGATGGCGTCGCCGCCAAACGCGGGAAGCGTGAGCACCGCCTGGGCAAGCGTGGCGACTGCAGCAACGATACCGAGCTTAAACGCGCCGTCAACCTGCGAAGGCTTGTTGGCACCCTTGATGCCCGCAACGCCTGCGGCGAGATCGATGAGGCCCTTGACGATAATCACGGCCGCGGCGAGCATGGCGTTCGATCCGTAGGTGGACTCGAACTTGCCGGTCGCGATGCCGGCGATTCCAATGACGAGACTGGCGATGCCCAGAATAAAATAAATCAGGGCAAGGATTTTGAGAGTCTTGCGAGTGAAGCTCATGGCTGGTCCTTTCGATACGAGTACGCCAACCTGGCGCACCCTATGTGCTGCACATATGGTGAAGCACATTGTAGTTCAACGCGGTGACGCATGCGCCTGAAAGCGTCTCTTGCCTGCACGGTTCAACCTTTCAAAAAGGAAAGCTGGACGTAAGTCAAATCGATGGCAACGCATGCGCGGCGCTGCGATGATGAGGCCATGGTAAGAGCTGGACCGAAGGAGGAGCCATGATGTACGGAGTCAAGCAAGTGGATGAGCCGCGGTCGCTGGGAAGGCGCATGAGTGATTCTGTGATCGCTGCCGTGTGCACGGTATTGATGGCGGTGCTTTGCATTGGGATGCTGTGGACCATGTCGCATGTGGGACAATAACGGACGGTTGGGTGCCGACATGAATGGCGCCCATGTATTCGTTTTGTTTGCTAAGGAGTGTCCATGGCCGTCGTCGATTCCTTTTCTGTTGCTCGGGCGGCAGAGCTCGAGCTCGTGCGGACGTCCGAGGGCCTTACGCTCACCGACGGCACGATGGAGTTGCGTGCCGATTTTGGCCGCATGCTTCCGCGGCTCAAACAGGGCCGTTTGCAGCAAGAGCTACTGGTGAAGGCTGCGCGCACAAAAGGCATCGAGCAACCATGGGCGATTGATGCCACGGCAGGCTTTGGCGAGGACTCGCTGTTGTTGGCGGCCGCGGGCTTTACCGTCGATCTGTATGAGCAGGATTGCGTGATCGCGGCGCTCCTCAAGGATGCTTTGAATCGCGCGGCAGATGATCCGGCGCTTGCGACAGCCGTGGCGCGCATGCGTTTACATGCGGGCGAGGACAGCATTGCCGGCCTTCGTCATGTAGCTGAGCTGATTGGGCAGGGCGAGCTCGCGGTTCCCGACGTGGTATATCTGGACCCCATGTTTCCAGAGCGCACCAAGAGCGCGGCGGTCAAAAAGAAGTTCCAACTCTTGCACCATCTGGAACAGCCGTGCGCCGATGAGGAGGCGCTGGTTAAAGCTGCGCTTGCGGCACGCCCGCGCAAGGTCGTTATCAAGCGGCCGGTGAAGGGGCCACTGCTTGCCGGCGTTAAGCCGAGCTATCAACTTGCGGGCAAGGCCGTCCGCTACGATGTCTTGGTGCCGCCACGCCCGTAGCTTGCGTGCGATGGCCGGCGCTTCGCCAGCGCCGTGCCGATGTGGGGCCTATTTCCAGGGGTGCGACGTCAGATGCCATCCGCCGCAGTATTCGCATTTGTAGCAGGCAAGGCCGCGCCGCCCGCGGTTTTCGCAGTCGGCCATAACGGCCTCGGCCTCGGCGCGTGTGTCGTAACGGTTTTTGCGTTCGCACGACTTGTAGCGCCAGGCTTCATCGCGCTCGGCGTCCAGGGCGTCGCGGCGCTCATCCTCGCGCGCAAACAGGTCGCTCATATCGCCGCCGGTGGCAGCGCCCAAAAACTCGCTTTTGGCTTTTGACCAGGCGGCTCGCTTTTTGCTACCCATCTGCTTCGCGCCCCTCTCCAAACGTTGGTATCATTGCTCAATCAAAGTGATACCAATAAACGTGAGGTCGCCGCGTGATGATCAGAAAAACCCTCGATACCGACATTCCCGCCGTCATGGCTATCTATGACGCGGCCCGCGCCTTTATGCGCGCGCATGGCAACGCCACGCAGTGGCCGGTAGGCACGCCCTCGGCCGAGCAGCTCAAAAGCGATATTGCCGCGGGCGGTAGCTATGTGTGCGAGGAAGACGGACGCGTGGTGGCGACGTTTGCCTTTCTGCCGGGGCCGGACAGTTCCTACGATGCGATTGAGGGCGGCCAGTGGCGCAGCGATGCCCCGTATGCTGTGCTGCACCGCGTGGCATCCGACGGCACTACGCATGGCGTCGCGGCCGCGATGTTTGCCTTTGCCAAGGAACGCATCGACCATCTGCGTATCGACACACACCAAGACAATCTGCCTATGCAGGGCGCCATCGCCAAGGCGGGGTTCGAGCGTGTCGGCGTCGTGCATGTGTCGGACGGCACACCGCGCATTGCGTTTGACTGGCTGCGCGAGGCATAAGCGCCCAGGCGCATGCCAACACTCCATCTAAATGAAATGGCCCCGGGTGGGGCCATTTTTGGTAAAACGCGTCGTTGTGGGACTCGCATTGTTACCGCCTCAGATGAGACAGGGCGGGCAAAAGGGGAGGTGCCGGTTTTCGCAAGGCGCGAACCTACGAAAATCGCCGCGCGGCAACGCGGGGCGATGAGCTCGGTCGGGGGATAGGGCCCGCTTCGCCCGCCGGCCCGTAAATTGTATCATCCAGTGTGGAACGAGGACGCCCGTTGTCGCGTGCGATGGGCTTGTAATAAGAGGAGAGCCATGTCGAAGCAAACGGTCGTTGGAATCTTGGCGCATGTCGATGCCGGCAAGACCACGTTGGCCGAGGCCATGCTGTTCAACGCGGGTCGCATTCGCAAGCGTGGCCGCGTGGACGATGGCGATTCGCATCTGGACACTAACACGATCGAGCGCGAGCGTGGCATCACGATTTTCTCGTCGCAGGCCGTGTTCGACCATGGCGATACCCACGTCATGCTCGTGGATGCGCCGGGGCATGTCGATTTTTCTGCCGAGGCGGAGCGCACATTGCGCGCGCTCGACTACGCGATTTTGGTTGTGGGCGCCAACGATGGCGTGCAGGGGCACACCGAAACCCTGTGGCGCCTGCTTGCGCGCTATGACATCCCGACGTTCATCTATATCAACAAAATCGATTTGGAGAATCCCGGCCGCGATGTTTTGCTGGCACAACTTGGGCAACGTCTTTCCGAGGGCTGCCTGGATGCCAACGAACTGCTGGCGGGCGGCGCAGTTCAGGAGGACGCTGCTGCGTTGGACGAGGCGGCGCTCGAGGAGTTTCTTGAGGCGGGTGAGCTTTCTGTCGCAACGCTGTCTCGCATGGTTGCCGAGCGCAAGCTCTTTCCCTGTTTTGCCGGCTCGGCGCTCAAGGACCAAGGCGTGGACGAGCTGCTGGATGGCATATGTGCGCTGATGCGCGAACAGGCATGGCACCCGGAGTTTGCCGCGCGCGTCTATCGTGTCAGCCGCGGGGATCGCGGCGAGCGCTTGGCTTGGGTTAAAGTGACCGGCGGCACGCTGCATGCCAAGCAGATGATTGACGGACGTTCCGGTGCCGAGGCATGGGAGCAGAAGGTCGATCAGGTACGCATCTATAACGGCGAGAAGTATGAGCTTGCCCAAGAAGTTGCTGCTGGCGGTATTTGTGCCGTGACGGGTCTTGCGCACGTTCGCCCGGGGGACGCCCTGGGCGCGGAGCCCGCGGGCGATGCACCCGTCATTGCGCCGGTCCTTACCTATACGGTGCTTCCGGGCGAACACGACGTCCATGCGGTGTTCAAAGCACTGACTGAGCTGGCGGACGAAGATCCCATGCTCGGCGTAAGCTGGAATACGCATCTTGAGCAGATTCATTTGCAGCTGATGGGCGCCGTGCAACTCGAGGTCGTGCAGCGGGTGCTGGACGATCGCTTTGGTCTTACGGTTGGGTTTGAGCCCGGCGGCATTCTCTACAAGGAGACTATTTCGCAGCCGGTCGAGGGCGTGGGCCATTTTGAGCCGCTGCGCCACTATGCCGAGGTGCATCTGCGCCTGGAGCCGTTGCCAGCGGGTTCGGGCGTGCAGTTTGGCACCGTGACCTCGACCGACGAGCTTGATCTTAACTGGCAGCGTTTGGCACTCACCAACGCGATGGAGCGCGACCACCTGGGCGCGCTGACCGGCTCGCCCATCACCGATGTGCGCATTACGCTCACGGGCGGCCGCGCACATGCCAAACACACCGAGGGCGGCGATTTTCGCCAGGCCACGTACCGCGCGATTCGCCAGGGGCTCATGCAGGCGCGTGAGGCCGGCGCAGCCGTGCTGCTGGAGCCGTGGTATCGCTTTGAGCTCGAGGTGCCGGGGGAGTGCGTGGGCCGGGCGCTCTCGGATGCCACGCGCATGGGTGCCGAGTACGAGCCGCCTGCGATGGCGGGAGACCGGGCGAAACTTGTGGGTCGCGTGCCGGCATCCGAGGTGCAGGATTATGCGCTGGAGGTGGCTGCCTACACGAGCGGTCGCGGTCACCTGTACCTGGAGTTCGCCGGCTATGCGGCCTGTCATGATGCCGAGCGCGTAATCGAGACGGCCGCCTATGAGCCCGAGGCCGATCTGCCCAACACGCCCGATTCGGTCTTTTGCTCTCACGGCGCTGGTTACACGGTCAAATGGTACGACGTCCCCGAGGCAGCCCACGTAAAGGTCGATCCCGCCACCTTCCGCTCCTGGCGAGCAGCAGACGCGGAGTTTTTCGGCCACATGTGACAGACAGCTCCTTTGTCACAGGCTATTGGTATAACTTGGTATAAGTTGGTATAACTATTACCAGGGTTTGCCAATCCGAGGAGGCCGACATGAATCCAAATCCCTTTAAGCCCACGGCTGGCAAGCGGCCTCCGATACTCATCGGTCGCGAGTCGGTCATCGAAGATTTCGAGGAAGGGCTCGATAACGGCGCCGGAGCGCCGGGTAGGCTCATGCTCATTACGGGAAACCGCGGCTGCGGCAAGACGGTTCTCCTGAGGGAGCTGCAACGTCTAGCCAATGAGCACGGATGGGCGGTTGTCTCCGATTCCGCTTCGCTTGGCTTATGCGACCGCTTGGCCGACGCGCTTCGCTCGAATAAACCCGTTGTGACGTCAATGGAGTTCGGTCCCTCGTTTGGCCGGATGTCGGTCGAGGCGGCGCGGGCAAAGGGTGAGACGTTGCGGGGGCTGGTCAACGAGCGCCTCAAGAAGCTCGGTCCAGGCAAGGGCATACTGTTTGCGATTGACGAGGCGCAATCTGCGTCTATCGAGGAGCTGGCGGCTCTTGCCGTTCTCTATCAGCAGGTGCTCGGAGACCAGGATGCCACGGGCTTGTCCGATAGCGACCAGCGCGGTCTTGCGCTGGTGTTCGCCGGCTTACCCAGTATGGTTGACGATCTGCTCGAAGAGCCGAGCGTGACGTTTTTGCGGCGTGCCCAGCAGCGTACGCTGGGGGCGATATCTTTGCCCAAGGTGCGCGATTCATATGTCCAGACGGTCAAAGACGCCGGTCTTTACGTTGACGCGGAGACAGCGGACCTTGCGGCACACAAGAGCATGGGGCATCCCTATATGGTTCAGCTGGTGGGCTATTACATGTGGCGCTCTGCTGTCCGGCGTGGCTCGCAGGTCATTGAAAGGCACGATGTCGAGGATGGGCATGCGGATGCCGTCTCCGAGTTCTACGAAGCGGTTGACGCGCCTCTGTATTACGGGCTGCGCAGTCCACAGCGCCTTTTTATCGAGGCCATGGCGGTTGACGAGGGCAAACCGACTCGCATGGCGGATATCATTGAGCGCTGCGATCGCACCCAGAGCTGGGCGAGTAAATATCGCGCAAGCCTGATTCGCGAGCGCGTCATCGAGGCTGCCGGATACGGCCTCGTCCGGTTTACCGTGCCCATGCTGGGCGCGTATATTCGCGATCGAGTTTTATGGCACGAGTGATGTGACAAAGGGACGGCCCCTTTGTCACATCGATATTTGAGAGGCTAAATTATGGTGATTCATACTGAGCGTTTGACGCTTCGTCCGTGGCGCGAGGTGGATGCGGCGAGCCTGTTTACATATGCGAGCGACCCGGACGTGGGACCGGCTGCGGGCTGGCCGCCCCATCGAAGCATTGAGGAGAGCAGAGAGATCATTCGGACGGTCTTTGCGGCGCCCCATACCTTTGCCGTTTGCCTGGCTGCGACAGATGAGCCCGTGGGTAGCATCGGTCTCATGCCATCTCGCTGCGAGTCAAACCGTCGAGATGACGGTCTCGAACTCGAAGTGGGCTATTGGATCGCCGAGCCATTCTGGGGTCGAGGCTTTGCCCCCGAAGCAGTACGAGCCATGCAGCGCTATGCGTTCGAAACGCTCGGTTGCAAGGCGCTTTGGTGCGGATACTATGAGGGCAATAACAAGTCGTTACGCGTCCAGCAAAAATGCGGGTTCGCGCCACATCACGTTGAGCGTGACGTGCCCTGCGAGCTTATGGGCGATGTACGTACCGAGTGCTTTACGTATTTGACCTGCGAAGACTGGCGCAGGCAGGCACGGTACGAGTAATGTGACAAAGGGACAGCCCTCTTGTCATATTCGATCAACTGGAAGGGGAGCGATGGCGGTGTCGCAACAACCAAGTGCTATCGAGGTGCGTGGCGCACGCGTCCATAACCTTAAGGACATCGATATCGATGTCCCGCTGGGAAAGCTCGTGGGTATTGCCGGCGTGTCGGGCTCGGGCAAGAGTTCGCTGGCGCTGGGGGTTCTTTATGCCGAGGGCTCGCGTCGCTATTTGGAAGCGCTCAGCACCTATACCCGCCGCCGTCTGACGCAGGCCGAGCATGCCCAGGTGGACGAGGTGCTGCACGTACCGGCGGCGCTCGCATTGCATCAGCGCCCCAGCGTGCCGGGCGTACGCTCGACTTTTGGCACCATGACCGAGCTCAACAATAGCCTGCGCCTGCTCTTTAGCCGTTGTGCCCATCACGTGTGCCCGCATTGCGGGGCGCGTGTGGAGCCAAGCCTCAACGTAGCGGCTGGCCTGTCGCTCACGTGTCCGACATGCGGCCGCGAGTTCTACGCGCCGAGTGCCGAGGATTTGGCTTTCAATAGCGGTGGCGCGTGTCCCACCTGCGGCGGCACCGGTGTCATGCGCGAGGTGGACGAGGCGAGCCTGGTGCCCGACGAGTCAAAGACCATCAACGAGGGCGCGGTGCTTCCTTGGGGCACGCTCATGTGGGATCTGATGAAGCAGGTGGCCGGCGAGATGGGCGTACGCACCGACGTACCGTTTAACCAGCTCACGCCTCAAGAGCGCGACATCGTGTTCCATGGTCCGGCGGTTAAGAAGCACATTCTCTACGTTCCCAAAAACGGCGAGGGTGCCACGCCGCTCGACTTTACCTATTACAACGCCGTCTATACCGTTGAGAATGCGCTCGCCAAGGTTAAGGACGACAAGGGCCTCAAGCGCGTTGCGCGCTTTTTGCGCGAGGGGCCATGCCGTGACTGTGGCGGCACGCGTCTCTCCGAGGTTGCGCGCCAGTCCCAGGTGCGCAGTATCAATCTGGCGCAGGCCGCGGCCATGACGCTTGGTGATGCGGTTGAGTGGGTGCGCGGGGTGCCCGCATCCTTGCCAGCCGAGATGCAGCCCATGGCGACGGATATCTGCGATTCGTTTTTGAGCACGGCCCGTCGTCTGGTCGATCTGGGCCTCGATTACCTTTCACTCGACCGCGCCGGTGCCACGCTCTCCACGGGTGAGCGCCAGCGCGTGCAGCTCGCCCGCGTGGTGCGCAACCGATCGACGGGTGTGCTCTATGTGCTGGACGAGCCCTCGATCGGCTTGCATCCTGCCAATGTCGACGGCCTGGTAGGTGTGATGCGCGATCTGATGGATGACGGCAACACCGTGGTCGTTGTCGACCACGACACGCGCGTGCTGGCGGAGGCTGATTATCTGGTCGAGATGGGCCCCGTTGCCGGAGCGGGCGGCGGTAATGTGATCGCCGCTGGTACGGTAGACGAGGTCGAACAATCGCAGGGCAGCCGCATCGCCCCGTTTTTGCGCTCGGACCCCAAGCGTTTGCGTCCGCAGGTGACTGACGACGAGATGTTCGACCAGGGACATATCCGCATGGCAACTGATGCCATCCATACCGTCAAGCCGCTCGAAGTCGATATCCCGCGCGGCCGTCTCGTCGCGGTTACGGGTGTTTCGGGTTCGGGCAAGACGACGTTGGTACTCGAGACGCTCATCCCGGCGCTTAAGGCGCAGGCAGCCGGCGAGCGCCTGCCGCGCCACGTGCGCTGGATCGATGCCGAGGGCATTGCACGTGCCAACCTGATTGACGCCACGCCCATCGGTGCCAATGTTCGCTCGACGGTAGCGACCTATGCCGACATCCATGACGAGCTGCGTCGCGCCTTCGCCCGTACGCCCGAGGCCAAGGCAGCCGGCTACAAGGCGGGTGCCTTTAGCTACAATACCGGCGCCTTGCGCTGCCCTACGTGCGATGGAACGGGCTCGATTTCGCTCGACGTGCAGTTTTTGCCCGATGTCGAAATCGTCTGCCCGGCATGCCGTGGTTCGCGCTACGCCGAGGCCGCCTCGCATATCCATCGCGAGGGCAAGGATGGGAGCCTGCTTACGTTGCCGCAGCTCATGGACATGAGTGTGGACGAGGCTATCGACGCCACGGTGGGACTCAAGAAGGTTCAGGCGCGCTTGCAGACCTTGCACGACCTGGGCCTGGGCTATCTCACGCTCGGTGAGCCCACGCCGGCGCTTTCGGGCGGCGAGGCACAGCGCCTTAAACTCGCGAGCGAGATGGGCCGCGTGCAGGACGACGCCGTATTCGTATTCGACGAGCCCACGATCGGCCTTCATCCGCTCGATGTCCGGGTGTTGCTGAGCGTGTTCGACGGCCTTGTTGCCAAGGGCGCCACGGTTATCGTGATCGAACACGATCTTGACCTTATCCGTAACGCCGATTACGTGATCGACATGGGCCCGGGCGGTGGCGACGCCGGCGGGCAAATCGTCTGCGCCGGCACGCCGGCGGATATCGCTGCTTGCTTCAGGAGCATTACCGGTCGTTATCTATAGTCAATGTGACAAAGGGACTGCCCCTTTGTCACATTGACTTCTATTTCACGCATTGAGCGGCGAGATAGTCGCGGAAGAATGGCAATTCAAAAGCGACGATTCCGCGCCCACGTTCTCCAATGATGCCGGCATCTATCATGCGGCGTCGGTAGCGGGAGACCTGCTGCGGCGAACGCTTAAGGCGCTCGACAAGGTCAGCAGTGGTGGACTCTCCCTCGTCATCGAGCATGGCGACGAGGAATCGCTTGTCCTCTGCGGTGAGTTCCCGATAGGTTGCCGCGAGGATTCGGTCGTCCATCTCGTCGCGCGCGATTTTGATTCCCAGGTCAAAGTCGCGTGACGAGATTTCCTTCGAATCGCTTGTGAGATCCCAGGCACGGTAGCCTACGAGTTGCAATAGGAAGGGAAAACCAGAGATCGAGCGAACGGCTCTATCGATTCCCTCAGCATCTGCCAGGCGATCGTTTTCCTGGATTGTGCGAATCAAGGCTTCGCGTACGTCATAGTCGGCAATGCGACCCAGATGATATTGCTGGGCGCGGCGAAGGAACGAGACCGTCTTGTGGTTCAGCAACGTCGAGACGTTGTTGGGAAGTCCCGCCATGAGCAGCGCGACACGTTTCCCATCGGTCACAAAGTGCTGATACGTCGCTGCGAGCTGAATCATCTCGTCGAGTGTCGGGTCCACCTCGTCAACCGTGACGAGCAGACCGGTGCCCGCCTCGTTGAGCTGGTCGATGATGTCGCTCATGCGATAACGCCAGGTTGAGGCATTGTGAACGCGACTGACCTCGACGCTGCCGAGCGGTGCAATTCCGAGGCCGGTGACTTCGAAGTGGGTGGACGAGTCGATGAGATGGGCTGCGGCACGTTTCGTCCCGAGCTCGATTTCCTCAAGCATTCCCGGGAGCGCGGTTGCCTTTACGGCTATCCAGCCGTGGGATTCCGCCCTCGACGCGAGCGACGACATGAGAGCGGTTTTACCGGTTCCACGCGCACCCGAGAAGATCGAGGTCAATTCTGGGCGCCTGCGCTGGCTCAAGAAGGCACGGTCCAAATCCCGAATAATCTGTTGTCTGCCAGCGAGATGAGCAGGAACCTCACCAAAACTGGGGGTAAACGGGTTCTCGAGATATTCCACAAGGCTCTCCTTTCACACCGCCGTTTAACTTCATTTTATTCTAGTTAATTCTGATTAAAAGCGATGGTCCGTTATTTAGAGCATCAATTAGGTGTGTGTCATCGACATGGTGCTTGAATGTGAAAATAGGGGCAGTCCCTTTGTCACATTCCCGGAAAGCCTGTTTGGCGCAGGGCCTCGTAGAGGACGATGGCGGCGCTGTTGGAGAGGTTGAGTGCGCTGATGCGGTAGTCGTCCGGGTCGACGAAGTTGCCGCAGATATCCTGCCGAAGGATGGCCTCATGGCCGTCCTCGATATGCCCGAGTGATTCCTCGTGGGCTTCCCAGGCCTCGGCGTTATTGAGTGAGTCGCAATCGCGCAGCATCGGGATGCGCTCGCAGCGCTCGGGCGCCGCGGCGAGCAGCTCCTCGGGAATGCCCGAGCTCTCGCTGCCAAAGACCAAATAGTCACCGTCACGGTAGGTGCTTTGCGCATAGGTGCGGCGTGCCTTTTTGGTTAGCAGATGCAGGCGACCATCGGCAGGGGAAAGGCCGTTGCGCGCAACGAAATCCTCCCAGCCGGCATAGGTCGTCACGTCCAAGTTTTGCCAGTAGCCCAGGCCGGCGCGGCGCACCGTCTTATCATCGAGCGAAAAGCCCAGTGGCTCCACCAGATGCAGGCGGGCGCCGGTAACCACGCAGGTGCGGCCGATATTGCCCGTATTGGCTGGAATCTCGGGCGCATACAGCACAATGTTGAACATGAATCTCCTTGGCTCAGAACGAAAAACCACCACGAAGGGCAGTGCACCTTCGTGGTGGTTTGGCGGTTACGTAGCGGAAAAATGCCCGCTTGGATAAACCTAGGCGCGGTGCCAGTCGGTCAGGCAGGCATCGAGGGAGGCGATGAGGGCATCCTTGTCCATGTGACGGCCGATGATGCATAGGCTCGTCATGCGGTCGCCCGTCTCGTCGTCCCAAATCTGCATGATCTCGGGGTTCTCGTCGATGATCTTCTGCTTCTCGCCCTCGGGCGCGGAGTCAACGAACAGACCGTTCTCCATCAGGCGCATCTGGTGGCCGGCCTGCTCGAACATGTAGCACATGTCCGGATTGCTGGCCTGCCACAGCGGACCCTTGACGCGAATGACCTCATCGGGCCACTCCTGCTCAACAAAATCGGTGAACTTCTGCAGGTCAAACGGCTTGCGGCGTGAGTACACAAAGGTCTCGATGTCGTACTCAAACACCTCGGGGTCGTCGTGCTCCTCGGGATGCTCCATGGCCTCGATCCAAGCGGCGGAGTTGTAGGCGCGCATAAAGTCGAAGCGGTCGGTGTCGAGCAGCTCCTCCATGGGAACCTCGCCGTTTTGGGCCTCGACAATTACGGCGTCTTTCTGCAGGCTGCGCACGATGGCCTTGAGCTCGGCGATCTGCTCAGGGCTCACGGTATCGGTCTTGTTGAGGATGAGCGTGGAGCAGAATTCAATCTGCTGGATGAGCAGACTCTCGATGTCGTCCTCTTCGATATCCTCTGCCAGCAGGTCGCGGCCGCCGTTGAACTCGTCGTACATGCGGGCGCAATCGACCACGGCCACGATGTTGTCGAGCGCGAGCTTGGGCTTGCCGCCCACCTTGGCCTCGTCGCAGAAGCTCGAGATGGTGTAGGCGATGGGGATAGGCTCGCAAATGCCCGAGGCCTCGATGATGATGTAATCGAAGTTGCCCGAATCGGCGATGCCCTGCAGCTGGTTGGCCAGGTCGTCCGAAAGCGTGCAGCAGATGCAGCCGTTGGTGAGCGGGATGAGGTCGTCGGTCTCGGAAAGGCCGCCGTCGGCGATGAGGCTGGCGTCGACGTTGATCTCGCCGATATCGTTGACGATCACGGCGGCGCGGATGCCGCCGTCGTTAGCGAGGATGTGGTTGAGCAGCGTGGTCTTGCCGGCACCGAGGTATCCGGTAAGCATGATGATCTTCACGGGTTTGTTGGGCATGTGCCCTCCTTTGTTAGACATGGCTTACAGTTAAATCTTATGCCAAACGCCTGCTCTTATACCCACGCGCCGGCAAATAACACAGGCTACTCCCAGGCTCCCCATACATCGGGGCAATAGCCGACGGTGGCCTTTTTGCCGTTGCGCACGATGGGCTCGGCTAGAACCTGCTGGTTCTCGAGCAACTTGTCGAAGCGCTGACTAGGGGTGAGGTGCTGGATGAGCGCGAGCGTCTCCTCGTCCTTGGCCTTGGGATTGAGCAGCTTGTCGATGCCGCCGACCGCCTGCATCACGCTCGTGAGCTCGCCTTTGCTCATCTCCTTTTCCTTCAGGTCGATAAACTGCACCTTAATGCGGCGCTCCTTAAAATAACGCTGCGCCTTCTTGGTGTCGAAGGACTTCTTGGTGCCAAAAATTTGCACGTTCATATCTATGTTCCGCCGTTCTAACGAACGGCGGTCACCTCGACGCTGCAAAGCCATCTGATGGGCAATCTGCCTTTCAATCGTCGGGCGCGGGCAAAAGCCCAGAGCCCTCCTCTTTCAAGGCACCTTGCCTCATCAGCTGGCTTTTCGCTGACATTGATAGAACTTCGAGGTGACCACCGCTGGACTTATCGAATGAAGTTGGTGCGGGCGCGATCGGCTTCGGGGGCTTCGATGCCGGTGGCCTGTCCTGCCTCGATGCAACGCAGAAGCCATGCCATGTTTTTACCGATGTTTCGCATGGTAGCAAGGCCCTCGGCGTCCTGGGCGGCCTCGCCCGGCGCAGCGCCAAAGACGTTGTTCCAGTACGTGGAGGCCACCACGGGCATCTGGTTGATAGTGAAGTATTTGTTGAGCACGTCGAAGGTGGTCGACGTGCCGCCGCGACGGGCGACGGCGACCGCGGCGCCGGGTTTGTGCGCAAAGGCCTTGCTGCCGGCATAGAATGCGCGGTCGAGGGCCGAGAGGATGCGTCCGCTGGGATGCGCATAGTAGACGGGGGAGCCAAAGACAAAACCGTCGGCCTGTTCGGCAGCAGCGATCAGCTCGTTGACCACGTCATCGTCAAAGGTGCAGCGACCGCCAAGCTTGCCGCACTGGCCGCAACCGATGCAATCGCGAATGGGCTTGGCGCCCAGTTGAAACACCTCGGTATCGATGCCTTCTGCATTAAGTTGCCCTGCGACCTCGGCAAGCGCCGTGGCGGTGTTGCCGTTTGCCTTGGGACTGCCATTGACCAAAAGAACCTTCATCACAAACTCCCTCTGCTGTTGGTGACTTCTGCGGAGGATTATCGCACGAGAGGGCAGATGGCGTGGGGCGCGATGTGAAACGGCTTGTGTTTCACGTCGCGCCCCACAACGCTAGTCCAGCTTGGTGCCCGGTACTTGCGGTGCCTCTATAAGCCGCGCTTTGAGCTCGTTCAAAATGGAAACGGGCTGTCGATCGACAGCGTCCAGATGAAGTGTCGCCACACGAATGGGTGGCTGATATTCAAGCGAGCCGATGAGCACGGGAGAACCCAGGAACCGCTCGATTTCTTCTGCGATCGCGTCGGTCTCTTCGGGATCAAAGTCGTCGAAAAGCGCCGCGAACGTCGGCCCCGTCGAGCGGAACAGGCGACCCTTGCCGCGCGAGCATTCCATGAGGCAGGCGGCGCTTTCTGCCAAAACGCGGTCGCCCGCATCAAAGCCAAAGCGGGCATTGACCTGAGCGATATCGTCGATTTTAATGGCGATCAAACCAGCCTTGCGCGCCACGCGACGCATTTCGCCAATGGCGTTGACAAGGGCGTGAATATCGCCCAGGCCGGTCACGGAATCAGTCGTATCTGCCAAGCTTCGGTTGACGATAATGCCCACATACATGCCGGGCTCGGTATCGGTGCCGTCCAAGCGGTAGCCCGTGCAGTCGCAAAGCGCGTATTTTCCGGCGGCATCCATTACGCGATACTGCATGTAGTGGAAGTGCCACGTGCCGTTTATCACCATGTCGAGCTCGGCACGTACGTTGTCGCGGTCCTCGGGATGAACGCGGGCGAGCCACATGTCGAGTGAGTTAAAAGGGTGCTGGGAGGGCAGGTCAAAATCGCGCACGGCGTTAACCGACCATTGCGATTCTCCCGTATCGAGATTGAGGATAAACGGATAGCGCGTCTCGGAGCTCATGGAGATCGCTTGGAACACCCGGTCGTTGCAGGGAAGCTGATCGACGATTGGGCGTTGCGGCGCGTCATCGTCTTTCGGTTGCTGCACACGATGCATAAGCTTATAGCGATACATCTTGCGATCGGCATCCATCGTCATCTGGCGACGCGTGTCGCCAGCAAGTGGATCGACGCGCGAGCAGCCAAAGCTAAAGCTGCCGATCATGGGCGCCTTGCCACCTGAGCTCGCCTCGATCAGCCTGGTACGCACCTGCTCCAAGCGCTGCTCGAGTTCAATCTCGTTTGCGGAGGGCGAGATGAGCACAAACTCGTCTCCACCGATACGGAACAGCATCTCATCGTGCTCCATGGTTTCGGAGAGCGTGCGGCAGATGCTCAGAATATAGCGATTGCCTTCGGCGTGGCCAAACCTATCATTGCAATGCTTGAGATGGTCGATGTCAATATAGGCGCAGGTGAAGGGGTCGCCTTTGCGCCAGAGTTGCTCGACGTGACGGTCGAATCCGTTGCGGTTGCCCAAGTTGGTGAGCGGATCGATATAGGCGTTGCGCTCAAGCAGCTGGCGCTCTTGTTGCAGGATGGCATGCGTCTTTTGCAGTTGCTCACCAACGGCGCGTAGCTCAGCAGGCAGCGCGGCAACATCGAGTTCGGCGGTCGAGACACCATTCGCAAGTCGCTGAAGATAGGCAATAATCGATTGCTCGCCCAAGCGGTATGACTCGTTCATGATGAATAACCTCCTTGGGCAGAACAACGGTTTGTATCATATCCCCAATTTGGTTTGAATTGGGGATATAAGTTAGCTAATGGAGACAAATGTCCCCTTCGACGGTGGCGTTTTGCGTGCGAACGTATCAGTTGTTATTGCCCCCATCGAGCAATGCCTCAAAATCCTTCGCCGGCATGGGGCGGTAGTAGAGGAAGCCCTGAGTGTAGCGGGCGCCCATTTGTCGTAGCATGTTCGCCTGCTCATTTGTCTCGACGCCTTCGACCACGACGGGCAGATGGAGCGACTGCGCCATTTCGAGCATCGATGAAATGATTTGCGTGCTGCGGCCTTGATCGCGGTCGGTGGGCACAAAGGTGCGGTCGAGCTTGATGACGTCGACGTTGACGTTCTTGAGCATCGCGAGCGTGGACTGGCCGGTGCCAAAATCGTCCATATAGGTCGAGAAGCCGCGAGTGTGCAGGTCAGCTGTCAGTTTGTCCACGGCCTCGGATTCCCCCGTATAAGCCGTTTCGGTGATCTCGATACGCATGAGCTCGGGCGGTAGGTTGTATTGGGCGGCGAGCGCCCCCATATGCTCGGCAACGTCGCAGGCAAGGATATCCACGCGCGACACATTGAGCGAGATCGGAACCACGCGAAGCCCCCGGTCGATGCGCTCGCGCAGCCACGAGGCGACACTCTGCCAAATGCACTTGTCGAGCGTCACCACAAAGCCGCTTTCCTCGAGTGCGGGGATAAAGGACGCAGGTGGAATCAATGATCCATCTTTGTCAATCCAGCGTGTGAGCGCCTCGGCGCCAATGATCTCGCCGGTTTCCATATCGACCTGGGGCTGCAGGTAGTAGGTGATGCGGTCGTTTGAGAGCGCATACTGGAACTCGGTGAGGGTGCGGTGAAACGCCACCTCGCGCTTGTATTCCTCGGGGCGAAAGACGGCGATGCGATCCTTAAAATCGTTTTTGGCGCGACGATTGGTAAACATGGCTTTGGCCTGCGCATCGATGGTGATTTCCTCGTTGGAGTCGATGGGGTAGACGCCCATGGACGGCCAGAAGCCGACGCCGTCATCATGCTTGGCCACGGCCTCGCGAACGCGGTTATAGATTTGATGGACGGTGTCGCGCTCAAAGGGGATGAGTACGCAAAAGTCGTCTTGGCCCCAGTATCCTGCGATGCCCATCTCGGCATTCTCGATGTCCTTGAGGACCGTGCCCACATCGGCGAGTACGCGGTCGCCCTCGGCCTGTCCGTGCCATTCGTTGAACAGTCGCATGTGTCCCATGTCGACGGTGGCGATGCACCAAGCGCCGCCGTGTCTTGTCTTAAGAAATGCGTTGGCACGCCGCATAAACTCACTGGGTCGATAGAGGCCCGTGAGCGTATCGATGCGTTCGGCGACGGCGCTTTTGCGCTCAATCTCGGGCATGGGGAGGCTGTCGTTGGGGACAAGCCCGCCGGCGGCGCGAAGACGGCGATCGAGTTCGCCTAAAACAGCGGTCGCTTGATTGATTAAGCGCTCGTAAAAGGCCGGGACGACAAGACAGACGGGGGTAATGGTGTCGTTTGCGATTCGAACAGGAGCGAAAACGGCCTCTTTAAGATGATGGGTCAGTTGCTCGAATGCCTCGTGGTCCAGATCGTTGCTGAGCACGACGAACTGGGCGTTTCGCGAGCGGAAGACGCGACTTCTGCCGCGGGTGATCGATAGCATGCGGCCTGCGTATTCGGCGAGCATGTTGTCGACAGCCTCGGCCCCGTAGAGCTCGTTGAACTTTGCCGTGCCACGAACGCGGACCGCTATAAGCCCCGTCTCGCAACGGTCGCGACGGCAGGCATCGATAGCGTTGATCAGCATACGCTGCGTTCCGAGGCCCGTAGCGGCGTCGACGGTCTCGGCGAGTGAGTGGTTAACAAGTTCGCCGACATAGAGCGAGGGGGTATTTCCGTCGCCGTCGATGCGAAACCCGCGAGCGCGGCAGAGGACGTAGTCGCCCGCGGCATTGCGCATGCGGTACTGCATGACGCGGCGGTGTTTGGAGCCATTATAGATTTGGTCGATGTCGTTGATGTAGGCCTCAAGGTCATCGGGGTGGACGTGCGTTTTCCAGTAATCGTGGCAGTTGTCTACATGCTCAGAAGGAAGACCGAGATCGCGCAGGGCACCTTGTGACCAAAGGGTGCGATGTTTGTCCAAGTTCTCGATAAAGCAATAACGGCCTTCGTTGAGCATCGAAAAGGCGTCAAAAACGCGATCGCTTATTTCGAAGTCGTCGGTGTGGACTTGCGCGATATTGCGTCGATCAAGATGCATGGCATGGCGTAGCTTGTAGTCGTACATGCGATGGTCGGCATCGAGTGTCATGCGATTGGAGACTTCACCCAGGGCGGGGTCGGCGTGCGACACTCCGTAGCTAAACGAGTGAGGCATCTCGGAATCGTTGTTTTTGAGTAGGACCGTTCGGCAGTGTTCCAGGCGCTCGGCGAGGTCGTCCTCGGTCGCAATCGTAGACAGGATGGCAAACTCGTCGCCGCCTATGCGAAACGCCGCCTCGTCCACCTTCATATACAGCTTGAGATAGAGGCTTACCTGCAAGATATAGCGGTTGCCCTCGTCATGCCCGAAGACGTCGTTGCAGTGCTTAAGGTTATCGATGTCGATAAACGCCATGGTCACGGGCAGTTCCTGCTCCCAGATTTCCTCTAGGGAACGGGCAAAGCCGCCGCGGTTGCCAAGTCCGGTGAGCTGGTCGGTAAAGGCCGTCCTAATCAGATCATCCTGACGCTCGAGAAGGTCACGGACGGTCTTTTCGAGCGTTTCGGTGTAATTGCTGACGGTGTCCATGTTGTAAGCGGCTTTCTGAGGTCGGGGCGGATGGCGTCGGGCGAGCTCGTAGTGTACACGCGTCGTTGCTCGGCGCCTTGCGTGTATCCAGGCCCCCGCCTTGCTGCGTTGTTGAGTTACTTTGCCGGCTAATGTTCGCTGTTGATAACAGCTGAGTAGCGCAAACAACAATACATAATTATATATGGGTGTCCATGCTGTGGGCGGCTACTATTCGCCAAGCGGTAGCGCGACGATGCGATGTTCGATGAAAATGCGACTGAGTCGATATATGTTGACGGGTATACTTGTCCCGTTTTAAAACGCAGGAACGGAGATGGTCACATGGCACAGCCGGATACGACGCGCACGGTGGGGCTTGCGCTCGAGGGAGGCGGTTACCGCGGTATGTATACGGCGGGCGTGCTCGACGTTTGGATGGAGCACGGTTTGACCTGCGACCATATGGTGGGTGTCTCGGCGGGCGCGGCGTTTGGCTACAACTTTAAATCGCGCCAGATCGGCCGTGCCATTCGTTACAACAAGGCCTATTGCGCCGACAAGCGCTATGCGGGCGTGACCAGCTGGCTGCGAACCGGCGATATGTTCAATGCCGATTTTGCCTATCATGAGGTGCCTATCGAGCGCGATCCCATCGACTTGGAAGCGTATCGCGCCTGCCCCATGCGATTTACGTGCGTGTGTACCGATATCGAGACGGGCAAGGCTGTCTATCACGATTTGCCGTATGGCGACGAGCGCGATATCGAGTGGATCCGGGCGTCGTCTGCTATTCCTGTGGCGACGCGTCCCGTTGCTATTGGCGGGCATAAGTATCTGGATGGTGGCGTGGCTGATTCTATCCCCAGCGCATGGCTGTTTGCGCAGGGGTATGACCGCAATATCGTGGTGCTCACGCAGCCGGCGGGCTTTGTGAAGCAGCCTAACAGCGTGATGCCCATGCTGCGTCGCGTGTTCCGTCACTACCCGGAGTTTGTTGCAGCGCTTGAGCATCGGCATGAGGTCTACAATGCCACGCTCGATGACCTGGCGCGTCGCGAGGCTGCCGGCGAGGTCTTTGTGGTGCGGCCGAGCGAATCGGTGAAGGTGCCGTCGCTGTGCCGCGAACCGGATGAGCTCGAGCGCATCTACCAGGTCGGCCGCCACGATGCGGAGGCGACTTTGCCGGCGTTGGAAGCGTATCTGGCGGGGTAAGGGTCGCATACGGAAAGCGCATCCCGGAATGGACGTTCGAACCGGGATGCGTTTTCCGCTATTGAAGATATGAGATTGCGAATCAGCTGCTCGGCCTATGTCTATGCCTGCTGCCAGGTGTCGACAAGCTCTTTGGCCGCGGCGTAGGGATCATCGGCGCTGCAGACGGCGCTCACCACAAAGAAGCCATCGACGCCGGTGGCCTTAAGCTGCGGCAAGTCGGCTGTCTTAACGCCGCCGCCCACCACGATGGGCACGGGGCTTGCCGCGTGGAGTGCGGCCAGGTCCTCAAAGCTCTTGGTGATGATGGAACCGTCGGCCGCACGTCCGCAGTCGCGCTTGGTCTCGGTCTCGTGGAGCGGGCCGATGCCCAGGTAGTCGACCAGGCTCATGTCGGCGGTCTTGACGTACTCGAGCATCTCCTCGCAGCGGGCCGAAAGGCCCACGATGGCATCGGGGCCCAGCAGCTTGCGACAGACCTCGACGGGAATATCGCTCTGACCCACGTGCACGCCGTCGACGGCAATACCCTGCTCGCGCGCGGCGAGTACACAGTCAAGACGGTCGTCAATCAGCAAGGCGACCTGACCGGTCTTGCCGGCCTGTGCGATTGCCTGCGCGGCGTCGCCGGTCAGCGCAATGATCTCGCGGGCGCTTGCCACCTTGGAGCGCACCTGGATGCAGGTAAAGCCGGCGTCGAGTGCCTGGGCCACCACATCGCCCACGGGGCGCCCGAGCGTGTTTTCGGGGCCGAGTACCAGATAGGCCGAGATATCAAGGTTGTCGCGGATGCTCATCGTGCTTCCTCCTGCTTTTTGATCTGCGCTTCCATGCGCTCGAGTTTGCCGGTCATGGTGTCGGTAAATCCGGGTCGAATATCGGCTTTGAGCACGACTTCGGTGCGGATGCCCTTGCTCGCCAGCGCAAAGGTTGCGTCGCGCACGACCTGCATGACCTCGTCCCAGTCGCCCTCGATCTCGGTGAACATCGAGGTGGTGCGGTTGGGAAGGCCGCTCTCGCGAATGACGCGCACGACCTCGGCGACCTCGGCGGAGAGCTCATCGCCGGTGCCGCACGGGGCGATGGCCACGGCGACGAGCGTGTTCATGCCGGCGTTGGTTGCGGGCTCGGACATGGCTTATGCCTCCTCGAGCTCGAGTCGGTTATCGGCAATATCCTGGGCGGTCGCGCGGTAGAGCTCGTCGATAAAGGCGACCTTAAAGCTTGCCGGGGCGTCGGCGACAGCGGCGGCACGCGTGCCGGCCACGTTGTAGACGGCGGTGCCGCAGACGGCTGCCGTAAACGGGTCAGCGGCGCAGGCGTACACGGCCAGCACGCCGCCCTGCGAGCAGCCGCAACCGGTGATCTTGGACATGAGCGGGCTGCCGCCGTGGGACTTGGCCACGATCGTGCCATCGGTAATCAGGTCGACTTCGCCCGAGACCACTACGGCGCCGCCAGTGTAGCGGGCGAGCGCCACGGCGGCATCGCGGGCGGCATCGACCGTGTCGGTGGTATCGACACCGCGCACGCGGCTCAGATCGGCTGCCTCGCCCTCAAGACCCCACAGGCCGGCAAGCGCGATGATCTCGGAGGCGTTGCCGCGCACGATGGCGGGCTTGTACTGCTTGAGCTCGTTTACCAGCTGGGTGCGCAGGCTGCCGATGCCCAGGCCCACCGGGTCGAGCACCCAGGGCTTGCCGGCGTCGTGTGCCGCCTTGGCCGCGCGGGGAATCGTCTGCTCGTAGATGGGGAAGAGCGTGCCCATGTTGAGATAGATGGCACCGCCGCCGGCAACGAGTGCCTCGCCCTCGTCTGGCAGATAGACCATGGCGGCCGAACCGCCCACGGCGAGCTGTGCGTTGGCGACAAAGTCGATCGTCACCGTGTTGGTGATGGAACCGGCCATCGGATTGGTGGCACGAATCTCATCCACGGCCTTGACCACGTTTTGCTTAAGCTGTTCCGAATCAATCACTGCACATGCCTCCTTGGCATAGAAAAGGGGCGCTGTGCATAGACAGCGCCCCTGTAAAGGCGGCATGCTCCCTACGCCAGCATTAACTGACAGGTTCAAAGGATTGGGCCCCATGCCCTCTCAGCCTTGTGGTTTGCACCGCCGGCACTCCCGCATCGAATCTGTTGTTCCCTATACTAGCGCACCTGCCAAAAAGGGACAGGTTTATTTTGGCAGGTAACAACTGGGGCTTTGCGTTTTCCCAGATAAAACCTGCCAAAATAAACCTGTCCCTTTTTGGCAGGTCGGTACAATAGACGGGATTAAGAATGACCGAGGGGACCTTATGATCAAACTTGTGCTGACCGATATGGACGATACGCTGATTCCTGCTGGACGCGATGGCGCCAGCGACTGCGCCATCGAGGGCATTCATGCCATGCAGGCGGCGGGCCTGCATTTTGGCCCGGTTTCGGGTCGCCAACCGTCCGCGATGAGCTGGATGTTCCGCAATCGCTCCGAGTGCTTCTCGACCGGTGCGTTTTGCAACGGCCAGGTGATGTTTGTCGATGGCGAGGCGGTTGCCTCGCGCGCAACTGATAACGATGCCCTTATGCGCCTGGCCGACTACCTAGAGCAAGAGACCGACGATACCTATTTGAAGGTCTACCGTCTGGGTGATGACTTTTGGGACAACGACGCCTATTGCGTGACAAGCGATCCCGAGCGTGTGCGTCGCGCCATGGAGTCAGGCGGCAACGCGTGGCTCAAGGGCGAAGAGGCTCCCTGTCGCCCTGTCGTTGACGATGCCCCGGTATACAAGGCGAATATCTGGAGTGCCCGTTCGCGCGAGGAGCTCGCCGAGCTGCGCGAGCGTGTTGCCGCCGAGGTGCCGGAGCTCTCGCTCGTGTTTCCCAACAACCGCGTGCGCCTGTTCGACGTTCTTCCGACCGGCTGGGACAAGGGCTGTGCTGCGCTGGAGCTGGCGCGCGCTTTGGGCCTGACGCCCGACGAGGTGGCCGTATTCGGCGATTCCGATAACGATTTGCCCATGATCGATGCCGTTCCCAATTCCGTTGCAGTCGCCAATGCCAACGAGGCCGTCACGGCTGCCGCGCGCTGGCATATCGGCGCTGCGGCAGATGATGCGGTTGCCGGGGCTCTGCATCAGATTGCTGCCTGCGCCGCGACGGGGGAGATGCCGTCGTTTATGCGTCAGATGGACGCGACGGGTTTCGACGTCACGAACGTCTAGGGAGAAAGCCATGAAGCTCCAGCAGCTCAGATATGTCGTCAAAGTTGCCGAATGCGGCAGCATCACCGAGGCCTCGCGCCGGCTCTTTGTGTCGCAGCCTTCGATTACCGCGTCAATTCGCGATCTCGAAAACGAGATGGGTGTACACATCTTTGAGCGCACCAACAAGGGCGTCATTGTGTCCGAGGAAGGCGAGACCTTCTTGGGCTACGCGCGCCAGGTGCTCGACCAGGCCGACCTGCTCGAGGGCAAGTACAAAGGCACGTCCGAGCAGGTGCCGCACTTTAGTGTGAGCTGCCAGCATTATTCCTTTGCCGTTAATGCGTTTGTCGATGTGATCCGCGAGTTCGATGCCGCGCGCTACGACTTTACCCTGCGCGAGGAGCAGACCCACGAGATTATCGAGGACGTCGCGCATATGAAAAGCGAGCTCGGCATCCTGTATCTGTCGGAGCACAATCGCGAGGTCATCGAGCGCATGCTGGCGGCCAACGAGCTCGTATTCGAAGGACTCTTCTGCGCTACGCCGCATGTCTTTGTGTGCTCCGACCATCCGCTGGCGGGTCGCTCGAGTGTGACGCTCGAGGATCTGGAAGATTACCCGTTCCTGTCCTATGAGCAGGGAAGCTATAACTCGTTCTATTATTCCGAGGAGCTGACCTCGACGTTTGAGCGCCGCAAGAACATCCGCGTGCGCGACCGTGCGACGTTGTTCAATTTGGCCATGGGACTCAACGGCTACACCGTGTGCTCGGGCGTGATCAGTCACGAGCTCAACGGCCCTGGCATTATCTCGATTCCGCTCGATGTGGACGAGTATATGGAGATCGGTATTATCACGCGCAAGAACACGACGCTCACCCGCTACGGCCGGGCCTATATCGAGGCGATTCGTCAGCACATCTAGGCTGCTGTGCTCCGCGCGGGTCAAATTTCTTTATGGCAGTCCAGCCTGATATAGGAATCATCTATATCAAACTGTTATAAACGTATATTTTACGATGGCCATATGAGCGCTCATACTCTGTCCCAGTAAAGCAACCAATGCAAAGGGAGATATCTATGAGCACTTCGATTCAACCGAACGCGCCGTTTCGCGCCGATATCGTCGGCAGCTTTCTTCGTCCGCAAGCTGTTAAGGATGCGCGTGCCGCCTATGCCGCGGGCAAACTTGACGCCGCCGGCCTTAAGGCCGTCGAGGACGAGGCCATTCGCGATTTGGTGGCTAAGCAAAAGGCCGCTGGCTTGCAAGTGATCACCGATGGCGAGTTTCGCCGCAGCTACTGGCATCTCGATTTTATGTGGGGACTCAACGGTATTGAGCACCGCGCCTCGCGCACGGGCTACATGTTCCACGATGAGGAGACTACCGCCGACACTGCCGTGGTGACTGGTCCCATTAGCGGCGAGAACCATCCGTTCGTTGCACACTTTAAGTTTGTCAAAGCCCTCGAGGGCGAGGGCCAGGTCGCACGCCAGACCATTCCGGCGCCGATCCAGACGTTCTCTGAGGTCACGCTCGATCGCTGCGATGGTCAGCAGGAGAGCCTGCGCGCTGTCTATAAGACCGACGAGGAACTCGCCGATGCCATCGCGGCTGCCTATCGCACCGTGATTGCCGACCTGTATGCCGCGGGTTGCCGCAACATCCAGTTCGATGACTGCACCTGGGGTATCTACTGCGATACCGATTTTGTCGCCAAAACCGGCATGAGCCCGGTCGACCTGCAAAAGGTGAGCGAGCTGGGCGTGGCGCTCAACAACGCCGCCATCGCGGACAAGCCCGACGATCTGGTCATCAACACGCACGTATGCCGCGGCAACTACCACTCCACCTACGCTTTTGAGGGCGGCTACGACCCCATCGCGCCGTACCTGTTTGCGCATGAGGACGTTGACGCGTTCTATCTGGAGTTCGACACGCCCCGCGCCGGTGGTTTTGAGCCGCTCAAGTACGTTGCTCCCGGCAAGAAGGTCGTGCTTGGCTTGGTGACCACCAAGGCGGCAGAGCTCGAGAACGAGGATGTTATCGTCGAGCGCATCCGCGAGGCGGCAAAGTACGTGCCGCTCGAGAACCTGTATCTGTCTCCGCAGTGTGGCTTTGCCAGCTGCGAGATTGGCAATAAGCTGACCGAGGACGAGCAGTGGGCAAAGATTGCGCTGGTCAGGCGTATTGCCGAGCGCGTTTGGAAATAGCGCTAGCGTTTGCAGGTGGCGGCGCGTGCGAGGTACTGCATATCGCGTACAATGGTTCGGATCGTATCGTTCGGGCAGGTTATCCGATATGCCTGATCGCCCTTCCATTCGAAAGGACTTCCATGTCCCAGTCTTCGATGCCCGCCGTCACCGATGCCATCTACGATGCATCGTCGCTCGGCCGTCCGCGCATGTTTGTGTTGGGTTTGCAACACATGTTTGCGATGTTCGGAGCCACGGTGCTCGTGCCCGTGCTCACCGGCCTTTCCGTTTCGGCGACGCTTCTGTTCGCCGGCATCGGCACGCTGCTGTTTCATTTTCTATCGCGCGGTAAGGTGCCCGCGTTCCTGGGCTCCTCATTTGCCTTTATCGCGGGTTATGCCGCCATTGCGCCCAACGGCGAGGCCGAGCTTTTGCCCTACGCTTGCCTGGGCGTAGCTTGTGCCGGCCTGCTCTATCCGGTGCTTGCGGCCCTGTTCCGCGCCTTTGGCGCCAAGCGTGTCATGCGTTTCTTCCCGCCGGTGGTGACTGGCCCCATCGTCATTTCCATCGGCTTGATCCTGGCAAGCTCTGCCATTGCTAACTGCCAGGCCAACTGGCTTGTCGCCGTTATCGCTGTGGCCGTGATCATCATCTGCAACATCTGGGGCCGCGGCATGGTCAAGATCGTGCCGATTCTGCTGGGCGTTGTGGTGAGCTATGCCGTTGCGGCCGCGCTGGGCGAGGTCGACTTCTCTGGCGTCGCAGCCGCCCCCTGGGTTGGCTTGCCCGTCGTGTGGGACAACACCGTGTTTGCGCTCTTTGGACCGCAGTTCGATAGCGGTCTTGCCACGACGGCCATCATCACCATCATGCCGCTGGCCTTTGCAACTATGATCGAGCATATCGGCGATATCTCCGCCATTGGCTCTACCTGCGAACGCAATTACATTGCCAATCCCGGTCTGCACCGTACCCTGCTCGGCGATGGCCTGGCGACCATCTTGGCATCGCTCTTTGGCGTCCCCGCCAATACGACGTATGGCGAGAACACCGGCGTGCTTGCCTTGACGCGTGTGTTCGACCCGCGTGTGATTCGCATTGCCGCCTGCTGCGCCATTGTGCTTTCGTTCTGCCCCAAGTTTGCTGCGGTGATTGCCGCCATGCCGGCGTGTGTTATCGGCGGTGTGTCGCTCGTGCTCTACGGCATGATCAGCGCCGTTGGTGTGCGTAACCTCATCGAGAACCAGGTTGATTTCCAGAACAACCGCAACGTGCTGGTGGCGGCTCTGGTGCTCGTGCTTTCGCTCGGCATTGCCTACAGTACCGCCGGTGCCATCGTGCTGGAGCTGGGCGGCGTGACCATTTCGCTTTCCGGCCTTGCCGTGGGCTCGCTGGTGGGCATTGTGCTCAACGCCATCCTGCCAGGTAACGACTTTGAGTTCGATACTTCCGAGCTTGAGGAGACTGCTGAATAGTAGCTGCGTTCAGCCAAATTAAAAATGGCGTCCATGCGTATGTACGCGTGGATGCCATTTTTAATGCGTCAGTATCCAGTGGATGCCGCGTGCCATGCGCAGGTCAGTTTGGGTAAAGTGATTGCCGGGGTTGAGCTCCAGCGTTGTTGGAATGTCACGTTCGATAAACAGCTCTTCCATCGCGCGCGTATCGTCGAGTACGTGCCGCATCATGCGGTTGGGCGTCTTGGTTTCCTTTTTGCCGAGTGACAGATAGACGGCGTCGGGCGTAGCTGTCATCGTGCGCTCGCGCGCGTAGTCGATAAAGCCGGGGAACCACAGCGACCCCGATGCACTCGCCGCGCGCTCAAAGACATCTGTTTGCCAAAGTGCCCACAGTGCAAAAAGACCCGCCAACGAGTAGCCGGCAATGCCGCGCCAGGTGGGCGGGCAGGGAAGTGATGATTCGGCCTCTGGGATTATCTGATTCAGCAGTTCATCGAGAAACACAGACGCCTGTCCACCAAAGGGCTCGGCATCTCGTATAGTTCCGTCGCATTCCCAGGGGCTCAGCTCGCGATTCCAATCGAGCCCTCCAATGGCGACAAGGGTGAATGGCGGGCAGTCGAGCTCTCGGCAGCGCTCGTAGACTTCACTACCGTCGCCCATAACCACGGGGAGGTAGATGACGGGCGCGCCTTCCACACACTCTGAATAAACGGCTATCTGCTTATGATGCGCTTCCAAGGCAGGCTTCTCTCGGTGTTGTGATATTGACAGCCTCAATTGTTGCACGCTGGCACGGGGGCAGACGCTAAAAGAAAGGCGCGGAGCCGTTCGATGCGACTCCGCGCCTTGTTGTTTTGCTTCGGCAGACTATGCCGTTACGCTACGAAGAAGTAGACGAGGAAGGCAAGGGCTGCGATCCACATGAGCGGCTTGATCTTGGAGGCCTCGCCCTTAAAGAGCGCGACGATCACGTAGGCGATAAAGCCCAGGCCAATGCCGGCAGAGATGGAGTAGGTGAAGGGCACGCCGGCGACAATCATGAACGCCGGGAAACCCTGCGACACGTCGGACCAGTCGATCTCGGAGGCCTCGCTCATCATGAGGTAGCCAACGTAGACCAGAGCACCGCAGGTGGCGGCGCTGGAAACGATGGTGACGATGGGGGAGAAGAACGCGGCGAGAATGAACAGCACGCCGGTGGTGACGGAGGTGAGGCCCGTGCGGCCACCGTCGGCAGCGCCAGAGGTGGACTCGACGAAGGTGGTGATGGAGGAGACGCCCATGAAACCGCCCACAGCGGCGGCGGCGGAGTCGACGATCAGGATCTCTTTGATATTCTCGACGTTGCCGTCGTCGGTGAGGAACTCGCCCTGCTTGGCCACGGCCATCGCGGTGCCCATGGTGTCGAAGAAGTCACTCATGAGCAGCGAGAACGAGATGACGAGGAGCGCGGGGTCGGTAAGGACCTTGACGATGGCGGGCACGCCGCCGGCGTCGGCGATGGGGCCACCGATGCTCGAGAAGTCGAGCGGGGCGATGATACCGGTCGGAGCATGGGTCACACCTAGGGGGATACCGGCGATGACGGCGACGACGATGCCGATGAGCAGCGAGCCGGGGACGTTGCGGCAGGCGAGGGCGACTGTCACCAGGATGGAGATGATGCCGACGATGAAGGTGGGGGAGGTGATGTCGCCCAGACCGACGAGTGTACCGGCGCCAGCGGTGATAATGCCGGCATCGCACAGGCCAATCATGGCGATGAACAGGCCCAGACCCACCGAGATGGCGTGACGCAGGACAACCGGGATGGCGTCCATGATGGCCTCGCGCAGGCCACAAAGCACGAGCAGCAAGATGACGACGCCCTCAAGGAAGATGACGCTCATGGCCACGTGCCAGTCACCGCCGCAGACGGTGGTGGTGATTCCAGCGATCATCGCGTTGACGCCTAAGCCCGACGCGCAGGCGAGCGGGCGGTTGGCGAAGATGCCCATGCAGATGGTCATGATGCCGGCGCCCAGGCAGGTGGCGCAGGCGAGCGCTCCCGCATCGATGCCAGCGCCCGAGAGCACCGCGGGGTTGACGGCGATGATGTAGGCCATCGCCAGGAATGTTGTCAGTCCAGCGCGGAGTTCGGTCCCGATTGTGGACTTGCGCTCGCTGACGTGAAATAGTTCGTCCATGCATACCCTTTCCTTGTTCGGCCCCGAGTTTAGGCCGATTGACACGAACTCACCCACTATAGCCCCTTTACGACGCTGTTGTTCCTCGCATGTTGATGTTCGGCGCTTTGTAGCAGACGGACGGTATTTTTCGCATGAGAATGTGTGGGTACCGTATACTTAAGCGGTTACAACGACCCCTATGGAGGAACGTATGATTAAAGAGCTTTGCCACGACGAGGCTATCCTGTCCCAGCGTTGCGAGGTTGCGACCGTCGAGGACAAGTCGGTCGCACAGGACCTGATCGATACCATCAAGTCGCTCGACGATGCCGGCTGCCTTGCCGCTAACCAGATTGGCGTTACCAAGAAGGTTTGCGTCTACCTGGACGATGCCGGCGAGCCCCACGTGCTCTACAACCCCCGTCTGGTGTTTGGCCTGGGCGCCAGCAAGATGGAGGAGAGCTGCCTGACGCACGAGGAGGTCACCAAGTCCACGCGCTATATCAAGTGCAAGGTCGCTTATGACGTGATCGTCGACGGCAAGATGCGCGAGCGCAAGCAGGACTTTGTGGGCTTCGAGGCGCAAATGGTCCAGCACATGATCGACCATTGTCTCGGCAAACTTGTCTAAAGTGATTTGATCGGGGATTGAACCTGTGCTTTTGTCCCGGGCGTGACATTGTTGTCATGTCCGGGCTTTTGTGTTTAGCGCCTTTTTGTTTGGTGACAATAACCTTAGCAAGAACGTAAAGCTGGGAGGCGCTATGTGCACGAGCATTCGATTTACCGATAATTCCGGCCACATGTATCTGGGCCGCAACCTCGACTGGAGCTTTGACTACGGCCAACAGGTTCGCGTGATGCCGCGCGGGTTTCACATTCCGTATTCGTTTATCGACGACGCGACAGCGGCACACGCGGTGATCGGTATGTGCATCGATTACAAGAACTATCCCATGTTTTTCGATTGCGGTAACGATGCGGGCCTCGCCGTGGCGGGTCTCAATTTCCCGGGTTATGCCGAGTATGCCGAGGACCCTGTCGACGGCAAGACCAATATCGCGGCCTATGAGTTTCCCCTGTGGGTGGCAGCGACGTTCTCGACGGTCGACGAGGTCGAGGCTGCGCTGCGCGATACGGTGATTGTCGCCAAATCTGCAGGAGAGGGGCTGGGCGTGTCGCTGCTCCATTGGATTATCGGCGACAGCCAGCGTAGCATCGTGGTCGAGATGATGGCTGACGGCCTGCATGTATACGACGATCCGGTCGACACCCTTGCCAACCAGCCGACCTTCCCGTGGCACATGGAAAACCTGCGCACCTATATCACTGCCACAAGCGATTTTCCGCAGACGGCGACATGGCGTGGCGCCGAGCTCAAGCCCTATGGCGCAGGTGCCGGCATGCGCGGTATTCCGGGTGATTGCTATTCGCCGAGCCGTTTTGTAAAGGCGGCGTACCTCAATGCCAATTACCCGCAAAAGGAGAGCGAGACCGAAAACGTCGTCCGCATGTTCCGCTCGCTCGAGGGCGTGGTGATGATTGAGGGAGCGTCCAGGATGGGCGATGGCAAGTTCGAGAAGACTATCTATACCGGATGCTTTAGCGCGCGCACGGGCAATTATTACTACGCGATGTATGGGGATCCGTCGATTCGCTACGTGAGCCTGATGGATGCCGAGGGCGCGAGCCCCGATAGGCTCGTGGTTCCCGAGCCGCGTCGTTCGTAGCCGTTAGCTTTACTGCAACGCAAAGCGGCCCTGCGTCTCCCGTGAGATGCAGGGCCGCTGTCGTCGATTCGTGACGTCGCTAGAAGTTGGCGTCGTTGAGTTGTTCACTCTCGAGGCCGTCGAGCTGTTGCTGCTCGGGCGTATCGGCGACGCTCTCGAGCAGCTCAGTGGGATCGACGTTCATATTCCTACCGGCCTCGTTGCCGTTGACCAGGTCGTCCGAGAAGATGTCGACTTCCATTTCCTCAGCTTCCTCGATCTGAACCTCGAGCGGCACCTGGGTGCGTACAAGCTTGACTGCCGGACGCATGCGGGCAAAGAGGGGTACGTACTCGATGATGATGGCCGAGTTCTCGAGACCATACCAACGTGCCGGGCTTCCACAGGCGCGGCGGACGGCGTACTTGATGGCCATCACGCGGTGGTCGTTGCGGTTGATGTCCGTTTCGGGGGCAAGCATCTTGCGTAGCATGCAAAAACGGAAGTCGCCCACGTTGCCGCGGGTCTCGTAGATGGAGTAGGTGTGATGCTGCGGCGGCAGCTCACCCGATGCCATCAGGTCGCCAACGATCTGGCGCAGGTAGGCGTTAACGCGCTGGTTGACCTTAAAGCCCAGGTCCAAGCGCACGCGGAACAAGAAGTCCGTGCCAAAGGTCTCAACGGAATACTCATGCGTATAGGGCTCATCGGTAACGTGCACGTTGATGAACCAGTATGCCTTGGCGCGCTTGGGATGCTTATCCAAGATGGAATAGAGCACGTCGCGGTCGAGCGTGAGCGGGTCGGGGCTGTTGGTAAGGAACACCAGATTGTCGGCGAGCACGGGGTAGGTCTCGTCGTTACGCAGGCGGTTGAGCTGGTCGATGTACTTGGAGACGGGCAGCAGGATCGTCTGCGTGCGCTCGATGGCGGTGCCGCGACGCCACACATACATAAGGCCAAACAGCAGTGCGGCCAAGAAGATCATCACATAGCCGCCGTCAAAGAACATGGTGAGGCACGAGGCAAAGAAGCAGAGCTCGATGGCGCCAAAAAGCAGGGCGAAGATGCAGGCGCCCAGCTTGTGCTTGAGGATGCCGGCGATATAGCTCGTCAAAAGCGTCGTGGTCATGAGCATGGTCACGGTGATGGCGAGGCCATAGGCGCTTTCCATGCGCTCGGAGTTCTGGAACAGCAGCACGATGAAGATGCAGCCGACCCACATGATGTTGTTGACGAGCGGAATATAGAGCTGGCCCTTGGTGTCGCTGGGGTAGTGGATGCGCAGATGCGGCATAAGGTTGAGGCGCGTTGCCTCGGATACCAGCGAGAACGAGCCGGTGATGAGCGCCTGCGAGGCGATAATGGCCGCCACGGCCGAAAGCATGATGGCAAAGGGGCGCAGGGGCTCGGGAAGCATCATATAGAACGGGTTGACGATATCCATCGCGAGCATCTGGGGGTTGGAGTTATTGGCGAGCAGCCAGGCTCCCTGACCCAGATAGTTAAGGATGAGGGCCGCCTTAACAAACGGCCAGGATGCATAGATGTTTGCTTTGCCCACGTGACCCATGTCCGAATAGAGCGCCTCGGCACCGGTTGTCGACAGGAAGACGAAGCCGAGCACCATGATGCCCGAGTGGTTGATGGGCGAGAACAGGAACATGATGCCGCGAATGGGGTTGAGCGCGCGCAAGATGGACAGGTTGCCGAGCATGTTGAACAGACCGGCGCCAGCCAAGAACAGGAACCACAGCGTCATGAGCGGGCCGAACAGCTTGCCGATCGACGAGGTGCCGGCGCGCTGCATGGCAAACAGGCCGCAGATAATGATGATGGTAATAATGATGACGTTGGTTTGCCCGTCACCCAAAAGCGCGTGACCCCACTCGATGGTGCGCAGGCCTTCAATGGCCGTGGTGACCGTGACCGCGGGGGTGAGGATGCCGTCGGCGAGCAGCGCCGCGCCGCCGATCATGGCGGGAAGGATCAGCCACGGTGCCACCTTGCGTACGAGGCTGAACAGGGCGAAGATGCCGCCCTCGTTGTGGTTATCGGCCTTCATGGCGATCAGCACGTACTTGACCGTGGTCACGAGCGTCATGGTCCAGATGACGAGCGAAAGCGCGCCCAGGATCATGTCCTCGCTGACAGTGCCGATGCCGCCGTTGTTAGCGACGATTGATTTCATGGTGTACATGGGGCTCGTGCCGATGTCGCCATAGACGACGCCGAGCGTTACGAGCAGCATGCCAGCGGAGAGGGGGATGGCGCCATGCCCGCCCTGCACATGCTGGTCTTGGAGGCTTGCTTCCAGCTTGTTGTGTGCCACGTGGACTCCCTTAGACATCTGGCCTCTGCAAAGAGCAGCAGACCTTTATGCCATCTTTATACATATAAGAGCAGTTTGGCACATTGGGGTGTTTTAGACAATAATCCCCATCTGGGGAGCAGTTGTTTGCGCAGATAGCATTTCAAAGCAGGAGCACTTCCGGCTGTGTGGTTTGCTGCAATGTGATAACCGCGGACGCGCCCCTGCTTTGAGCTGAAGAGGGGCTTTTAAGCACGTGCTGCCTGGGCGATGCCGGCCTTGGCGTTTGCGCGTTTGCCGGCGAGTTCGCAAAAAATCGCGCCGCCGATGATGAGTACGGCGCCCATCAGGCGGACCGGTGTTATGGCTTCGCCTAAAAGGGCGGCGGAGAACACGACGGCCGAAAGCGGCTCGAGGTAGCCGACGACCGCGACGGTCTGGACGGGCAGCTTGGCGACGGCACTAAAGTAGAGCAGGCAACCGATGCCGGTGTTGACGACGCCGAGCATGACGACGGCGCGCCAATCAATACTGGCGGCGACGCCGGCAGACAGGAATAAGGGAGCGCCCTGCGTGATGAGCGTAAGGACCAGCGCGGTCACAAAGGCGGCGCTCACCTGGAGCGTGGAGTTCTCGAGGCCTTCGATGTGTGGCGCACCCTTGCTAGCGATGACCATCAGCGCATAGCAAAATGCCGAGGCGATTCCGCAAGCGATACCAGCAATGGGCATATTGCCGCCTAGACCTTGCGCTGCAATGAGAAAAGCACCGCAAGCAACGGCGATGAAGCCGGCGATTTTGCCACCGGTCAGCTTTTCGCCAAAGATGAGCGGGGAGAGCGCCATGACAATGATGGGGCCGCAGTAGTACAGCAGCGAGGATACGCCGACGCCGATCGTCTGGTAGGCGCGGAATAGAAAAATCCAGCTGGCGCCCAGCGCGGCTCCCGAGAGGAGGAGGGCTGCGGCTTCGCGGGGGCGAGATGGCGCCTGCAACTTATGGCGTTGGGTGATGGCGAGGATGGTGACAAGCGAGAGTGCGCCCAAAAACGTGCGTAGTAGCACGATATCGGAGCTCGGCAGCGCGATGGCAGCGGCGATGATGCCGTTGGAGCCAAACAATAGCAATGCTGCTAAGTACGTAAACAGTCCGTTGTTCATGCGCTGACATCCCCTCTATATCCGAGCATCTTCACTATGGGTGAACTGGCTTTAGAAGAAAAGCGAATATAATGCATGGCTGACATGACAAAAGCTCATGCAAGGATGGAGGACTGCCGTGGAAACGAATATTCAAAAGATGCAGGTGCTGCTCGAGACAGTGCGCGCCGGAAGCTTTACGCGCGCCGCCGAGCGCCTGGGCTATTCGCAATCGGGCGTGAGCCGCATGGTGGCCGATCTTGAGGCCGATTGGGGCTTTAAGGTGCTCGACCGCAGTCGCGAGGGTGTGGTTCTTTCTGCTGACGGGCGGCAGGTCATGCCGGCTGTCGAGGCGCTCTGCGAGGAATTCGTTCGCTTGCAGCGACGCGTGGATGAGATGCGTGGGCTCATGCGCGGCAAAATCTGCATCGGTACGTTTTCGAGCGTGGCGACCCACGTGCTGCCGCCGGTGATTGCTCGTTTTCGTGCCGATTATCCAGACATTGATTACGAGTTGCTGATGGGCGACTATTCAGAGATTGAACAATGGGTGGCAGAGGGCCGCTGCGATCTGGGCTTTATCCCGCATGAGCCCCGAGAAAATGGCATGACATCGCGGTCTTTGGTGCGCGACGAGTTGATGGCGGTAGTGCCGGCAGACTCTTTGCTTGCCACTGAAGAGGTCGTCTCTCTTGCCGATTTGGCCAACGAGCAATTTATTCTGCTGGAACGCGGCACCGATGACGAGATTACGCCGCTGTTCCGTCGGGCGGGGCTGACCGTGCGCTCAAAGCTGTCGACCTGGGATGACTATGCGATTATGGCCATGGTCGAGGACGGCCTGGGCGTGAGCGTCCTTCCGGCGCTCATCTTGCGCCGCTGCCAGTTCAATGTCGCCATTCGTTCGCTCGAAGGACATCCCCATCGGCAGATCAACGCCATATATCGAACGGCCGATGTTTCGCTTGCTGCCGCTCGATTCCTTGAATACCTCTAAAAGAGCGCACGCCGTTGTCGCTTTGGGATAAATCTCGAGGTTTGGCTCATTTTATTTTTGAAATTGAACTTTTCGAAATAGCACGGCGTTATACTGCTGCCTAAATTGAACTCAGGTTCAATTCGTGTTCTATAAATTGAACTTTGCCAGCAAGGAGGTTCCTGTGGCCCCAGAGACGTTTAGCGATCGCCTGCGACAGACTATGTCCGATCGCGACGTTCGCCAGTCGGACGTAATCCGCGCATCGGAGATGCTCGGCAAAAAACTCGGCAAGAGTCAGATGAGCCAATATGTGAGCGGCAAGACGATTCCGCGGCGCGATGTGGCAGAGCTGCTCGCCCGTATTTTGGAGGTCGATGTTACCTGGCTGCTCGCCGGTGACGCCGACCAAGGCGAGGAATCATCTCCCCGCAACGATTCCAAGCCCGAACCCCATCCCTCAGCTCAAATTGCAAGGAGCGCCACCATGCGTACTTTTTCTAAATCCACCA
Source organism: uncultured Collinsella sp. (assembly GCA_958412345.1). Taxonomy (GTDB): domain Bacteria; phylum Actinomycetota; class Coriobacteriia; order Coriobacteriales; family Coriobacteriaceae; genus Collinsella. The sequence continues at coordinate 91,499 of CATYSO010000003.1, read as the reverse complement.
AGCTCGATAACGTCCTGTATGACGTGCGCGGTCCCGTCGTCGACGAGGCCGCCCGTATGGAGGACGAGGGCGAGCGCATCCTCAAGCTCAATATCGGCAACCCGGCGCCCTTCGGTTTCCGCACGCCCGATGAGGTCATCAAGGACATGCGCCAGCAGCTGCCCGACTGCGAAGGCTATTCCAACTCGCGTGGCCTGTTCTCCGCGCGCAAGGCGATCATGCAGTATTCGCAGATCAAGGGCTTGCCCAACGTTCAGATGGAGCATATCTACACAGGCAACGGCGTATCCGAGCTCATTCAGCTTTCGATGAACGCGCTGCTCGACAATGGCGACGAGATTCTGATCCCCAGCCCGGACTATCCGCTCTGGACGGCGTGCGCAACCCTTGCCGGCGGTCATCCCGTGCACTATCTGTGCGATGAGCAGGCGGATTGGTATCCCGACCTGGAGGATATGGAGTCCAAGATCACGAGCGCGACCAAAGCCCTCGTCATCATCAACCCCAACAACCCCACGGGTTCCGTCTATCCGCGCGAGGTGCTCGAGGGCATCGTCGAGGTTGCACGCAGGCATCAGCTGATGATCTTTGCCGATGAGATCTACGACCGCCTGTGCATGGACGGCTACGAGCACGTCTCGATTGCCTCGCTCGCCCCCGACCTGCCCTGCGTCACCTTTAGCGGCCTTTCCAAGTCGCACATGATTGCGGGCTATCGTATTGGCTGGATGGTGCTTTCGGGCAACCAGCGCTGCATGAGCGACTTCATCATGGGCATCAACATGCTCTCCAACATGCGCCTGTGCTCCAACGTGCCGGCTCAGTCGATCGTTCAGACGGCACTCGGCGGACACCAGTCTGTCAACGACTACATCCGCCCCGGCGGTCGTGTCTACGAGCAGCGCAACTTTGTGTATGAGGCACTCAACAAGATTGACGGCATCTCGGTGGTTAAGCCGCGTGCGGCGTTCTACATCTTCCCCAAGATGGATGTGAAGAAGTTCAACATCACCGATGACGAGCAGTTTGCCCTCGATCTGCTGCACGAGAAGAAGATTCTGATCACGCGCGGCGGCGGCTTTAACTGGGCAGAGCCCGATCACTTCCGCATCGTGTACCTGCCGCGCATGGAAGTACTCAAAGAGTCGCTCGAGGACTTGGCCGACTTCTTCGACCATTACCGCCAGAGCTAGTGGGATAGAAGCTCCGCACTATGAAAAGCTCCCTGCAGTTGTTTTGCTGCAGGGAGCTTTCTTGAATCGGCGGAACTATATAACAATCCCGTTGCAGTGGTCGATTTCGTGTTGGATGATCTCGGCGGTGTAGCCCGAGAAGTTCTTGATGCGGTGGACGAAGTTCTCGTCCAGATATTCCACCTTAATGCGACGATAACGAGTGCAGGGACGCTCGCCGACGAGAGAAAGACATCCTTCGCTCGTCTGGTAGGCATTGACCTGCTCAAGAATTTGCGGGTTGTACATAAGCAGCGACTTGCTGCCGTCCTTTACGCAGATGATGCGTTTGCGCACACCGATCATGTTGGCGGCGAGGCCCACGCACTCGTGCTCATGCTCGTGGAGCGTATCCAGAAGATCCTGTCCGGTCGCGGCATCTTCTGGGCCGGCGTTTTCGGAAGGCAGGCGCAAAAAGAACTCGGATTTCATGATGGGCTTAATCATGGCGGGCTCCTTAAGGTGGACACGTTTGGTTCAGGCCATGATACCGCGACATGTCGCATTAATGTGTGCACATAGATTCTGCAGCTAGATTGGATGGCGACACCATAAACTAATGGACGTTTTGCCGAGAGGCATGAATGTATAAAGCGCAAAGAGTGCGCGACGGGCCCCGCGAATGGGGCGATGATGCCCGAGAGGGCCAAGAAGGAGTCTCATGTCTGAGAACGAAGAGATCATGAACGAGACCGAGAACGAGACCATGGCTGCCGAGGTTGAGGCAGTCGAGACCGTGGAGACCGAAGCTGCCGAGGTTGAGGCTGCTGACGAGGTTTCTGCCGAGGAGGAGGCCGAGGTTGTCGAGGCCGCCGTTGATTACGATGACGAAGAGCTGATGGACAAGATGCAGAAGGCCGCCCGCCTGCTGCGCAGCCGTCGCTTTGCTATTTCCAAGGAGGAGGAGGCCAAGGCCGAGCGCATGGCGAACATCGAGCGCGCCATCAAGCTTCTTGACCTCAAGCCCAAGATGGAGCAGAAGGAAATGTCCGACCTGCTGGGCATGCGCCTTCGTGAGCTCGATGGTCTGATGGCCGAGGCCGAGGCTGCCGACCTGGTCGGCCGCATCGACGACGCCGAGGGCGATATGCGCAAGATCGTTGTCTTCGCTGCCGAGGATGCCGCTGAGGGCCTGGTCAAGCTTGCCAATAAGAAGGAGAAGCTCCTGCCCGAGCTTTCTTACGAGGAGGCCACCGAGCTGATGGCCGCTCTCGATAAGGTTATCGCTCCGCTTGTCGCCATGGGCCTGGACGAGGACCGCGGTCCTCGCGGCGGTCGTGACGATCGTGGTGGCCGTGGCGGCGACCGTGGCGGTCGCGGCGGCTTTGGCGATCGTGGTGGCCGTGGCGGTGACCGCGGCGGCCGCGGTGGCGATCGTGGTGGCCGTGGCGGCTTTGGCGACCGTGGCGGCGACCGTGGCGGTCGCGGCGGCTTTGGTGGCAACCGTGGTGGCTATGGCGATCGCGGTGGCAACCGTGGTGGCTTCGGCGGCAACCGTGGTAACGACCGCGGCGGTCGCGGTGGCGACCGTGGCGGCCGCAACGGTGGCGGCTTCCGCGGCAACCGCTTTTAGGGGTTACGCGGTTCTACGAACCGCGTAACCAGTTGACGCTGCGCGCCCACCAGAGCGACAACTTGTCATTCAAAGAGGACGGCATGACCAGAAGGTCTATGCCGTCCTCTTTTCATGCCAATTTGTTCGCTCTGGCGGGCGCTCGCTGGCGTTTGCTCAACATGCGACGTCTTCTTGTTTCAAGGCACCTTGCTCGCTCTGGCGGGTTTTCGCTGTCGGTACCAAAACATCGGCGTTGCCTTGATCCAAACCTGCCAAAAAGGGACAGGTTTATTTTGGTCGGTTTTATCTGGGCAAACGTGGTCGTCTATCGCAATGTAGTCGATGGGGACGTTCTTGTTTGACTAGTCGTTTAAGAACGTCCCCAATGACTAGTCAGAATGAGAGTGGATAATCTCCCGGTTTTGGCCTGCTTGGTGGCTCAAAGTGGGAGATTATCCACTCTCAATTTCTATGTGTCCGAAAATCCACTTTCGTTTTATCTGCCTACATCTGCAGGAATAGTTCGTGCAGGCGGGTGTCTTCGTCGAGTTCTGGGTGGAAGGTTACGCCGAGTTGGTTGCCTTGGCAGGCGGCGACGATGCGGCCGTCGACTTCGGCTAAGGCCTTGGCGTCACCGTGGACCTCGACGATGCGGGGTGCACGGATAAACGTCAGCGGTACCTCGCCATCGATTCCGGTCACTTGCCCCTTGGTTCGAAAGCTACCGAGCTGTCGGCCGTAGGCGTTGCGCTCGACGAGTACATCCATGGTCGCCAAACGTGGCGTGCCCTTATCGTCATGGGCGGCCAGGTCGTGCGCCAGCAGAATCAAGCCGGCGCAGGTGCCCATGACGGGCATGCCCTCAGCAATACGCCTGCGGAGCTCTTCGAGCATGCCCAACTCATCAAGCAGCTTGCCCTGAACGGTAGACTCGCCGCCGGGAAGCGCCAGGCGATCAAAGTTTTGCTTCAAATCGGCTGCCTGCCTCAGCTCAATACAATGTGCGCCCAGCTCGGACAGCCTTGCCTCGTGCTCGGCAAAAGCGCCTTGGACCGCCAACACGGCGACCGTCTGGTCTGCGTAATCGCTCATGTGCGATCCTTTCTGCCGGACTAGCGCCCGCGCTCCTCCATGATGATCTCGATTTCGTCGGCGTTGATGCCGACCATGGCCTCACCCAGGTCTTCCGAAAGCTCGGCGATGAGCTTGGCATCGGTGAAGTTGGCGACGGCCTTGACGATGGCGGCGGCGCGCTTGGCGGGGTCGCCGCTCTTAAAGATGCCCGAGCCCACGAAGACGCCCTCGGCACCCAGCTGCATCATCAGCGCGGCGTCGGCAGGGGTTGCCACGCCGCCAGCGGCAAAGTTAACGACAGGGAGCTTGCCCGTGGCGTGGACCTTGCGCACCAGCTCGACCGGAACCTGCAGCTGCTTGGCCGCCTCAAAGAGCTCGTCGTCACGCAGGGCAACAACGTCGCGGATCTGCTTCTGGATCTTGCGCATGTGACGCACGGCCTGGACAACGTCACCCGTGCCCGGCTCGCCCTTGGTGCGGATCATCGTGGCGCCCTCGGCAACGCGGCGCAGCGCCTCGCCCAGGTCACGGGCACCGCAGACAAACGGCACGTCAAACTGGGTCTTGTCGATGTGGTAGACATCGTCGGCGGGGGAGAGAACCTCGGACTCATCGATGTAGTCGATCTCGATGGCTTGCAGGACCTGGGCCTCGACGATATGGCCGATGCGGCACTTTGCCATGACCGGGATGGAGACGGCCTCCTGGATGCCCTTGATCATCTTGGGATCGCTCATGCGCGACACACCGCCCGCGGCACGGATGTCGGCCGGTATGCGCTCGAGCGCCATGACGGCGCAGGCACCTGCCTCCTCGGCGATGCGTGCCTGCTCGGGCGTGGTGACGTCCATGATGACGCCGCCCTTGAGCATCTGCGCGAGCTCGCGGTTGAGTTTGACGCGATCGGCCTTGCTGGTCTGTTCTGCCATGGTTACTCCCTTGTGTGGCATGTGTATTGCTTGACGGAACATCCTATAGGGGAGCTGGGTATGGCGGAATAATCAGTTTTCGAGATAATAACAAGGTCAGACTAATACCAGATTGAATGACACGATAAGGTCAGGTGGCAAACTCATGCTTGACTACAATTTGGAACAACGTGGCGGAGCATCGCTCTATGAGTATGTTTACCAGCAAATTCGAGATGATATCGTTGCTGGTCGCATTGCGGCGGGGGAGCATCTGCCCTCCAAGCGTGCCTTTGCCAGTCATCTGGGAATCAGTGTCATTACGATCGAAAATGCATATAGCCAGTTGCTTGCCGAGGGCTATATTTGCTCAAAGCCTCGCCGTGGCTACTATGCGTGCGAGCTTCCCGAAGCCCCGGTTCTGGCTTCGGCTGCGGAGGATGCCGATCGAGATTCCGCTCCTGCGGGTCTTAACGCACATGATGCTGATGGGCAGCCCGAGCAATTCGCCCCGCTCTCTCCTTCCGCCTTGGAAGCCGCACGTCTCTGGCAAAGTGCTCTGCGGGCAACGCTGACGTCCGAAGATGAGCGCGAAATCTTCTCTCCCGCACCTGCACAGGGTACCGCTCGGCTGCGGTGCGCAATTGCGCATCATCTTCGCGGGACGAGGGGCATGAACGTCAATCCCGACAACATCGTCATCGGCGCGGGCGCTCAGCTGCTTGACACGATGCTGGCTCAGCTGCTTGGCACGGACAAGATTTACGCCGTTGAGGATCCGGGCTACTTGCGTCTGACGCGCATCTATCAGGCCATGGGCTGCAAAGTGCGGCATATTCCGCTGGATGGTGAGGGCGTTAACTTGGGTGAGCTGCTCGATGCCGGGGCGGATGTTCTTCACCTAATGCCGTCTCATCAATATCCGACTGGCTTGGTGACGAGCATCGCGCGTCGCTACGCACTGCTGAGCTGGGCTGCCGAGCAACCGGGTCGATATCTCATTGAGGACGACTTTGATTGCGAGTTTCGCCTTGCCGGCAAGCCGATCCCGGCGCTCGCATCGATTGATGCTGCCCAATCGGTCATCTACACCAATACCTTTTCTAAGAGCCTGTCATCGGCCCTGCGTTTGGCGTATATGGTGCTGCCGGATGAGCTGATGGATCGGTTTAGACGTGAGCTTGGTTTTTATGCCTCGTCGGTCAGCTCTGTAGATCAGGTTGCGTTGGCGCGCTTGCTCGAATCGGGCGATTACGAGCGGCATGTGAACCGCGTGCGCGTTCGTGCTCGTGAGGCGCGTGATGGTTTGGCGGCAATTGTGCGCAAGACGTTTCCGGCAGGGGAGGTGTCGATCGAGCATGCAGACGCGGGCCTTTACTGCACCGTTGTTGCGGAGTGCGAAGCGGGCGAAAGCTCTTTTACACGGGCTCTCATGCACTCGAGTATCCCTTTTATCGATATCAGTGACTGTTTTTGGTGCACCGATGGCGCATCTGTCCCTGAAAACTCAACTCAAATTCTTGTCCAGTATGACGATCTGAGCCCGAAAGTGCTTAATACCTTGGAATTGCAGCTAACGGGGCGCTCTGCAACCTAAGTGAGTAGACTTGTGGCACTTTGGCGACCAGGCAGTTTTGTAACAAGCTATCTACCTGTGGTTTTGAGAAGCAGAATGACCGGTCTGCTGGGGGTGTTCCAAATAGTCTACTCACTTGCCGTGCAAAGCTTCCGCATGAGAAATAAATGGGGTTTTCAACAGGGCTTCGTCCAGTTCTCGGCAAGCTTTTGGTCAGTTGGGGAGGGCTGTTGAAAACTTAGCAGTCCGTTCGACGCCATTTTTTGGTGCGTTCGCGCCAATGCGAGACCGATTGGGTTGAAATTCGTGTTTTCCTGTGCTTATGAAGGATTTGCTTTGTGACATATCGGCTTTTAGGTACTGGCGTTTGCCCCCTCAGGTTCGCGCTTTGTGTCCGCCGCTTCCACGGCCGGAAGAAGACCGGCAGCGATACGATCTCGCCCGTAACCCGACGGCTGCGGTTGCGCTCGGCTTTCCGTTGTATACATTGGTTCGGACGAGAAACAAGCGGACTTGTCCTGCCAGCATTAGGCAGCGGCTGTTCCTCGGTGAGCTCCCCAGGGAATCCGTGCTGGAAACGGAGCATGGATTTTTGATTACGTCTCCTCTACTGACGGCATTCATCATGTTGCGGCATCTGACGGATCTTCAGCTTCTTTTGGTATTAGCGGAGATGTGCGGCTTGTTTGCGGTGTGCGCTCTGCCGGCTGCGCTTGAGGCGGAGCTTACGCGCGCAATTGATTCGGGCGCGATTTTGACAACGTTCGGTTGGGTGCGCTGCCCGTCCGAGGACGGCACTGCCTCAAATTTATGGCGTCGAGACGCTTTGGTTTTGGGCAGAGACCTTGACCGTTTTTGTTCAGATGTTTGCGGGATGCGTTACGGCAATAGATTTATAGCGGTATCGCAACTCGTTCCATTGGGTGCCGCGTCGCCTTTTGAGGTCGAGGCGTATTTGTTGCTTGGACTGCCGCGAGCCCTGGGAGGCGAAGGGTTCTGCGGCATAGAGCTCAATGTCGAAGTGGCGCTAAGCACAAGTGCTCGAGCGATTGTGGGAAAGTCCCGTGTATATATCGACCTACTTCTTTCTTCGCCGGACGGCAGGCGACAGGTGGCCATTGAATGTCAGGGGAAGGCCTCGCACGGACGCGCAGGGGATGGCTTGCGTGACGCTGACCGCATGACAGCCCTTCAGGCCATGGGCTACGATGTACTTCTCCTGACACACAGACAGATATCCGATGAGGGTAGATTCCGCGCGATTGTTAAGGCCGTATGCAGGATGCTCGATGCTGAATATCGTGATAAAAGCTCAGATGAGCAAAGGGCCGAGACATTACTTCGGTCTGAACTATTCGTTGACTGGACAAAATTGGGAGTAATTGACGGAAAGATGCCCGTTAGACGCAAAACAGCTCGATCGTGGACGGCTGTGGTTCTAAGTGAGTAGACTTTTGGCACTTTGGCGACCAGGCCGTTTTGCAACAAGTCATTTACCTGCGGCTTTATAAAGCAATATGGATGGTGTGCTCGGCAAGTTCCAAAAAGTCTACTCACTTAGTTTTTGACGAGAAGCCGATGTCGAAGGCGGTCCTATTTCAGGGCGTTAACGAGTCCTCGAGACACGAAAAGGCCCGAACCATGCGGTCCGGGCCTTATCGAGCTTAAGATTATGTCTCAGGCAGCTGGCTTAGCCGAAGTAGCGCTTGAGCAGACCGGCGAAAGCCTTGCCGTGGCGAGCCTCGTCGCGTGCCATCTCGTGCACGGTGTCGTGGATGGCATCGAGGCCAGCGGCCTTGGCGCGCTTGGCGAGGTCGGTCTTGCCGGCGGTAGCGCCGTTCTCGGCCTCAACGCGCATCTCGAGGTTCTTCTTGGTGGAGTCGGTCACGACCTCGCCCAGGAGCTCAGCGAACTTGGCGGCATGCTCGGCCTCCTCGTAGGCAGCCTTCTCCCAGTACAGGCCGATCTCGGGATAGCCCTCGCGATGAGCGACACGAGCCATGGCCAGGTACATACCGACCTCGGAGCACTCGCCCTCAAAGTTGGCGCGCAGGTCGGCAACGATGTCCTCGGAGACGCCTTCCATCTTGGCGACGCCCACGACGTGCTCAGCAGCCCACTCGAGCTGGCCCTCCTCCTGCTTCAGGAAACGAGAACCGGGGACGCCGCACTGGGGGCACTTGAAGTCCTCGGGCAGCTGGTCGCCGTCGAACTCTTCCACATAACCACAAACGGGGCAAACAAACTTCATGATTCGATCCTTTCGATCGATGGCGATGGGGCGCTTGTCCGGTCCCGTAAGGGCCCTCTCCGGACGTGCGTCTTGACGAATTCTATTATCCATAAATGCGACTGAATGTGAAGCCTATTAGGAATGATTTTTAATAAAACAATTTTGACGCTGTCATCTAACAGCGTCCACATAGTCCGCAGCGGACGCAGCCGTTGCAGATGAACTTGCTTCCGCAGGTTTCGCACCACTCGTAATACGGTGGATCCCAAAGCTCCGAGCTGGGGATTTCCAAGCCGAGCGGGTCTCTTAGGTCCCATTCGATTGGACGACCGCGGTGCTGGAGGCCAGATTTCCACGCCTGCTCGCTCTGTAGGTTTTTGCCACGAAGGTGATAGGCCCGTCCATCTTTTGCAAAAGTGCTTCCGGTTTCGATGAAAGCGAACGTTGTATTTGTCGCCGCACATTCAGCGTGCAAATCGCGCACCCATTCGTAATGACAGGGACGTGCTCCCGCATAGTTTTCTCCGCCTACGATGACTTGCTCGATGCCGTCGGGCTTTCCGAGGCTGCCGGGGGTGGCCTTCTCGACGGACACACTTCCGATAAACGGTGCACACATAATGCCGCGGTGTGCGGCCGGCGTGGCGAGCAGGAGGGGAATCCGCTCATTTGCCCTGCGCTGGTTTTCGCAGGTTACGTTGAGCATGACGTTAGGCCAGCCGTCGCCCCAGTCGCTGGGCAGACAGTCGCAAAAGCGCTCGGGACGTTTGGTCAGAATGAAGAACTTTACGTCGGGTCTCTGGCGGATGATATCCCATACCTCTGGTCGCCAGGGATCGGCTTCGGGCAACAGGAAATCGCTTGTCATGCAGATGCGGATAAGCTCGCCGGCGCGAACTTTGTAGCTGCCGTCTCGTCGGCGTTGGAGGGGATAGGTGAAGCCCGACTTGCTTTTGCTAATCACGGAGGGATCGATACCGCGTTGTCCGTCCATGTAATACATGTAGCAGTTGTCGCATCCCTCGCTGACGCGCGTGCAGCCATGCCAGGGGTTCCAGATGTCGTGCATCTTTGTGCCTCCTTTGCGGTAGATGCGCGTCTGATGGACTCTGAAAGATTAGCACCGGCAGACGGGAACGGTGGCTCCGAACAATATGAAGATGTTGATTGATTAACGATTGGCAGGCAGCTTGAGACTGCCGATGAGTACAATCGGTCGAGCAAATGTTGACCCATCAACAAATGAAGGAGTTTCCTTTATGCATCTAGCCCGTCGTGCCTGGTACCGAACGTATCAGACGGTTTTTCGCATCGCATTGCCGGTCCTGCCCTATACCGAGCCGCGCATTTTGGAGCATGCCGAGGATGTGCCCGCGGTGTTCCAAAAGCGTTCGATTCAGCGTGCGCTCATCGTGACAGACCCTGGGATTGCCCGTCTGGGGCTTACGGCGCCGCTCGAGCGCGCGCTCGCGTCCAAGGGGATTGGCGTTACGGTCTATGCCGAAACGCGTGCGAACCCCACGGTCTCGAATGTGGAGGAAGCGGCGGCGCTGTATCGCGAGAACGACTGCCAGGCCATTATCGGCTTTGGTGGCGGTTCGGCCATGGACTGCGCCAAGGGCGTGGGCGCGCGCATTGCGCAGCCAAACAAACCCATCAACAAGATGCGCGGCCTGTTGCGGGTCCACCGTCTCCTGCCGCTGCTTATCGCGGTTCCCACTACCGCCGGTACGGGAAGCGAAGTCACGCTCGCGGCGGTGATTACCGACGACGAGACGCACTATAAGTACCCCATCAATGACTTTGTGCTCATTCCGCGCTTTGCGGTGCACGACCCCGAGTTTACGCGTGGGCTGCCGGCGTCCATTACGGGGCAGACGGGTATGGATGCTCTGACGCATGCCGTCGAGGCTTTTATCGGCCGTAGCACCACGCCCTACACGCGCAAGATGGCGCGCCAAGCGGTTCAGCTCATCCACGACAATTTGCTCGAGGCCTATGAGCATGGCGACAACATGCGTGCGCGTCGCAATATGCTTTCGGCGGCGTATAAGGCGGGCGTCGCATTTACGCGCTCCTATGTCGGATACGTGCATGCCATCGCGCATAGCTTGGGTGGCCGATACGGCATTCCACACGGTTTGGCCAACGCCATTATCCTGCCGCACATGCTTCGCGCTTATGGCGAAGCTGCCGCTCCCAAGCTTGCCGATCTTGCTCGCATGGCGGGCATTGCGCCGGCTAACGCGCAGGACGGCTTGGCTGCCGAGGCCTTTATCGATTGGGTCGATCGCATGAACGATGCCTTGGGAATTCCTAAATACGTCTCGGGTATTCGCCGCTCCGATATTCCGCAAATGGCCGCCCATGCCGATGCCGAGGCCAATCCGCTGTATCCTGTCCCGCTTTTGATGGACCGTTTGGAGCTCGAGCATATGTACGAGGTCGTCGCGGGTGGTATGTTTGAGGACGAGAACTAGGAGGGCCCATGAACACCGAGGAAATCGCGCGCATCGTTAGCAGCCAGCGCGTCTATTTTAAGACGCATGCCACGTTTGATGTCGATGCTCGCCGTCGCGCGCTCATGCGCCTGCGCGATGCGGTTCGGGCACACGAGGACGATATCGCCCATGCGCTCAAGACCGATTTGGGTAAGTCGCATGACGAGGCGTATATGTGCGAGATCGGCACGTCGCTTTCCGAGATTCGCCATCAGATTGCGCACGTGGTCCGATGGAGCCGTGCACACCTGCGTCCATGTGACCTTGCCAACGCCATTAGCGTGTGCAAGACGCAGCCGGTTCCCTATGGCGTGACGCTGATCATGGCGCCTTGGAACTATCCGTTTCTGTTGACGCTGGAGCCGCTCGCCGGCGCGCTCGCTGCGGGCAACACGGTGGTCATCAAGCCGAGCGCCTATGCTCCGGCATCGAGCGCGGTGCTCAAGCAGATTTGCGAGGAAGCGTTTGATCCGCGTCTGGTGACGGTCGTCGAGGGCGGGCGTGCCGAGAACGAGGCGCTGCTCGATGAGTGCTGGGATAAGATTTTCTTTACCGGCAGCGTTCCGGTCGGCAAGCTCGTCATGGAGCGCGCGAGCAAAAACCTCACGCCCGTGACACTTGAGCTGGGCGGCAAGAGCCCCTGCATCGTGGATGCCTCCGCAAACTTGAAGGTGGCAGCACGCCGCATCGCCTTTGGTAAGTGGCTCAACGTGGGCCAGACCTGTGTGGCGCCCGACTATCTGCTGGTCGATGCGCGCGTGCACGATGAGCTGTTGGGCCTCATCAAGGAAGAGGTCCGCCGCATGTTTGGCGAGCACCCGCTCGACAACGAGGACTACGGCCATATCGTCAACGCCAAGCATTTCGCGCGCGTGCGTGGGCTGATCGACCCCGATAACGTTGTGCTGGGAGGTGCGGCGCGCGAGGCATCGCTCAAGATTGAGCCGACGATCTTGGACGGCGTGACGCCCGAGGATGCCGTAATGCAGGAGGAGATCTTTGGTCCCATCTTGCCGGTGCTGACGTTTGAGAGTCTGGACGAGGTCGAGACGTTTATCACGGATCGTCCGACGCCGCTGGCCCTGTATATCTTTAGCCAGGACCGCTCGGTGCAGCAGCGCTTTGTGCGCTACGTGCTCTTTGGCGGCGGCTGCGTTAACGATACGATCATGCATCTGGCTACGAGCCATATGGGCTTTGGCGGCATGGGCGCGAGCGGCATGGGGCAGTACCATGGCCGCGAGAGCTTCGATACATTTAGCCACAAGAAGAGCATCGTGAACAAGGCAACCTGGCTGGACGTTCCGTTCCGCTATGCCCCCTACGCAAGCTGGAAGCACAAGTTCGTGCGCATGTTTGTGCATTAGAAAAAGACAGCAGATAGGGGACAAACAGAGTGGCCGCCCCCGCATAGGCGAAGACGGCCACTTCTCACGATGTAAACGTGTATCAGAGTTGGCAAGACCCGCTGCCACGGGTGCCATCCGTGCCCTTATCATATCTGCAAGCGTTGCGGCAAGCGGTCGAAAAGACACGAGGTGGGATGAATTTGTGTCCGCACGTGCCTTTAGACTTCTCGGTAAGGTCAAACGCCGGACATTCCGGCTTCTGGAAGGGCTTGCCATGTTTGATGACGACGACCTGTTCGATCTGACGGACGATCCATTTGAGTGGGACCTGTTGCTCGATGATGATGAGTTGGAGCAGGATCGCAAAAAGCGGAAGGATAAGAACGCGCAGGTCGACGTATCGAAAAAGAATGACAAGCGCCGCCGTGGATTGTTTGGCGGGCTCTTTGGCTAGGCGGTCCTGTTAAAGCGTCTGTATACTTGTTTCAGTAAAACGCGTTGCGAAATGAGGACACAGACGATGATGTGGTTTACCGCCGACCTGCACTTGGGCGATACGAATATCCTTCACGATATGGATCGACCGTTTGCCTCGGTCGAGGAAATGAACCGTAAGGTTATCGATGCCATTAACGGGTGCGTGGCTGCGGACGACCGTCTCTATATCCTGGGAGACTTTACGTATCGCCTGCCCATGGCGGAGGCCGTGCGCCTGCGCGAGCGTATTGCCTGCCAAAACGTGACGCTCATCCGTGGCAACCATGACGGCGATTGGGAAGATCCGGACGCGCCGCAAATCTGGGATGAGGTGCGCGACTATCTGGAGATTGCTCCCGGTTATGCCAAGGGACATCGTCTGGTTCTGAGCCATTACCCCATGCTCAGTTGGAACGGCAAAGCGCGTGGCGCCATTATGCTGCACGGGCATATCCACAGCAGGGGAGACCGTACCAACACGCGCAACCGTGATCGCGAGCGTCCCATTTTCCGCTACGATGTCGGCCTCGACGCCAACAACTACAAGCCCGTAAGCCGAGACCAGATCTTAAGCTTCTTTGGACTGTAACCCTCAGGCCACCATAAAGGGGACAGGCACCTTTGTGGTGGTTTTTCCATAGATTGGAGTCGTTATGAAGCAACTACTCATTCGTGCCGACGATATCGGTTATTCGTACGCCGTTGACCTGGGGATTGCCCGTAGTGTTAACGAGGGCCTGGTGCGTTCGGTGGGCCTGATGCCCAATATGCCCGAGGCCGAGCGTGGTTGGTCGCTCGTAGCGGATTCCGGCATTGCGGTGGGCCAGCATACCAATGTGTGCCTGGGCAAGCCGTGTGCCGACCCGGCGCTCATCCCGAGTCTGCTCGACAACAACGGCGAGTTCCATAGCAGTCGTACCTTCCGCGAGCACTTTAAGCGTGGCGAGGAACTGATTGACTTCGACGAGGCCTGCATTGAGATTCGCGCACAGCATGACCGCTTTGTCGAGATTGTGGGGCGCGAGCCCGATTACTTTGAGGCTCACGCCGTTATGAGCAAAAACCTCAACCGCGCGATTTCGGTGGTGGCACAGGAGCTGGGCCTTAAGGAGCAAAAGGCGAGCTTTGACCCCACGGCCGTGGTGCACTGCGGAGACACCGATCTGCGCATGGTGATGCATTCGATGGAGCCGGGCTACGAGCCCAAGGACTCGATTATGCAGACGGTTCGCGAGATGGACGATGGCGAGACGGTCGTCTTCGTGTGCCATCCGGGTTATCTCGATCGCTTTATCCTTGAGAGCAGCTCGCTTACGACTAATCGTACCAAGGAGGTCGATGCGCTGATCGACCCCGAGCTGCGGGCGTGGCTCGAGGCTCAGGACGACCTGCGTCTGATCGACTACCGCGACCTGTAAAGATCAGAACCGCCACAAAGGTGCCTGTTCCCTTTGTGGCGGTTCTGGCGCCGTTGCCATTCTGGCGGCGGCGCCTTTTTTGTCCGCATGGCGCGGTAGAGTGTAGGCGGTTGAAATTTGCGTCCATCGAGGAGCTGCTATGAACGAGATCAAGTGCCCGCATTGCGGCGAAGTCTTTAAGGTCGATGCGTCCGGCTATGCGGACATCGTCAAACAGGTGCGCGATGCGGAGTTCTCGCGCGACCTGGATGAGCGCGTGAAGGCCGTCCAGCGCGAGGGTGAGCAGGCGTTGGAGCTTGAGCGCTCGCGTTCGACTGCCGCCTTGCAGGAGGCGGAGTCTCAGTGCGACGCTCAGCTCGTTGAGCAGAAAAACGCTGCGGCTCAGCAGCTGGCGCAGGAAGTTGCCAAGCGCGACGCCGAGCTTGCCGAGCTGCGTGCCAAGCTCGAGGGCGCTGCCGCAGAGCGCGAGAGCGCAAGCCAGCGTGCGGCTGTTGAGGCCCGTGCCGATGCTCAAAAGGAGAATGCTGAGCTCCAGCGCGAGATTGACAACCTGCGTGCGCAGCTGGGACGCAAGGACGATGAAGCCAAGCTTGCCGAGGCTGCGGTGCGCAATGCCGCTCAAAACGACCTGTCCGCACGCGATGCCCAGATTGCCGAGCTGCAGGCGAAGCTCTCCGCGGCAGACAAGGCCCAGGAGATGGCGCTCGCCGCCGCGGCCTCCGAGTCGCAGCGCGAGCTCGCTGCGGCTCGCAGCGAAGCCGAGCGCACGCTTGCCGACTATCAGGCGAAGGTGCAGGAGAAATTCTCCGCTGCAAAGGCTCAGTCTGCGCAGGAGGCAGAGGGTCTGCGTGCGCAGCTGCGCGAGCAAGAGCTGACGGCAAAAATGAACCTGTCGGAGGCGGTTGCCGCAGCGGAGCGTGAGCGCGATGAGGCGCGCGCGAAGCTCACGAGCGAGCTTGCGGTGCGCGATTCTCGCGAGGAGCAGGCCAAGGCTGCCCACGAGCTCGAGCTTGCACAGGCCAAACGTGCGAGCGACGAGCTCATTCGCTACAAGGACGAAGAGATTGAGCGCCTGAAGGACATGAAGGTGCGCCTGTCCACCAAGATGGTGGGCGAGTCGCTCGAGCAGCACTGCGAGACCGAGTTCAATCGCCTGCGCATGACGGCGTTTCCCAACGCTTATTTTGAGAAAGACAACGATGCATCCGAGGGCACCAAGGGCGATTTCATCTTCCGTGAGTGCGATGCGGGCGGCAACGAGATCATCTCGATTATGTTCGAGATGAAAAACGAGAATGATGAAACCGCGACCAAGCACAAGAACGAGGACTTCTTTAAGAAGCTCGACCACGATCGCCGCCAGAAAGGCTGCGAGTACGCGGTGCTCTGCACCCTGCTCGAGCCCGAGAGCGAGCTCTATAACGCCGGCATCGTGGACGTGAGCTATCGCTACGAGAAGATGTACGTGATCCGCCCGCAATTCTTCATTCCCATGATCACGCTGCTGCGCAACGCTGCCATGGGCTCGCTGCGTTATAAGCAGGAGCTGGCGGAGTACAAACAGCAGAACATCGATGTCACAAACTTCGAAGCAAAGATGGAAAAGTTCAAGGACGGTTTCTCGCGCAACTACAACCTGGCGAGTAAGCAATTCGAATCGGCGATCAAAGAAATCGATGCTGCTATTAAACAGCTCGAGAAGACCAAGGACGACCTGCGTCGCAGTACCGAGAACCTGCGCCTGGCCCACAACAAGGCTGATGAGCTTACAATCCGCAAGCTCACTTGGGGCAACAAGACCATGAAGGCGGCGTTTGACGAGGCGCGCGAGGCCGCGGCAGATGCGGGCGATGAGCCTACCGAGGCTGATGCCTATGAGGTCGAGGATGCCGAGTAGGGTATAGCAGATAGGCGTAAAAGCGGGGCCGCCGGCAATGTCGCCAGCGGCCCCGCTTCGTTTGACCCGGTCGATTCGGCTAGTCCTCGAGCAGGTCCTCGATAAAGCCGACGCGGTAGTGGGTGAAGATGACCTCGCCGCCGTCTTGCGTGGCGTCCAGGTCGACATCGCCCATGATGCCAAAGTCGTGGTCGCCATCCTCGTCGGCAAAAATCTGGTGCACGTGCCACACGTGATCGGTCTTCTCATCGCTCTCGTCGATGGTGAACATCGCGGTGCTGCGGGCGTCGCCGTTGATGAGGATTTCCTCGTGCTGCTCGTGATAGGCGTCGAGTGCCTTTTGCCAGCGAACCTCGCTCATGCCCCAGTCCTCATCGAGCTCGCCCAAGTCGCGGACGTGCCCGCGGGCCGCAAGGGTCACGCGGCGGAAGAGCGCGTTGCGTACCAGCAGCGTGCAGCCGCGGCGGTCTGCTACGACCTCGTCGATGCCCTGCGGCGGCACGGCGTCGAGTGCGGCCGGGTTGCCGGCGTTCTCCCACTCGTCCACCAGGCTCGAGTCCACCGAGCGCACCACGAAGCCCAGCCACGAGATGATGTCGCGCAAGCGCTCGTCGCGCTTTTCGATCGGTACGGTGCGGTCGAGCGAGCGGTAGGCCTCTGCCAGGTAGCGCAGCAGGATGCCCTCGGAGCGAGCGATGCCGAGCTTTTGGATATAGCCCTTAAAATCACTCGCGCTCTCCAGCATGTCGCGCAGGACGCTCTTGGGCGAGAGCTGGTAGTCGTTGGCCCAGGGCACTTCTTGGCAGTACTTATCAAAGGCGGCGTCGAGCAAGTCCTCGAGCGGCTTTTCGTAGGTGACATCTTGGATGCGCTCCAGGCGCTCCTCGTACTCCACGCCGTCGGCCTTCATCTCGGCCATGGCGCGGTCGCGCGCGGCGCGCTCCTGCGCGCGCAGCACCTGTTTGGGGTCCTCGAGCGTGGCCTCAACCATCGAGATGAGGTCCATGGTGTAGGTCTCACTCTCGGGATCGAGTAGCTCCAGTGCGGCGAGCAAAAACGGTGAGAGCGGCTGGTCGAGCGCAAAGTCCTCGGGCAGGTCGACCGTCAGCGCGTAGTCGATGTCCGGCGCGGCGTCAGCCGGAGCGTCGGGCGCGGGCGGCACCTCGGTGCGCACGACGACGCCGGAGTCGATGAGCGTGGCGAAGATCTCGTCGGCACGAACCTCGAGCTTGGCCTTTTCCTCGGGCGTTTGCAGGCTTGTCTCGATGAGATCGTGCACGCGGGCGCGGGCGTCGCCGCCTTGCTCGACCACGCTAATCACCATGGAGTGTGTGATGCGAAGGCGCGGCTTGAGCGTTTCGGGCTGCGTCTCGATCAGGCGCTCAAAGGTCTGCTTGTTCCAGGTGACAAAGCCCTCGGGGGCCTTCTTCTTTTTAATCTTGCGGAGCTTCTTGGGGTCGTCGCCCGCCTTGGCCATGAGCTTAGCGTTCTCGATCTCGTGCTCGGGTGCCTCGGCGATGACCATACCCTCGGTGTCAAAGCCCGAGCGACCGGCGCGACCGGCAATCTGATGGAACTCACGGGCGCGCAGGCGACGCATCTTGTAGCCGTCGAACTTGGTGAGCGCAGTGAGCACTACGGTGTGGATGGGTACGTTGATGCCGACACCGAGGGTGTCGGTGCCGCAGATGACGGGCAGCAGGCCCTGCTGCGCCAGGCGCTCGACCAGCAGGCGATAGCGCGGCAGCATGCCGGCGTGATGCACGCCGACGCCGCATCCGAGCAGGCGTTTGAGGATCTTGCCGAAGGCCGTGGAGAAGCTCGTCCCCTTGGCAGCCTCCTTAATGGCCTCGCGCTGCTCCTTGCTGGCAATGCCAAAGTTGGCGAGCGACTGTGCCGTCGCAAGTGCGGCGTCCTGGCTAAAGTGCACGATGTAGAGCGGGGCCTCGCCGCGGCGCATCGCGAGCTCGACGGTGCCCTCGAGCGAGGTCGTCACGTAGTCGTAGCTCAGCGGCACAGGACGCGGGGCATCGACGACCAAGTCGCAGGTAGCGCCGGTGTGCTCCTCAAGCGAGGCAGCGATCGCGGTGACATCGCCGAGCGTGGCGCTCATGAGCATGAATTGCGTGTGAGGCAGGGTGAGCAGCGGCACCTGCCAGGCCCAACCGCGATCGGGGTCGGCAAAGTAGTGGAACTCGTCCATGGCGACGCAGCCAACATCGGCATCTTCGCCCTCGCGCAGTGCGTCGTTGGCGAGGATCTCTGCCGTGCAGCAGATGACGGGCGCCTTGGTGTTGATATGCGTGTCGCCGGTGATCATACCGACGTTATCGCGGCCGAGCACCTGCACAAGGTCGAAAAACTTCTCGCTGACCAGAGCCTTGATGGGGGCCGTGTAATAGCAGCGTTTGCCCTGTGCCATGCCCATAAAGAGCATGCCCAGCGCGACAAGCGACTTGCCCGATCCGGTCGGTGTTCCCAAAATGACATGGTCACCGGCGGCCAGGTCCATGAGAGCCTCTTCTTGGTGATCCCACAGCTCAATGCCGCGATCGCTCGTCCATTCAAAGAAGCGCTCGAAGGCCTGGTCGGGCGTGAGCCATGGCTCGGGCTCGCTGCCGTCTTCGGGCTCCCACCAGGTGGGGGAGAGCGCGCCGAGCGAGCCGAACTCGGCCTCGGTTCCCGTGCCGCCCGAGAACGAGCTGGCGGCGCCGGCGCCGGAGACGGTGCTGGCGGAAGTATCTGTCGTGGTCTGTGCCATGTGGTTTGCTTTCTCTCGCGTTTGTCCGCCATCCATTATGGCGTAGCGGCGGCGCGGGGTGCCAGCACGCGAGAAAATGCAGGAAATGGGCGTTCTGCCCAGCCGTTTGGTGTGGTTGCCGGCTAAGTGAGTAGACTTTTTGCAATATCGCGAGCACATGACTTTTGCGCAAGGGCTTTACCTGCGGTTTTATTTCTTCCTATGCAGACTGTGCTCGGCTATTGCCAAAAAGTCTACTCACTTAGATTTGAGGACCGTCCGTCGGCGCCTATTTGCCGCTTGGTTGCCGGCGTAGCGACCGCCAAAAGCCCCTATGACTCCTGCGGAAGGCGCTTTTTGCCCTTGCGGGCGCGGTTTCTAAAGTTCTCGACGGCCTCTTCCATACCCAGAGGTACATAGGTGAGCTCATCGAGGTTTTCGGGCAGGTAGCACGCAAGGCTTTGCTCCTGCGCTCGGCCTGCTGCGAGCTGCTCTTCGGTAGGCTGCTCGCCGGGTGTGGCGCAAATGCCGTAGACGACGGCACCCATCTCGCGCGTGCGGCGCTCGTATTCGGTCTCGGGATGCTCGGGATGGTCGCGGCGGACATCGTCGCTTACCCAAAGCGTGTCGTAGCCGGCCGCGGCAAACTGCCCCAGGGCGTAGTCGCGCAATGGCTTGCTGTCGGTGCGCAGCGTGACGGTAGTGTCGGCTGAAAAGAGCGGGCGATAGAGCATCAGATGGTCGACATGGACGAGTCGTTTTTTGGCGTACTTGGCCTTGGGCTGCGGCGTGGGAAAGTTGATGGAGATGGCATCGAGCTCGCCTGCGGCAAACAGCTGCGGCAGCGATGAGGCGCCTCGGGGCAGCACAAGCGCATTGGGCAGCTCCTGCTCGCAAATCTTCTGGGCGGCATAGGCAATGCAGATGGGCTCCTGGTCCATGCCGATAAAGAGCGTGTCGGGCTCACGGTGGGCTCGCTCAACCAGATAGGTGCCTTTGCCGCAGCCCAGATCTAGGTGAAGGCGGGCGAAGGGCTTGCCACCAGCCGGCGTACATGCTTCACGCCAATGACCGGCATAGCTCTCGGGGTTCGTCTCGATGGCATCGGCGTAGCGCTCCAGGCGCTCCTCGAGCACAAAGTTCTTAGGCGTGCGAACGTGGACGGCTCCCATGAGGCTCCTTGGTCATAGGTATGGAACGCGTGGCTGCACGTTCCGGTGATGGGTTAGAGGGGGGGGCGATTTGCCCGAAAGTTGCGGTGCGGCTCGGCGGCAAGTCGCCGATTTCTACAGGCGCTTGAGAATCACATAGCGGTTGAGCTCGCCGCTGCGACCATCGGCATGGAAACGCTCAAGCTCGCGCACGGGGACCTCGCCGCTCTTGTAGAACGTACGGACTCCGCGCACCAGGTCGGTGATCTGCTGATCGTCAAAGTGATGGCAATAGCGGTAGGCATGGCGGTCGTTTTGCCAGCCGATGAGGTGGTCGCCGGCTTCAAACTGCGCGGAATCGTAACCCTCAAACGGCGGGGTGAGCTCGGCGCGGGCCTCGGCGCGAACGGCCTTGCGCGCCATGCGCTCGTCATTCATAAACTCCCAAAAGCTGATGGCGATGATGCCGCCCGGGCGCGTCTGGCGTACTAGGGCGTCGAGCACGCGAACGCGGTACTCGCACGACGGCACGTGGTGCATAAAGCCAAAGCAGACCGAGATGTCGGCGAGCGGGGCGTCGAAAAGCACGTCGGGTGTCTCGGCGGGGTTGAGCTTCATGAGGGCATCGAGCACATCGAGCTCCTGGAAGTGCAGGTTGGGGATGCGCAGGGCGTGGCCGCGCGCATCGATGGCCAGGTCTTGGCACGAGTCGACGCCGTAGAACTCAAACGGGCAGCTGGCATCCGCCGAGGGGCTCGCGCCATCTACGCCCTTGGCGGCAAGTGCGCCGCCGGCGGCAAAGTTCTCGAACCGCATATTGCCGCAGGCAAGATCGAAGACGCGGACGGGATGCTCGATCGTGGCGACGTCGAGCTGCCCGAGCGCGATATCCATGGTGCGCACCCAGCCGGGCCACGGGGCCTGGCGCGTATCGGAGAAGGAGGCGGAGTGCTCGCGATAGAACGTGTTGTTGAGCTGGATGAGCGATGAGGCGAAATCGCGGTTCACGGCGCGGAACTCCCTCCGTTGGCGGTGCGGAATAAACAGTACGACCATACTACCGTTAACGCTGCAACGGGGACAACCAAGCTACGGGTCATTGCTTTGTTTGGACACATTTCCGCAGCTCATATGCACCCGCAACCGCCGGTTGTCAAAAATCTCACTAGAATAGGTGGCATGCTTTTGGCGGTGGCGGATAGATTTTTAACTGTGCAAGGCGCCTTAAGAACAAAAACGGTCCGGCGGCACGGCTGGCATCACATAGGAGGAACCATGAATGTAGAAACTGCGCAGCGGCTCGCCGACCTTCGCCGCAGCAAAGGCTTTAGTCAAGAAGGGCTGGCACGAAAGCTGGGACTGTCGCGCCAAGCGGTCAGCAAATGGGAGCGCGCGGAGAGCTCGCCCGATACCGAGAACCTGATCTCGCTCGCCAAGCTCTATGGCGTGAGCCTGGACGAGCTGCTCAATCCGAGCGATGAGATCGAGGACGATATCGAGTTTGAGAACGAGGACCGCGCCCGCCAGCGCGAGGCCGAGGCGGCAGAGCGCGCACGCACCCATGAGGCGGCGGCACGTGCCACCGAGGCGGCAACACAGGCGAGTGATGCCGCCGCCAAGGCGGCGCAAGCGGCAAGCTGGAGTGCGCAGGCCGCCAATGCTGCTACGGCGCAGGCGACGAGTGGCGGCGCAGTTGGCTCGACTCCGGTGAAGGGCCCGTTCCAGTCGTTCCCGTATTGGGCCGTGTGTTGGCTGCTGTTCTTTTTGCTGATGTTCCCGTTTGGTGCCGGCCCCTTTGCCGCGCTGATCTTCTTTACGATTCCCATTTATCACTGGGTGGCGCGTGCGCTCGATGGCGATTGGGCGCGTGGGAATATCCAGGTTGGTCCGGCGCCGGTGGTGACTAAGGCTCAGGTCATTGACGCTTCCGCCGCGGTTGATGCTGACGCCGCTGCCTCGACCAGCACAGAGCCGAGCGCCAAAGAAGGTGAGGAATGATGAAGCTATCGCATGAATCCAAGGTGCGCCTGGGCGTTGGTATCGGAGCGTTTGTGCTCATTGTTGGGCTTGTATTTGGCGTTTCGCGGACATTGATTCATTTTGATGGCCCGTGGGATCTCGACGATGTTGTATCCGGCCTGTCCGGCAGGGACGATGTGGTTGACGATGACGATTTTATGAGCGATGACGGTAACTATTCCGCTCAGCCTCAGCAGCTTTCGAGCACGACTTTTGATGCCGATGAGTTCCGCTACCTCGATTTCGATATCAATGCGGCTTCGGTGGACGTCAAGGTTGTTGATGGCAACAAGGCTCGCGTTATCGAGCGGGGGCGCGTTGCCAAGGGTATGGATGCCTCCAAGGCCGCGGCGCAACACATCGCATCCGTCGAGGACTCGACGCTCAAGATTTCCCAGTTTGGAAGTGATGACGGTAAGGCAATCGATCGCTCGGTTACGGTTGAGCTGCCGCGCCGTGTTGCCGAACATCTGAAGGGGATCAACGCGCACGTGGGCTCGGGTGATTTGCAGATTGCCGGTGTCATCTGTGATGGTTTTGACCTTTTCCTGGGTGCGGGAGATGTAGAGTTTACGGGCAGCGTGACTGATGCGCTCAGTGCTGAGGTCGGTTCGGGCGATGTGACGTTCGAGCTCTACCAGGCCCCCGCGAAGTCGATGGACGTGAGTGTGGGCTCGGGCGATGTGGAGATAACGGTTCCGAGCTCGACGGGCTTTAAGGCGAGCCTCACCGTGGGTAGCGGTGACTTTGAGAGCGGCTTCCTTCCGCTTGACTACGACGGTGAGACGGTTTTGAACCATGAATTCGATAACGGCGATAAGTCCGCCACGTATCGTTTTGAGGTCGAGTCGGGAGACATGTCGTTTAATCCGGAGTGACGGGCGGTCTTTGGAGGCCAGTAAAGATAGCTGCGCTCTTTGATGGAGGCGCCGGGGCCGTGGTCGGCTCCGGCGCCTTTGCCTTTACAATGGGGGCATGGAACAGATTATCTTGAACATACTCGAGGCTCTGCGTCGCGGCGAGACCGTGGACGACAAAGCGCTCGTCAAACTGATACATGCTGAGGCGCGCCGCGAGGGTGCCGACAAACGCGATTTGGCCAAGCGCCGTCTGCTGCCGTTCTACCAGCGGGTTAAACGTGAGGAGCCGGCTCGGTGGGCTGCGTGGAATGTCGATTCCGATCTGGAACGTCAACTGCTGCAGGTGCTGCGTATGAAGCCGCGCCGAACGGCCTCGGGCGTGGCGACCATTACCGTTATCACCAAGCCCTGGCCATGCTCGGGCGATTGCCTGTTTTGCCCCAACGATCTGCGCATGCCCAAAAGCTATCTGCACGCCGAGCCGGCGTGCGCCCGTGCGGAGCAAAATTGCTTCGATCCGTATCTGCAGGTGAGCGCCCGTTTGACGGCGCTTTCGCAAATGGGGCATGCGACCGATAAGATCGAGCTCATTGTGCTTGGCGGTACCTGGAGCGACTATCCGGAAGGCTATCAGACATGGTTTATGTCGGAGCTCTTCCGCGCGCTCAATGACGATGCCGTGGCCGGCGTGGCGGCCAATCCCATGTTGGCGCGTCCGGGTATCAGCCGTGCCGAGGCGGGGCGCCTGCTCGACGATGCGCCTGCCGATGCCCTGCCGCCGGTGGTAGCGGAGCGCCGCGAGCGCTATCGGGCTGCCGGTATTGCGACCGACGAGGCCGAGCTCGCTGCCGGCGTTGCCGACGAGCAGGGGCGTGTGGATGCTAGCGTGGGCGGCTACAACCGCGCGGTGCGTCGTCTGTACGGCCCTGGCACGCCGTGGGGCGAGGTTGCCGAGTGGCAGGCGGCAACGATGGAGGAACTTGAGCGTCAGCAGCGCATCAACGAGACGGCGAAGCATCGCGTGGTGGGTCTCGTTATCGAGACGCGCCCCGATGCTGTAACACCGCAGGCCCTCACGCTCATCCGCCGCCTGGGTTGCACCAAGATTCAGATGGGTATCCAGAGTCTCGACCAGCATCTGCTCGATATCAACGAGCGTCGTATTTCGGTGGCGCAGATCGAGCGAGCGTTTTCGCTTGCGCGCCTGTTTGGCTTTAAGATCCATGCGCATTTTATGCTTAACTTGCTGGGCGCCACGCCGGAGGGGGACAAACGCGACTACGAGCGCTTTATGACCGAGGGAGCCTTTATGCCCGACGAGGTCAAAGTCTACCCGTGTGCGCTCATCGAGGGCTCGCGTCTGGTGGGCTGTTACGAGCGTGGCGAGTGGCGCCCCTATACCGAGGACGAGCTGCTCGATGTGTTGGCCGACGACATCGTGGTGACGCCGGCGTTCTGCCGCATCAGTCGCATGATTCGCGACTTTAGCTCCGACGACATCATGGTGGGCAACAAGAAGCCCAACCTACGTCAGCTCGTCGAGAACCGCTTGTCGGCTCGTGGAGAAGGCGCGACGGTGCGTGAGATTCGCTATCGCGAGATCAGCACGGCGGGTGCCGACTTGGATGAGCTGATCCTTGACGAGGAGGTGGCGTACGAGACGCCGGTGACGCGCGAACGCTTTTTGCAGTGGGTGACGCCCGAAGGCAAGATCGCCGGCTTTTTGCGCCTGTCGCTGCCCGACCGTTCGTTTGTTGCCGCGCACGCGGACGAGCTGCCGACGGGGCCGGAGGAGGCGATGATTCGCGAGGTGCACGTTTATGGTATGGCGGCACGTGTGGGCGATCAGGGCCAGGCGGCTCAGCATCACGGCCTGGGGCGTCTGCTCGTGGAGCGTGCGTGCCAGATTGCTCGGGATGCGGGGTATACGCACATCAACGTGATCAGCGCGATCGGTACGCGCGAGTACTATCGCCATCTTGGGTTTTATGACCATGGACTCTATCTGCAGAAGGAGCTCTAGATGAACAAGCCAAGTGTTTCTGCCGGCGTCGTTGCCGGCGTTGCCCTGGGAGCCGCGGCGCTTGGTGCGGCCGCCGTCGCTGTTCGCGCTGCCTGTTTGCAGGTCGCACGTACCCGCAACGGGCTGGCGCGGGTGAAGCGCATGCACAATGAGGGCGGTGACGAGGTCCGTGTGCTCGTGCAGGGCGGCGTTTACCAAAGCGCGAGCTATGTTGGCGAGCGTTGGGCGGAGCCGGCCTTTGCGTACTATCGTGCATTTGACGATGTGTTTGAGGCCGAGGATGCAATGCGCGACGCTTATGGTCACGGCATCGACCGCATGCTTATGCTCGGCGGCGGTGGGTTTTCCTATCCCAAGTTTGCACTGTTGTCGCATGAGGGCTTGCGTATGGACGTCATCGAGTATGACGGAGAGATAACGCGCTTGGCGCGCCGTTGGTTCTATCTGGACGAACTGGAGCACACGGTGGGCGATCGCCTGCGGGTGATTACCGCCGAGGCTCGCTCGTATCTGGGTGTGACGAGCGTGGGCCATCGTCGCTACGACGTCGTTGTGAGCGACTGCTTTGGCGGTGCCGAGCCTGTGCGCGAGCTGGCGACCGTTGAGGCGCTGCGCCTGGTGCGGGGCAGCCTGAATGCCGGCGGCATCTACGTTGCCAATATCGTGAGCGCAAACGAGGGGAGCGACGTGACATTCCTGCGCGACTGCGCTGCCACGGCACTCGAGGTATTCGCCCACGTCTGGGTGGTCCCCTGTGGCGATGCGGAGTTCGGCGGCGAGGAGAACTACCTGCTTATCGCCAGCGACGGCGACTACGCCTTTGCCGAAGCCGTGCCCTTCGACACCGACTTCCTCGGCACCGTCCTTCACGACAAGTAAGTCTCTCCGTCCCAAAAAGACTGGTCTTAGGCGTGGTCGCGCCAGCTGAGGACGCGCTGCTTCATGCCCTCGATGTCGAGCACGCCTTCGGCGAATCCTTTGCGCACGAGCTCCTCGGGAACGTACTCGTCGTAGCGATCAAAATAAGGCACCTCGCCGGGATAGACGAGCTCGATGGGGTCGAAGTCCTTTTCGGCCTCGGCGGCGAGCACCTCAAAGAACGTCTCCTCATCGGCCTTCATCTTAAACTGCATAAAGTACGGGCGTGACGGATCGAGCCCGCGAAGGCCCAGCTCCGCGGCACATTTAATCTTGAGCATGCGCTCGAGCGCCAAAAAGGCGTAGCTGCCCAGCCAGGGGAAGAGCACCCAGGTATCGCCGCCCAGGTTAATGAGCGGCTTGGTTCCCGCCCCCGAAATCTCGGCCGTATGACGAGCCTGCGCCAAGCGGGCCCGTGCGTTACCCATAAGGTACGGATATGTCGCGTGCTCGTTGAGTGCCTTGCGCATGCGCTCGAGCACATGCGTGTTAATGTCGCCGGGGCAGTCGCCAAAGTAGGCCGGCACCCGGCCCTTGACCTGCGTGGCAAAGACAGTGTGGCGCTTCCAGTCCACTTCCTCGACAATCCAGCAGTGTCCGGCGATGGCGATGCGCTCACCGGGCGGGGGCGGATTAACGATCGTGCCCAGCTCGGCCGATTCGCTCCGGACGGTAAACTCCTCGTTTTCCTGGAACACGGCGTAGAACTTAAAGTTATTGATGATGCGCTCGCCCGCGAGGCCCACGATGAGCCCGCCACCTTCGGTGACCTGGATATGGTCGATCTTAATGAGGTGACGTAGCAGCACACGGTAGTCGTCTGCCGAAACACGGTGGAAATAGCTGAGCGTGAGCACGCGCTGGGCAAGTTCGGCCGGCGTGAGCTCGCCGGTGCTGGCGAGGGTCGACATAGTCTGGTGATAGAGCAGGCTGTAGGGGAGACGATCGAGCTCGGGTGGCTCGACCCACTTTTCCTCGCGATAGAGTTGTACGAGCGCGATGCCCTGCAGGAGCTTCCAGGGAATGGTTTCGGGCATCATCGTGCGCGGCTCGGGCTCTTCCTCGCGCATGACAAACCACATCTCGGGCGGAAGATCGCGACGGCCTGTGCGCCCCATGCGCTGCAAAAAGGAGCTAACGGTAAACGGCGCGTCAATCTGGAAGGCGCGCTCCAGGCGGCCGATATCGATACCGAGCTCCAACGTAGAGGTGGTGACGGTTGTCTGCGTCTGCTCCTCGTCGCGCATGAGCTCCTCGGCCGTCTCGCGTAGCGATGCCGAAAGGTTGCCGTGATGGATGAGAAAGCGGTCGGGCTCGTGCCGGCTCTCGCAGTAGCTGCGCAGCATGGAGCACACGGCCTCTGCCTCCTCGCGCGAGTTGGCAAAGACCAGGCACTTGCGGCCGCGCGTATGCTCAAAGATATAGCCCATACCGGGGTCGGCGTTGTCGGGCGCCGTGTCGGTGGGGTTGAGAAGCGCCTGCTCGGTCGCTCGTGGGATGTCGACTTCGCCCTCGGGGGCCGAGGAAGTGCGACGGTCTTTGGGAGCGGCCTTGCCCCGCGCCTGCTCGCGACGTTGACGGCGTTCTTCCTGTGCAAGCTGTCCGCTGTGGCACATGTCTTGTCCGGATGCGGGCAGCGCCGCGGGCGCCGCCGTCTCAATACGCTCGCAAGCAAGCACCTCGGCTTCTTGTGGACCTGTGCCTACGAATCCTCGTTGCTGAGCCTGGGGGCCCGAGTTGTAGAAGTGCTCCATGGAGATGCGCCACACGCGGCGCGGTTCCTCAAAGCGGGGGATAACGCAGTCGCGCCCCGTTCCCTGCGAGAGAAAGGCGCCCGTGCGCTCGGGGTCGCCGATGGTGGCCGAAAGGCCAATGCGGCGGGGCTGCACGCCTGCCATGCGCGAGAGGCGCTCGATAAGACAGAGCGTCTGCCCGCCGCGGTCGCCGCGCATGAGCGAGTGGACCTCGTCGATAACCACATAGCGCAGGTCGCAAAACATGCGCGGGATCGCCATGTGCTTATGGATCAGGAGCGCCTCGAGCGACTCGGGCGTAATCTGTAGGATGCCGCTCGGTTTTTTGATGAGTTTGGCCTTGTGTGATTGCGAGACATCGCCATGCCAGTGCCAGACGGGGATATCGGCTTCTTCGCACAGGTCGTTGAGGCGGACGAATTGGTCGTTGATGAGCGCCTTGAGGGGGCCAATGTAGAGGGCGCCCACGCTTGCGGGCGGGTTTTCCCAAAACTCGGTCAGGATGGGAAAGAAGGCTGCCTCGGTTTTGCCGGAAGCCGTGGATGCCGTCAGGAGCACATTGTCCTGTATGTTGAAGATGGCATCTGCCGCCGCAACCTGGATAGAGCGCAAGCTCTCCCAATCGTGGGAGTAGATGAAGTCTTGGATAAACGGGGCGTAGCGGTCAAAGGCGTTCACGGGGCCTCCTTTCAACAACGAATTTCTCAACGCGGCTGGCAACGGCTTGCTGCATTACTGCTTCAACGTTTGCCCAGATAAAACCTGCCAAAATAAACCTGTCCCTTTTTGGTAGGTTAGATGGTGAACTCGGCGAAGTTGCGGTCATCGCCTGCGGTGCCGGTGTCGTTTGTTGCGGTTGCCGGTGCCAGCGCATCGCCGCCGACGCTTTGCAGCAGCTCGGCCACGTTGGCGTCGGGGTTTTGACACAGGATATCGAGCAGCTCGATAAAGTCGCGGATGACCTCACGGGGTGTCAGGTGCGTATCGGCTCCCACGCGGCCAAACTCAATCTTGAGGAAGTCCACCAAGTCGTTCTCGGTAAGCGTGGGCGTCCAACCAAAGTAGCCGGCATGGATTTGCATGAGCTTTTCAATCAAGACCAGCAGCTCCTCGTAGGTGAGCGGCTGCAGACGAATGATGGGCGCGAGCATGTCCTTGAGGTCCTCGCGCGCAAATCGGCCCTGGGCGAGTCGGCTACGCAGGGCCTCGTAGGAAAACACGCCGCGGCGGCGGTCCTCGATAGAGGTCGGCGTGCCGCCCATAATCATGCCCAAGTACTGCGCCTTGCCTTGCAGCGTGTCGTTGTACATGGTCAGGATCTTCTCGTAGTTGTACTGGCGCGTGATAGCGTTGGGAATCTTGTACAGGTTTACAAGTTCGTCGATGAGCACCAGCATGCCCTTGTAGCCGCTGCAGACCAAAAAGCGTGCGATGAGCTTGACGTAGTCGTACCAGTCGTCGTCGCTGATGATGGTCGAGGAGCCCAGCTCGGCGCGCGCCTCGCTCTTGGTGCGGTACTCGCCGCGAATCCATTTGGTCACGCGGCTCATGCTCTCTTCGTCGCCCTCTGCGACGGCCGTGCGATAACGGCGGAGCATGCGGGTGAAGTCAAAGCCGTGAACCATTTCTTCGAGCGGGGCAAGCTGGGCATTGATGGCCGACTCGTCGGCGTCGGCACACGAGGCGACCCAGCGATCCAGAATAAGGTTGAGCGCACCGCCCTCGGGGCGCGTCTTGGTCGATATATTGCGGATGAGCTCGCGGTAGGTGGCAAGGCCCTGTCCCTGACCGCCCTGCAGGCGGCGCTCGGGCGACAGGTCGGCATCAGCGACGACGAATCCCTCGCCCATGGCGTGCGTGCGGATAGTCTGGAGCAAAAAGCTCTTGCCGGCGCCGTAACGACCGACCAGAAAGCGGAAGCTCGCGCCACCGTCGGCGATGAGACTCAGATCGGTGAGCAGGGCGCGGATCTCGACCTCGCGCCCTACGGTGATGTAAGGAAGGCCGATGCGCGGGACCACGCCGCCCTTGAGCGAGTTGAGAATGACGGCAGCGACGCGCTTGGGCACGCGAGGTGCTGCGGATGCGGTATCACTCATGGTCTAGGTATCCTCTCACGTCTGCTTCGTAGTCCTCGATAATCTGCGGCCCTGCCGCGCTAAATTCAATTACGGTGTCGCCCACCAGGTCAAAGAGCGCCTCGTTGATGGTATCGACGAGCATGTCCTCGCTCTGCTCCGATTGCACTACCGCCGAGTCCGCCTGTACTGCGTTGTGCTCGAGCAGCGCGCGGAGATAGGCGTCTGCGGCGGGCGCGAGTTCGTTCGTGGCGTCAGCGGGCGCAGCAGCTGCGAACGCGGGCGTCGGCGCGAGAAGCGGTGCCACGACACCAAACTGTTCGGTGGATATGGTCGGCTCGTCGGACTCGTCCTGCCCTGCAGCCGCCGCGACCGCCTCGACCGTCGCGTCGGCTACGGGCTCGGCTTCCGGTTGCCCTGAGTCCGCTGCCTCGGCTTCTGCGGACGCGCCGTCCTCGCGTTCCTCGTCGATCAAAAGCGCTTCGCGTGTTTGTGCGGCAGCGCTCCGAATGTGCCCCAGCTGGCTCAAATCGATATCGATCTTGACGGGCTGGTGTGCGGCGTCCCACGAAAGCCATGCCACGATCTCATCGTCGATGATCTTGGCCAGATATTTGGGGACCTTTTCTTCCTTAAGGGGATGGGCGGGATCTAGCGCCAAGCGCAAGCGCTGATCGCAGGCACGCATCATCTCACCGAGCTTGCTGCTCTTTTGTCTGCTGCCGTGAATGCGCATGCACTCCCAAAAGCCGTTTTGGCAACGATAGATATGGATGGGGTCCAAGCGATATTCGCAGTCCTCGTGGCGCTCGGGCGCAAAGAACACGGCCGAGGCAAACATAGTGTAGGGCATGGCCGTCTCCTCCCCAAACAAGCTCGCTACGATGCCGGTCTTTCGATGCGTGCCATAGTAGCGCGCCATGCGGACATACACGGCGCATGCCACGTGGCGCAGATCGCGGTGGTGGCTGCGGTCGAGCCGCGAGTTACTTAGGTTGTACGTGGAGAGGGCGTTGATGGCGGCCATGAGTCGCTCCTCGCGCACTTCATCGGGCGGAAGGGGGAGCGTGGGCTCGGAGGTTTTGCGACGCTTAGGGGTCTGGCCGGACGGTGCCGGTGCCGGTACAAGGTCTCGTGCCGCGCGCCGCAGTTCGATAAGGGCGTTATCGAACATGACGGTTTTAGAGTCGCGAAGCAGCTTGGGGTCGAGCCCGTGGAACACGGCGTAATCTTGCAGCCACACGCGCGCAAACCGGTCGATGCCGGGCTCGAAGGCGCGATAGACATCCCAAAAAGCCTTGATCTTGTTAAAACCATCGAGTGGATTATCTACGCCAATGCCGCAAATCAGCTCATAGAGATACAGAAAGGCAAAGGACGTAGACGTTTCCTCGACGGTTCCGCGGCGCACTTGGGCACGCCAGGTAAAGTAGCCGCGCAGCTGCCGGTCGCTCATGGCGTTGTAGGTGGGAAAGTACGACTTAAAGGTGCCGTTGTAGGGACAGTCGTCCTCAAAGTCGGCCATCAGCAGGCCCTGGCGGTAAAAAAGCTCGGCTTCCGAAAGCCAGCGGCCCGCACCGCCCTTGGGGTCATCCTGCCAGCGCGATATCTCGCGCATTTTACGGTACTGGTCGGGGAGGAAATTCTGCATCTGTCGGCCGGTTTTGAGAATCGGCTCGTCTGCGTAGGTTTCGTTTGAGAAGCGGGCGGACTGATGGGTCCGGGCCTCGGCCATAATGCGCTCGATGAGCATCTTGATGTCCTGGTCGGCCACCGCTCCTCCTCTCGAACGCAGCTACGGTGACCTCATATCATAGCACAGCATCAAACAGATGTTCGAGATACCGCTGCGTTGATAGATTTAGAACAGGAGGGCGTAGATGACGGCGATGACGACGGAGGGAAGCATATTGGCCGTGCGGAAGGTCTGAGGACGGATGAGGTTGACGCCGACGCAGAAGATGAGCATGGAGCCTGCGAGCGAAAGGCTGTTGAGGGCAGCTGTGGTCATGATGGGGGAGAGCGCGCCGGCAAACAACGTGATCGTCCCCTGGAACACGGCGACGGGCAGGGCGGAGAAGATACAGCCGCGGCCAAGCGAGGCCGTCATGGTGCAGACGATGATGCAGTCCAGTGCGCCCTTGAGGGCAAGCGTTGACCAGTCGCCGAGCAGGCCGTCCTGGATCGATCCCACAATGGCCATGGCGCCGATGCACACGGTGAGTGAAGTCGAGACAAAAGCGTTGGTGAACTCGTTATCGCCCTCACTGCCAGTCTTGCGCTTGAGCCATTCGCCAAGGTTCTCGATGGCGGCCTCCAAGTTGATGGCCTCGCCGATGAGCGAACCGAGCGCAAATGAGACGATGAGCATGGTGGTACCGGTGGTCGCTAGCGCCTTTCCATCGATGATGAGCATCTTTTGCATGGTGCCGCCCAGGCCGATAAACAGGACGCACAGCCCCGATGCTTTCATGAGCGTGTCTTGGATGCGCGGTGTAATGAAGCGGCCGCCCGCTAATCCCAAAAGACCGCCCGCAACTAAAAGCGCAACGTTGATGATTGTTCCCAAGCCCGGCATGAGCCCTCCTGTATTGATGCCAACGTGGCAATCGTAGCAGAACGAAATGCGAGGCACATCGCGACTCATCTAATACGTTATATAAGTGGTATTAGGAATGATGCGCAGCATTTAAGCCTCAGGTGGTTGTCGGGACATAGGGATAGTAGTCAAAGCGCAGTGTCATAAGCCGCTGTGGGGATTCAATAGCCGCGGCGATGATATTGGCATCGCGGGCACGATCAAACCCTTCGAGTTCGATCTGATACGAGACGTCTTGCAAAATGTCCAGACGTCGCCAGGCTAGAAGTGTGTCGCCATCGAATTCCAAGGTCTTGCTTCCGTCTGGGGCAACGGCGTATAGACGCAGTTTAGCGGTGGTTGCAGGGTCGACAACCGTGACCTTTTTAATTTCGTTTCGAGTATTCTTGGCGCCCAACAAGGTGAGCAGTGTTGGGGCCACGACCTCGCCCGATGGCAAAAAGACGACTTCGATGGATTCGGGAAATGCGATGATGGCCGACTTGCGGACGGGCTGATTGGCGGCGGCAACTTCGATGTTCGCGGCGTCGATGACCTCTGTGTGGTCGAGGGCGGCAAGCACGCAGCAGTTACCTTCATCGATCTCCTGAGGATCAACAAGCCCCAGACTGTCCGCGAGCTCGGGATCGTTTGGACCGGTAGCGGGCTCATTCGGTGCTTCGAAAGAAGCTGGGACGCTGTTTGTCGGCGACGGCGTGTCGCCCGCACCTGCTTCTTTGTCCGTGCTCTCTTCTTGTATGGCTGCGTTGATGGGTTCGTCGTTTGAGGGGAGCGTCTTGGCGTCAAGCGCGGAGGGGAGAATTCCGACGGCTCCGGATCCGTTCCACTCCATCTCGAGAAGCGCCGGGTCGGCAAGAATGCGTTGCCTGCCTAGCGTGTGGGTATCGATCGCAATAGGGCCTGCCTCCGTCCCGCGCGTAAGGCTGAGCGATCCGGCCGGCTTCTCGAAATGAATGTCTGTGTCTTCGGTGCTGGCGGCGTAGAACAGCAGGGATGCTTCTCCCGCCGCGACGGCATCGGTGCCCGCCTTGGTCAGCCGCAGCGATGCCGTGAATGAGAGGGTGGGCTGCACATCGTCTGCATTCGCGGCGGCGCAGCCCAGACATATACCGCCTCCTTTCTCGAAAAACGCACCGTCGAAGGCGACCTTCGCTCCGTTCGCCGAGTCATCGACCGAAGCGATATCGATGCGCAACTCCAAATCGCACGGATCGCCATCTGCATCGAGCACAATCGAGCGCCACGTGCAGACGGCGCACCCCGCCTGGGAGCCGTTTGCCTTGTTCGAACGATTGATATCCACGACTATCGAGCCGTCCGTATTACGACGAAGGCATCCCGAGGTTGAGATTGCTGCCTGTGCGATCGAGAAACGCTTGCACGCAATGGCGCTCGACGGATTTGGTGCGGAGCTTAGGGCTGCTGGTAAGGAGTCTGCCATGACGGGAGTCGCCCAAGCGGCGACAGGCGTTCCGGTTGCGAGCGCGCCGCAGAGTGCGACGACGGGCAAAAGGTTCTTCGATGCCATGGGGTCTCCTTAGCTAATTTAGTGCGGCCTGTCCGTGTTTCGTTTCTGGTTGCGTTTGATGTGCAGACCGAGGCCGGCGGTTCCCGCGCCTGCTGCCGTGGCGCCTGCTGCCAAGAGCCATCGTCTGTCGTCTGTCTGTGCCAACGGTTCCTTGCAGTTGCCGCGGTCGAGCTCCGAGAGGTCGACCGTCACTTGCGTGGCGGCCTGCGCCTGTTCTTGCTGGGCAAAGGCCATGGCTGGCCCAAACGCTAGGATACTGACGGCGGCGGCCAGGGCGACGGCCTTATGCCGTGTGCGCACCGGGCTCGACCGTCCAGGTGATCGTTGCAACCTGATCGCCTTCGCCGGTTACGCGGAAGATGTCGCGCGTGACGCGGGCGACGTTTCCGCTTGTCTTGAGCTTAATTTTGTCCGTGCCGCCGGCAATGCCCTGGTAGCCCATGTCGAAGGCTGCATTCTTGGAAAGATCGAGGCCCGTCTCCTGCATTGCGGCGCTGGCGTTCTGGAGTGCGCCGTCGGGGCCGACCTTAAAGTCGATGGAATTCTGCGCGGTTCCGGCCTTGGCGTCGGCGGCAATGGTCCAGGTGTTCATGGCGTCGATCTTCATGTTGGTGACATGGATGCCGTAGGCCGAATGATTGTCGATGGTGGTCGCGTCTTCTGAGGGGCCCTGAAGCGTGCCGTCGGCCTTGGCGACGAAGGGAATAACCGTCGGAACTTTGAACTCTACGTTGTCGATCTCGGTCCTGACCATTACTTTCGTGGTTCCAACGCGCCCGGCTGCCAGAGCTGGCGTCGGGGCGGCGCTCATTGCGAGCGCGAGCGCGAGCCCTGCGCCCACGACGAGCGCTCTGGCTCCGTTCATGTTCCTGGTGATGTCCATGGTCGTTCCTTTCTATTCGCCGCGGGCCGTCCCCGCGATGATTGGACGAATGCTGGTGAATTGCGTGCGGTGCCGCGTCGGCCGAAAAAGCTAGTTCTCGGCTTGCTCAACCCGTACCTTGACACGTGTCGGATTGCCGTGGCTGTCGAGGGTCTTGGCATCGAGTGCCTGGATCTCGATGTATGCCTCGCCTTCTTTGATGTCGCCGGCGGGGCACGTCTCGATTGTCTTGCCGGTCTCGACCACACCGGATTCGTACATGGTCTCGTCGTTTTGGATGACGCGGAATCGCTGGGGAAATTTATTGTCTTGGACGTTTTGCACGTTGACGCGCAGCTTGCCGTCCTCCTGTAGCTGAGCGACCGGCGCGACCGAAATCGTTATCATGTTGTCGCGGACGATGGCATCGAGCTCATCTTGGATTTCTTGTCGCGATTTACCCTCTGCCGTCGTGACTGAGGCGCCCGCTTCGGGCACGGGCTGCGACTGCCAGGCGTATAGCCCTACGGCGACAAGGGCGCAGACGATAGCCAGGCAGACAACGACGAGTTTCTTGCGACGCCCCAGTCCTGCGAGGCGGGGCGGCTTCTTCGCACTCATGCGGCGTCCTTGGTGGTGTAGACACGTGCGAACGTGGACGAGTCCGCTCCAAAGAGCATGTGAAGCATCAGGCGGCGCGAGTAGATGAGCTCGTCAAAGTCGTGAGGGAGCTCGATGTCGTGGATACGCGCGATGTGGTGGGCGAGCGCCGAGAACGACTCGGGGTCGCAGATAACATCGGTGGTGACGTGGTAGACCGCCGTATCGGGGAACGCCTCTTCGTCGAAAGGCAGGAGATAGGGATCGTCGTCGACCTCGATGGCGACGCCGTACTGGGGCCAGTAATATGCCATGGGAACCTCCCTGCTTCTGGGGCCAAAACTTCTATCGGTTTTGGCTGTCGACGCCGACCGTATCAGCCGCTACTTGACCAATTTCTGACCAAATGCTTGACGGATTGACATCTCCGCAGGTAAAAGGTGGAAAAAATTACTTCAACTTTTTTCGAGCGACAATCGAGCGGTCGGCGACGGCGGGGCGATATGTGTCAAAAGCATCGTCTGCCGAGGAAACCTTGCCGCTCGCCGAATTGCACGAACGTAAAAATCGCCAATTATGGAGACGGTCTCGAACACGTCGACGAAACGATGCGGTAACATCTCCCTGCAAACACTGTAGTTAGCTAAAGGGGGAGTTCGCGTGTCTGCAACCATCAA
Organism: uncultured Collinsella sp.; assembly: GCA_958412345.1. Classification (GTDB taxonomy): domain Bacteria; phylum Actinomycetota; class Coriobacteriia; order Coriobacteriales; family Coriobacteriaceae; genus Collinsella. The sequence continues at coordinate 55,470 of CATYSO010000003.1, read as the reverse complement.
ACCCTTCACCGACGAGTTCGAAGAGTATGGCCGCGATGAATCTCGCGCATCGGGCGAAGCATCGAGCATCTCGTTTCCGACAACGGAAGACGAGGTCCGTGCCATTTTGGAAACGCTCCATGCCGAGCGTGTCCCGGTAACGGTTCAGGGCGCCCGAACCGGCCTTGCCGCCGGTGCCGTGCCCCACGGTGGGCATATCCTCAATACTTCCCGTATGAATCGCTACTTGGGCCTTCGCCGCGATGAACAAGGCCAATTTCTGCTGCGCGTGGAGCCGGGCGTTGTGCTCTCGGAGCTGCGTAAGCAGCTGAGCAAGAAGGTACTGCCGACCGCTGGTTGGGACCAGGCATCGCTTGAGGCCTACGAGGAGTTCCAAGAGTCCCCCGAGCAGTTCTTTCCCACCGATCCCACCGAGGCATCTGCCTGTCTGGGCGGCATGGCGGCATGCAACGCCTCCGGCGCCCGCAGCTACGCTTACGGTCCCATGCGCCCGCATGTCACGGGACTTCACGTCGCGCTGGCTGATGGCGATTTGCTTGAGCTTCAGCGCGGCGAGGCTTTTGCCCAGGGCCGCCACCTGTCGCTCGTGACGGCAGAGGGTCATACATTCGAGCTTGATCTTCCTGACTACACCATGCCCAAGACCAAAAATGCCTCGGGGTATTTTGTTGCGGACGATATGGACGCCATCGATCTTTTTATCGGTGCGTGCGGCACGCTCGGCGTCATTACCGAGCTCGAGATCGCCCTGCAGGCGGCACCTTCGGTCGTATGGGGTGTGAGTTGCTTTTTCGATAGCGAAGACAAGGCCGTGTCCTTTACCGATTCCGTGCGTCCCGTGCTGTCCCATGCCGCCGCTATTGAGTATTTCGATGCTGGCGCCCTGGATATCCTGCGTCGCCAGCGCGAGCAGTCGACAGCGTTTGCCTCGCTGCCGGCGCTCGACGACGAGTCAAAGGTCTGTGTCTACGTGGAGCTCGACTGCGATGACGAGGCACAGGCGACCGAGGAGCTGTACCACCTGGGATGGGTGCTGGAGCTTGCGGGCGGCCGCGACGATGCGACATGGGTCGCCCGCACCGAAGTCGATCGCGAGTGCCAGCGGTTCTTCCGCCACGCGGTCCCCGAGAGTGTCAACATGCTCATTGACGAGCGTCGCCGCATCGACCCCACCATTACCAAGCTGGGATCGGATATGTCGGTGCCCAATGCACGCCTTGCCGATGTCGTTGCCCTCTATCGCCGCACGCTGGCCGAAAGCGGGCTTGAGTCTGCTGCCTGGGGACACATCGGGAACAACCATCTGCATGTGAACATCCTGCCGCGCGATGCGCAAGACTACCGTCGTGGTGGAGAGCTCTTTGCCCAGTGGGCTTCCGAGGTCACGGCCATGGGCGGTGCCGTTTCTGCCGAACACGGCGTCGGCAAGATCAAGGCGGGCTTCTTGGAGACGATGTACGGCCACGAGGCCATGGTCGAGTCGGCGCGTCTCAAACTCCAGCTCGATCCTGCCGGCCAGCTGGGTCGCGGCAACCTGTTTACGGAGAAGCTCTTGGATGAACTCGTCCAGAAAGGGGGCGCGTGAAGATGAGTGATTTCCATATGGTGGTGTGCGTCAAGGCGGTGCCCGGAAGCACCGAGGTCAAGATGGACCCCAAGACCAATACTATCGTGCGTGATGGCAAACAGGCGGTCATTAATCCCTTCGATGCAAGTGCCCTCGAATGTGCGCTAACGCTGAAGGACGACTTTATCGGCTTTGGCATGGACGTGCGTGTGACGGTGGTGTCGATGGGTATCCCCGCGACCGAATCGCTGCTGCGCGACTGCATCGCCCGCGGTGCCGACGGCGCGCTGCTGCTGACCGACCGAGCCTTTGCGGGTGCCGATACCCTAGCCACCACCTATGCCCTCAAATGCGGCATCGAGGCACTCGATGAGGACTTTGACCTGCTCATCTGCGGCAAGATGGCAGTGGACGGCGATACGGCCCAGATCGGCCCCGAGCTGGCCGGCGCCTTTGAGATCCCCTGCGTGACCGACGTGAGCTGTGTGCAGAGCGCGGGATTTACGACGTGTGGCTCGCTGGCGCTCGTCCACGGCTGCGATGCCGGCGAGGAGACGGTGTACCTGGAGATGCCGTGTGCGATGACGACCGCCAAGGAGATTGGCCAGCTGCGCATGCCGAGTATTGCCGGTATTCGCGCGGCCGAGGATGCAGACGTGCGCGTGGCCAGCGCTGCCGACGTAAACGCCGATCCCTCGCGTTGCGGCCTTGCCGGATCACCGACGCAGGTCGTGCGCTCGTTTGTGCCCGACCGTGACCAAACGTGCGAGGCCGTTGAGGGAACGGCGTCCGAGCAGGCGGCAAAGCTTGCCAAGATTATCGAGGGGATGGCATAGATGAGCGGGCTGATTATCGATAGCGAAGCCTGTATCGGCTGCGGTCGCTGCGTTCGCGCCTGCGCCTCGGGCGGCATTGTGGTGGAGGGTGAGCGCCCCAATCGCTGTGCCCGCGTAACCGACGGCTGTATCCTGTGCGGTGGGTGCGTCGACGCCTGCCCCGTCAACGCCATCTCGATTGAGCGCGACGAGGCCGCCGGCGCGGCAGACCTTGACGCATATCGAGACATCTGGATCTTCGTGCAAACTGACGAGCACGACGCCGTGGCATCCGTGGCCTTCGAGCTCATGGGCAAGGGGCGCGAGCTTGCCGATGCCCGCGGCTGCCGTCTGGTGGCACTGGTCGGCATGAGCCCCGAGGGCTCACTCGGGGACCTGGAGCATCTGATTTGCGCCGGTGCGGACGAAGTTCTGGTCTGTCGTGACGAGCGCCTGCGTCAGAACGACGCGGAGGTCTACGCCCGCTTGATCTGCGATTTGGTGGCCGAGCGCAAGCCCGAGGCCATTCTGTACGGCGCGACCGCCTTTGGTCGCGAGCTGGCGCCTGGCGTTGCCGTGCGCCTGCAGACGGGCCTCACGGCTGACTGCACCGTGCTTTCGATGGATACGGAGACGGGCTTGCTGCAGCAGACGCGCCCGGCGTTTGGCGGCAACTTGATGGCCACCATCATTTGCCCCAACCACCGTCCGCAGATGGCAACGGTGCGCCCCGGTATCTTTAAGGCGCCCGAGTTTGACTATAGCCGCTCCAGCACGATCACCCAGGTGATGCTTGCGGAAGACGTTAAGGCCCGTGTCGAGATCTCGATTCCCGCCGAGGAGTGGGGACAGCAGGCCTCAATTGCCGATGCCGAGCGTCTGGTCGTGGTGGGCCGCGGTATCGGCTCCAAGAAGAATCTGCCCCTGATGCGAAAGCTCGCCGATGCCCTGGGTGCCGAGCTTGGTTGCACGCGCCCCGTGGTGGAGGCCGGCTGGCTGGAGTATCGCCACCAAATTGGCCAGACGGGTGTATCGGTCTCGCCCAAGCTCCTCGTGAGCATCGGTGTCTCGGGTGCTATCCAGCATCTCGCCGGCATCGGTGGGGCGGAGTGCATTGTCGCCATCAATGAGGACCCGGATGCCCCCATCTTTGGTGCCGCCCAGTACAAGGTCGTCGGCGATGCCGTTGAGATCGTTGAGGAGCTGCTGGTTCAGCTCGAGTGCTAAGCGCTTGCCAGCCAGCGGCGCAGCTCGTCCTTAAGGCGGCTCCAGGTTGCATGCGCGGCGGGGTCGGTAAAGGGCCGCGTAATGCCAAAGGGCGCGTCGAGCAGGCGGTAGATATCGCCCTGCTCGCGCGCCAGCGCGCGGCTTGCCGGATAGACGAGCTCAAACATAAAGCAGATAAGCCCCACCAAGAAGTCGGCGGGCTCATCGCGCTCATCGCGCGTGACGCAGCGGTGCTCGTTAAAGGCGGTAAGCGCCGGTGTCGAGAAGTGGCTGGCAAGAAACGTGTCCTCATCCACTTTGAGGATGGTGTCGACGGTGCTGTCGGCGATGGTGCGCATAATGTCGATCTTGTCGCCATCGCGCACGATATCGCAGAAGCTCCGTGTGCGCTCGTCGAGCTGTGCGGGTAGACGGAAATCGCTGTGATAGGCAATGCTCGCTCGGATGAGCTCATCTTCTGCCGGGTCATCGATAAAGTCGCGGATGCTCGTTACGGCGGGTGCATCGGCGGGATTCTCGCCAAAGAGGACCTCGACGCCCAGTGTTGCATGGCTCATGCTCTCGGCGTCCTTAAAGGTGTCCCAGCGCCGCAGCTGCTCAAAGCGGCCCATATCGTGTAGCAGGCCGCAAAGCCACGCCAAGTCAATATCTTTTGACGACCAGCCCTGCTCGCGCGCTACGGCATCGCATGCCTCGGCCACGTGGTACGTATGCTCGATTTTGAGCGCGATGCGTGGGTTGGTGGCGTCGTAGGCATCGGTGTAGCTTTTGAAGGCCGCGCGCGCCCGGTCTCGATCGATAGCTGTCATAATGACTTCCTAAAAAGTTGTGTCTTTCGATCCGGTGGCAATTGTAGGCGAACTTTATTGCCACCGGTTGATATTTCTGCTGCGTTGCGAGGCGCGATGCAGACGACTTACCAGAATGGGAGTGGCATGGTCCTTAGGATCTTTAAAATCGTCTGGCCAGTGATGCTTACCTATGTTGCAATAGGCGCGCCGTGCGGAATGATCATGGGGCAGACGGGAATGGAGCCCTGGATGGTCTTTGCTCTGAGCAGCACGTTTGTGACGGGCAGCGGCCAGTTTATGATCTGCAATCTTTGGCTGGCGGGCGTACCGGCACCTTCGATTATCGCGAGCGTCGCCGCCATCTCCTCGCGCTTCGCTCTTTATTCGGCATCGATCGCACCCCATCTGGCGGGCGCCTCGAAGCGTCAGACGCTGGCTGTTGCCGCGACGCTCACCGAGGAGGCATACGGCATCTCGCTTGCCAAGCTGGTAGAGGGGGAGGATTGGGGCCCGCGCGAATCCTTCGTGCTCAACGTGATCCTCATCGCGACATGGGGCGCTTCGTGCACGATGGGTGCCATCGTCGGCGCCGTTGTCGATGTTCCCACCGCAATTGCGAGTTTCGTCTGCACGTCGCTTTTTATCTGTCTACTCTTTTCGCAGCGGCTGTCGCGCGGCAACGTTGTCGCGGCGGTTTCGGGTGCGGTGTCCGTCGCCGTATGCAAGTTCTTGGGCCTCACGAATATTGCCGTGCCGGCAAGCGTCGTGGTCGGCATTGCCATTGCGCTGGCGTGCGATGCTGTATTTGACGGAAGAGGTGCCCGCGATGCCCGTTAACGAGTTCTTGGTTCTGTGGCTGTCGTCGTGGGCTGCTATCGTGTTCTTTCGCATCGCGCCGGCGTTCGCCTTGCGCGGGCGGACCCTGTCGCCCCGCATTACCGAGGCCCTGGGCTATATCCCGCCCGCTGCCTTTGCCGCGCTGGTCGCCAACGACTTGGTGAGTCCCGGCGCGTTCGACGCGGGGCTCTGGCCTGCCTTGGTTCCCTGGATTGCGGCTGCCGGCGTCGTGGTCGTGGCGGTCAAGACAAAATCGATGCTGTGGTGCTGCGTCTCGGGCATCGTACTCTATATCGTCTTGAGCCTTATATAGGGGTGGCGTCGCGGGCGCCGAGTCTCGTTCCATCCCAACTTGTCGAATTTTTCACCGAGCTGGTCTATTTCTTCTGGTACCATGGTCAAACTTTACTGTAGCAAAGCGTGACGTGGGCTTTTGTACCCCGTCAGCGGAAATGGGGGTTTCATGGCACAGGAAGCGACCGCCAACGAGCAAAAGAAATTCAAGGTCCCGCGCATCCCGGGCGACATCATGATCTATCCGATGATCGTCGGTCTTTTGCTCAACACCTTCTGCCCGCAGGTTTTTGAGATCGGCGGATTCTTTACGGCTGCCTGCCGCGGTGGCTCCAATACCATCGTCGCCGCGATCCTGCTGTTTGTGGGCGCCGGCATCAGCTTTAAGTCCACGCCGGGCGCTATCAAGACCGGCATCGTCGTGCTGATTCCCAAGCTGGTCGTCGCAGCGGCTCTCGGCCTGGGCGTGGCATATTTCTTTAACGACAACTTCCTGGGTCTGAGCTCCGTGTCTATCATCGGCGGCATCACGTTTTGCAACATGGCGCTCTATACGGGCATCATGGGCGAGTTCGGTGATGAGTCTGAGCAGGGCGCCGTCGGTATCCTGTTCTTTACGGCCGGCCCCGCCGTCACGATGATCATCCTCGGTGTTTCCGGCCTCGCCAACATTCCCATTGGCACCATTATCGGCTCCATCTTGCCACTCGTTATCGGCATGGTTCTGGGCAACCTGTTCCCGTTTATCAAGAACCTGCTGGTCCCCGGCGCCAATCCCGCGATCGCTGTCATCGGATTTCAGCTCGGTGCGTCCATGAGCCTGTCGAGCTTTATCACCGGCGGTATTTCCGGCATCTTGCTGGGCCTTGTCACGCTGTTTGTCGTCGGTCCCATCACCTTTGCGTTCGAGCGTCTGTGCGGCGGCAATGGCAAGGCCGCCGTGGCTTGTTCCACCATTGCCGGCACGGCTATGACCACGCCGGTTGCTCTTGCTGAGGTCGCGCCGCGCTATGCCGAGCTTGCGCCCACCGCGTATGCGCAGATCGCCACCGCTGTCATCATCACGGCAATCATGGCCCCGATTCTGACTGGCTGGGTCGATAAGAAGTTCTGCCACGGCGAAGAGGATCTGTCGGTCGAAGGCGTCGAGGCTATTGAGGAAGCCGTCGCGACCGACATCGACGGCGAGTAATCGTCGACGCGAGTCAATCAAGCCGGCGTGTGCAATTCGCGCCGTATGGGCGCCCGAACAGAAACTGTTTTGCAGTGATGTTCGGGCGCTCTGCTATTATCCCCTTTACCCCTGCGGAGTAAAGGGGTGTTTATTGCCCTGATTCGAATTGGGCGATTCTGACCACTTGGATATTGAAGGGATGGCGCTAGTGGTTAAGGCACTCAAGATTGAGATATTCGTGCTATGCATGATTGTTCTTATCGGGCTTGCCGTGCGAAGTCGTCGCTCCTTGTTCTCGAGCACCCAGCAGCTATTGTTTAGCATGCTTGGCTACACCTCTGCCGCGTACATATTATTCGATATGATCTGGACGCTTTCGGACGGTGTGGACGGCACGTTGGGCATTGCTGCCAACTGGATTTCCAACGCGGTTTCGTTTTCGCTCTTTGCTATCGCGTGTCTCATTTGGTTTATCTATTCCGAGACGGTGCAGGGTTCTCGCCTTTTGACCTCGCGCTATAGGGTGGTGCTTGTAGCGTTGCCTACGGCTCTGGTGGTCGTGCTGGCGTTTACCAGTTACTGGACGCACGCCCTGTTCTATATCGATTCGCAGGGCGTGTATCGTCGCGGCTTTGCCTATATGATCCAGCCCATCGTCAGCTACTGTTACGTTATACATACGTCCCTGCATGCGTTTGTGCAATCTCGCAGGGTCGAGAGCCTGCAGACGAAGGCCATCTATCGAACCTTGGCATTTTTCGCCATTCCGGCCCTGGTGGGCGGTACCTTTCAGGTCGTATACTCGGTGCCCGGCCTTTGTGTCGGCATAATGATTAGCATGTTGCTGCTCTACATCATCTACCAGGAGCAGCTCATCTCGACCGACCCGTTGACTGGACTTAACGATCGCAACCGTTTTGAGACCTATATGCTGTCGCTCTTCTCAAATGTGGATCAGGCCGAAGATGTATATCTGCTTATGATGGACGCCGACGGCTTTAAGCAGATTAACGATCACTATGGACATGTGGAGGGCGACCACGCTCTTCAGGTCATATCCGCTGCGCTCAAAGAAGTCTGCTCGGCGTCTGGCGGCTTTATCGCACGGTATGGCGGCGATGAGTTCGTGGTGCTTCAAAAGGCGACGGCGGAGCAGGACATCATAGACCTGTGTTCGGCGATTAACGACAAGCTCGCTCGTGCCGAAGTGCCGTATGCATTGCGGATGTCCATCGGTTACGCGCGAGTCGGCGATGGGGTCGATACCTGGCAAGACTTACTTCGCGCCGCCGATGCAGAGCTCTACTGCGTTAAGGCCGAGAAGAAGAAAGCCGGCGTTCAGATTCGCTAGTAAAAAGGGGCGCACGACCGTTGAGTCGTGCGCCCCTATTTCTTACGAAGGCCTAGTAGCGGCTGTCGAAGATGCGCCTCGTCTTTTTCTCGGAACGCGGCAGCTCGCTAGGCCTTTTTAGGTTTGTTGACGATGATGATGCCGCCGCAGACCAACAACAGGGCAACGATGACGGTAACGGGGCTCGTGCCGGCGCCCTCGCCGAGCAACAGCGCGCTCAGCAGCACGCCAAAGACCGGGTTCATAAACCCAAAGACCGAGACGCGGCTGACGGGGTTGACGGCAAGCAAGCGCGACCACAGCGAGTAGGCGACCGCAGAGATAAGCGCCATATAGACGATGAGCGCGATGGCGGGCACGATCGCGGTGGGGGAGAGCATGCCGCCCATCAAAAAGCCGATAGCGGTGAGGACGAGACCACCGACCAAGAACTGCCAGCCGGCAAGCAAAACACCGTCGTGCTCGCGCGAGAAGATGCCGATCAAGCAGGTCGAAAGGGCGCCCGCGACGGTGGAGGCCAGGATAAAGCCCTCGCCGTCGAGCGTAAAGCCAAAGGTGCCGTCCGCGCCCGAAAGGTTGACGAGCGCAACACCGGCAAAGCCCAACACGCAACCGAGCACCTTGGCCGCATCGAGCTTTTCGGTGCGGAATGCCAGGGCGGCAAAGAGGATGGCCAAGAAGTTGGCGCTGGCCTCGATGATGGAGCTCGACATGGCGCTTGCACGGGAGAGACCGAGGTAGAAAAAGAAGTACTGGCCGATGGTCTGGAAGAGCGACAGCGTGAGGATAGGTTTGATGTCGCGCGCCTGCGGAACGAGCGGACGGCGTTGGGCCGCGCTCATACCAACAATGACCAGCGTGCCGGCAAGGGTGAAGCGCAGACCCGCGAAGAGCAGCTGCGAGGCGCTATCGTGCGCCGGGATACCAAAGAGTGCGTAGCCGATCTTGATGCAGGGGAAGGCCGACCCCCAGAGTGCACAGCAAACAAGGCAGCCCAGGATGAGTCCGGGCAGGGTGGCGAGATACGGCTTGCGGCTTTGCATGATGTCCTTCCTGTATGCGCGAAGCAAAAAAGAACCCGCCACCGGGGGTGCCGGTGGCGGGTGTTGTTACCCGAGGGGATTGTACCCGATGGGAAAGCTTTAAGCGAAGTAGGCTACGCCGCTCTCAAAGATCGGCATGAACTTATCGCCGGGGACATGCTCGGGCACGTTGCGGTACAGATTGTCGCCGCGACGCTCGGCATGGCCCATCTTGCCCAGGACACGGCCGTCGGGGCTCGTGATGCCCTCGATGGCGAGTGCGGAGCCGTTGGGGTTGACGGAAAGATCCATGCTGGGCTTGCCGTCCTCGCCCACGTACTGCGTGGCGACCTGGCCGTTGGCGATGAGCTGCGCGAGCACTTCGTCGTTGGCGACAAAGCGGCCCTCGCCGTGGCTGATGGCGACGGTGTAGGGGTCGTCCAGGCTGCACTGCGACAGCCACGGGGACAAGTTGGACGAGATGCGGGTGCGCACCAGACGGCTCTGGTGGCGACCGATGGTGTTGAACGTCAACGTGGGCGCATCGGGCGTGGCGTCGACGATGTCGCCGTAGGGCACCAGGCCGAGCTTGATCAGGGCCTGGAAGCCGTTGCAGATGCCCAGCATCAGGCCATCGCGGGCCTTGAGCAGGTCGCGGACTGCCTCGGTGACCTCGGGAGCGCGGAAGAACGCCGTGATGAACTTGGCAGAGCCATCGGGCTCGTCACCGCCCGAGAAGCCGCCGGGGATCATGACGATCTGGCTTGCACGGATGCGGCGGGCAAGCTCGTGGGTGCTCTCCGCGACGGCCTCGGGCGTGAGGTTGTTGATCACGAAGGTGTCGGCCTCGGCACCGGCTGCGCGGAAGGCGCGGGCGCTGTCGTACTCACAGTTGTTGCCGGGGAACACGGGGATGATCACGCGCGGGCGGGCGATCTTGGCGCCGCCGTACACGTGGATATCCTTGCCGCGGAAGTCGATGGTCTCGACCTCGGGGGTCTCGCCGGCGCTGCGGTAGGCGAAGACGCCCTCGATGCCGCTCTCCCAGGCCTCCTGGAGCTCGGCGAGCTCGATGACCTCGGAGCCGGTGTCGATGACGTAGCCCTCAACGGTGGTGCCCATGGGCTCGACGACAACGCCATCGGCGACCTCGGGCAGCTCGGCGTCATCGGCGAGCTCGACGATAAAGCTGCCGTAGAGCGGGGTGAAGAGGCTCTCCACGTCCACGTCCTCGGCAAGCTCGATGCCGATCTGGTTGCCGACGCACATCTTAAAGAGGCTCTCGGCGCCGCAGCCGTAGCCGGGCGTGGAGACGGCCAGGGCGTCGCCGGTAGCGGTGAGCGCCTCGACGGCGTCAAACGCGGCGAGCAGCTGCTGAGCGTCGGGGCGGTAGTCCTCACCATAGGTGGCGGGGGCGATGCGCACGACGCGATGCGTCAGACCCTTGAACTCGGGCGAGACGGCACGGGCGGCCTTACCCACGGCGACGGCGAAGCTGATCAGGGTCGGCGGAACGTTGAGCTCACCGGCCTCGTCCTCAAACGAGCCGCTCATAGAGTCCTTGCCGCCGATGGCGCCGGCACCCAGATCGACCTGGGCCATAAGGGCGCCGAGTACTGCTGCCATGGGCTTGCCCCAGCGCTCGGCCTCGGTGCGCAGGCGCTCGAAGTACTCCTGGAAGGAGAGGTAGGCGCGCTTGTGCTCAAAGCCGGCGGCTACGAGCTTGGCGATGGACTCGACCACGGACAGGTAGGCGCCCGCAAACTGGTCGGCTTCCATCAGGTAGGGGTTGAAGCCCCAAGCCATGGCGCTCGCCGTGGTGGTCTCGCCGTCCACGGGGAACTTGGCAACCATGGCTGAGCTCGGGGTGAGCTGCGTCTTGCCGCCAAAGGGCATGAGCACGGTTGCGGCGCCGATGGTGGAGTCAAAACGCTCGGAAAGGCCCTTGTTGGAGGCGACGTTGAGATCGGTGACGAGCGAGGTCATGCGCTCGGCAAGCGTGGTGCCGGCCCAGCTGGGCTGCCACACGCTGCGGGCGCACACGTGGGCGACCTGGTGCTTGGGCGCACCGTTGGAGTTGAGGAACTCGCGGGACAGGTCGACGATGGCGACACCGTTCCAAGCCATGCGCATGCGCGGCTCGGCGGTAACCTCGGCGATAACGGTCGCCTCGAGGTTCTCCTCGGCGGCATAGCCCATGAACTCCTCGACGTCGCCGTCGGCGACGGCGCAGGCCATACGCTCCTGGGACTCGGAGATGGCGAGCTCGGTGCCGTCCAGACCGTCGTACTTCTTGGTCACGGTGTCCAGGTCGACATACAGGCCGTCGGCAAGCTCGCCCACGGCGACCGAGACGCCGCCGGCGCCAAAGTCGTTGCAGCGCTTAATCAGGCGGCAGGCATCGCCGCGGCGGAACAGACGCTGCAGCTTACGCTCGACCGGGGCGTTGCCCTTCTGGACCTCGGCGCCCGAGGTCTCGATGGACTCGGTGTTCTGGGTCTTGGAGGAACCGGTGGCACCGCCGATGCCGTCACGGCCGGTACGGCCGCCCAGCAGGATGATCTTATCGGTGGGGGCGGGGCACTCGCGGCGCACGTGGCTTGCCGGGGTAGCGCCCACGACGGCACCGACCTCCATGCGCTTGGCCACGTAGCCGGGGTGATAGAGCTCGTTGACCTGTCCGGTGGCAAGGCCGATCTGGTTGCCGTAGCTGGAATAGCCGGCGGCAGCGGTGGTCACGAGCTTGCGCTGCGGCAGCTTGCCCTCGAGCGTCTCGGACACGGGGACGGTGGGGTCGCCGGCGCCAGTGACGCGCATGGCCTGGTATACGTAGCTGCGGCCCGAGAGCGGGTCGCGGATGGCGCCGCCCACGCAGGTGGCGGCACCGCCGAAGGGCTCGATCTCGGTCGGGTGGTTGTGGGTCTCGTTCTTAAACAGGAACAGCCAGTCCTGCTCCTCGCCGTCGACATCGACCTTCACCTTGACGGTGCAGGCGTTGATCTCCTCGGACTCGTCGACATCGGTCATGACACCGGTCTTCTTAAGGTACTTGGCGCCGATGGTGCCCATGTCCATAAGGCAGACGGGCTTGGCGTCGCGACCGAGCTCGTGGCGCATCTCCATATAGCGGTCGAAGGCCTGCTGCACCACGGCGTCGTCGATCTTCACGTCGTCCAGGACGGTGCCGAAGGTGGTGTGGCGGCAGTGGTCGGACCAGTAGGTGTCGATCACGCGGATCTCGGTGATGGTGGGGTCGCGATCCTCATCGCGGAAGTACTGCTGGCAGAAGGCGATGTCCGCCTCGTCCATGGCAAGGCCGCGCTCGGCGATAAAGGCGGCAAGGCCGGCCTCGTCGAGCTCGCGGAAGCCGTCGAGCACCTCGACGGGCTGGGGCTCGGGGGTCTCCATGTGCAGCGTCTCGGGCAGATCGAGCGAGGCGATGCGGGCCTCGACGGGGTTCACCACGTAGTGCTTGATGGCCTCGATGGCGGCCTCGTCCAGGTCGCCCGAGATCATATAGACCTTGGCGGAGCGCACGGCGGGGCGCTCGCCCTGGCTGATGAGCTGCACGCACTCGCTGGCGGAGTCAGCGCGCTGGTCAAACTGGCCGGGCAGGAATTCGACGGCAAAGACGGCGCCATCGCTTGCGGGGAGCTCGTCATGGGTCACGTCGACCTGGGGCTCGCTAAAGACGGTCGGCACGCAGGAGCGGAAGAGCTCCTCGTCGATGCCCTCGACGTCGTAGCGGTTGATGATCCTCAGGGCCTCGATGCCCTGAATGCCGAGAATCTCGGTCAGCTCGCCCTTGAGCTGCTGAGCCTCGACGTCGAACCCGGGTTTCTTCTCCACGTAGATACGAGAGACCATTGGTTCCTGCCTTCCTGATCGGTTGGGCGTACGGTACGGTATGCGGCAGCGGTCGGTTTGCGGGGCAAGCCTCGCGGTCGCCTTGAGCCACATGTTTGTAAACCTCACTATGATACGACAGCTCGCGACGCGTTGAGGACGGCGAGGGTGCTACAGTGAAGCGCAAACAAGAGAAAGGCATCACATGGCATTCGTTTCACTCGCCATCATTGCGCTCGTGGCCTTTGCGAGTCCCTTTATCGCCTCGGCGATTCCCGGAAAGCCCGTTCCCGAGACGGTCTTTTTGCTCGTGTTCGGCGCGGTACTAGGCCCGCATATGCTCGGCGTCATCCATGTGGACGCCGAGGTCTCGCTCGTGTCCGAGCTCGGCTTGGCCTTTTTGTTCCTGCTCGCCGGCTTTGAGATCGACCCCAAGAACATTACGGGCGTCGAGGGGCGCTACGGCATGGCGACGTGGGTCGTCACGTTTGGCATCGCCTGGCTTGCCGTGCGCTTCACGCCATGGTTCTCGGTCAGCCATTTCGACGGTATCGCCGTGACACTCGCGCTCACTTCAACGGCGCTCGGCACGCTCGTGCCCATCATGCGCGAGCGCTCGCTCACCGGCACGCGTGTGGGCGATTCGATTCTCGCGTACGGCACCTGGGGCGAACTTGGCCCCGTGCTCGCTATGTCGGTGCTGCTCTCTGCCCGCACCGGCATCCAAACGCTCGTGATCTTGGGTCTGTTTGCGGTGGTGTGCGTGTTGCTGGCCGTGGTTCCGAGCCGCTCCAAGCGCGTCGGCAGCCGTTTCTTTGCGTTTGTCGAGGAGCGCGCCGATACCACCTCGCAGACCTTCGTTCGTCTGACGGTGCTCATCTTGGTCACGCTCGTGGCGTTCTCGGCCATCTTCGATCTCGATATCGTGCTGGGTTCCTTTGCCGCTGGCTTTGTCCTGCGCTATATCATCCCCGAGGGCAATCACACGCTCGAGACCAAGCTCGATGGCCTGGCCTACGGCTTTTTGATCCCCGTGTTCTTTACCGTGTCGGGCGCAAAGATCGACCTGACGGCCGTCGCATCGCGCCCCGGGCTGCTCGTGGGCTTTATCGTGGCGCTGCTCATCATCCGCGCCGTGCCCATTCTTGTCTCTATGAGCATCTGTCCCGAGACACGCGATGTCTCGGCGTATGGCCGCATTACCGTGGCCCTGTACTGCACCACGGCGCTGCCGATCATCGTTGCCGTGACGAGCGTTGCCGTCAACGCCGGCGCGCTGTCGCAAGACATTGCCTCGGTCATGGTTGCCGCCGGTGCCATCACGGTGTTTTTGATGCCGCTGCTCGCCCAGCTCTTCTATCGCGTGGTCGACGCCGCGCCGGTTGCCGCCGTGGCAGAAGTTGCCGAGCATCCTTCCGATGCGTTCGATATTCTGCGCGCCCATCACGACCTGGCGAGCCTGCTCGCACGCGAGCACGAACTGCTGACCTCGCATGGTCACGGGCGCACTCTCGACGGCATGCCTACGATTGATTCCATTGCCGATCGCCTTTCGGCCGAGGCGGCAAGCGAGCGCATCGATGCCCGCATCGTGGATGCCGCCCATTTGCTGGCCGAGAAGACCTATGGCGATGAGATCGACCCGTCCAAGCTCACTCCGCGCGAGCGCCGCCGCCTGGAGCGCGCCAAGCTCGCCGTGCGCGAATACCGCCGCCGCATGCTGGAACTCTACGCAAGAGAAGAAGCCGCGGACGACGACGGCAAGTAGCCGATGCTGGCGCTGAGGTGGCATTCCGGTTTGAAGGGCAGGCTCAAAACGGGATGCGCTTTCCGCATCGACCTCCGTTGGGAAAGTGCGTCCCAGTTCGAAGGCTCAGAATGGGACACGCTTTCCGGAACAAGGCCCTTTGGGAAACTGCATCCCAGAATAGACGCTCAGAGTGGGACACGGTTTCCGTTAGGGGCCCGTTGCGGAAAGCGCGTCCCGGAATTGGCGTCCAAAACGGGACACAGTTTCCGTATGAGGGCTCTGGGGGAAACCGCATCCCACTCTGAGCCGAAATTCTGGGATACGGTTTCCATCCAAATTAAGGAAGGCGCGCTGTCTGCATCGATTGCAGGCAGCGCGCCTTTTGCGCAAGACTCTGTTGAAGGTTGAGGCCGAAGCCTGCTACTCCTTAGGAGCGGGCGGCTCCGTCGACGGGGAGTACGGCGCCCGTGACATAGGAGGACATGTCGCTTGCCAGGAAGACGAAGGCGTTGGCGACGTCCTCGGGCTCGCCCATGCGGCCGAGCGGGATGGTGGCGACGAGCGGCTTGATGACCTCGTCGGGCAGGGCGGCAACCATGTCGGTCCTGGTCACGCCGGGTGCGACGGCGTTGACGCGAATGCCCTTGGGGGCGAGCTCGCGCGAGAGCGACTGGACCATGCCGTTGACGGCGAACTTGGACGTGGGGTAGCCGACGCCGGAGGGCTGACCGTACTTGGCGACCATCGAGGTCGTGGTAGTGATGGTACCGCCGTGACCGGCCTCGGTCATGATCTTGGCGGCGGCATGGTGGCCATTAAAGACAGCAGTCACGTTGAGGTTCATGACCTTGGCGAACTCCTCGGCGGTGTAGTTGAGCAGCGGGGTGCTCTGGGAGATGCCAGCGTTGTTGACGACCGTGTCCAGGCCGCCCATGCCGGCGGCTGCCTGGGTAAAGGCCTCGGTTACGGCCTCGAGCGAGGTGAGGTCGCAGGAACGGCCCCAGACCTTGGCCTCGGGATAGGCTGCAGTCAGCTTCTCGACGGCGGCGTCGGCGGTCTCCTGGCGAGAGCCAAAGACGGTGACGGCAGCGCCTTCCTCAATAAAACGGCAGGCGATGGCATAGCCGATACCGCGCGTGCCTCCAGTGATGATTGCTTTCTTACCCTCGAGCAACATGGTGCCTCCATTCTTCGGGGGTGTGGACATACGCAGCACAGCATAGTGGCGGCCCAAAACGAGCACATTCGCTTATCGGTGAACGGTACCCCCGGTTGTCAATGAACGGTCAAGTTGTTCAAACGCAAGCCACGCCAATGTGCCCCGAGGGCAAACAAAAAGGCTCCCGTCCAAGACCGGACGGGAGCCCATCAACATATATGTCGTATAGCAAAGACCGGACTAGTTGGCCATAACGCCTTCGGTCCAGGCCTCGACGTCCTCGATGCGCAGGACGTTGGCGACCTCGGCCACGCAGTCGACGCCTGCAAGCTCGGTGGCGGCAGCCTGGATGTCCTTCTCGAGCGCGCGGTGCGTCAGGAAGATGACCGAGCAGGTGTCGGTGACGCCCGACTTGCCATCCTCGACCTGGTTGATGAGCGAGATCGAGATGTTGTGCTTGGCGAAGATATCGACCGTCTCGGACAGGGCGCCCACGCGGTCCGCGACCTTCAGGCGCACATAGTACTTGGTCTGGAGCTCGTCCATGGGTTTAAAGGCGAGGTTGTGACCATAGGGCTCAATCTCGGGCAGCGGTGCCACGCCGCGGCTGATCTGCTCGGACAGCGACAGGATATCGCCCACGACGGCGCTCGCGGTGGGGAAGGAGCCTGCGCCGGCACCGTAGAACATGGTCTCGCCCACAGCGTCGCCCACCACGTAGACGGCGTTCATGGCGCCGTTGACCTTGGCGAGCATGTGGTCGGCGGGGATCAGCGTGGGGTGCACGCGGACGTCGACACCGGCATCGGTGTTGCGGGCGATGCCCAGCAGCTTAATGGTGTAGCCGAGCTCGCGGGCCTGGGCGATGTCCTCGGCGCCGATGGTACGGATACCCTGCTGGTACACATCGTCGGTGGTAACGCGGGTGCCAAAGCCGATGGAGGCGAGGATGGCCGTCTTGCTGGCGGCGTCGAAGCCGTCGACGTCGGCGGACGGGTCGGCCTCGGCATAGCCTTTGGCCTGCGCGTCGGCAAGCACGTCGGCGTAATCGGCGCCCTCGGCGTCCATGCGCGACAGGATGTAGTTGGTGGTGCCGTTGAGAATGCCGGCGATGGTCAGGATCTTGTTGCCCACCAGGTCGTGCTCAAGCGTGCTCACGATGGGGATGCCGCCGCCGCAGCTGGCCTCGCACTTAATCTGCACGCCGCACGCGCGCGCCTTCTCGGCAAGCGTCTCGACGTGACGGCCCAGCAGGGCCTTGTTGGCAGAGACGACGTGCTTGCCGTGCTCAAAGGCGGTGGTGAAGATCTCGGTCGCGGGGTGCTCGCCGCCGATCAGCTCAACGACGATGTCGACGGCAGGGTCGATGACGACGTCGTGCCAGTCACTCGTAAAGGCCTCGCGCTCAATACCGGCTGCTTCGGCCTGCTCCCAGGCAAGCGCGCAGGCGCGGGTCAGCTTAAGGTCGATGCCGTAGGCGGCCAGGTACTCATCGTGGTGGCTCTTAATCAGACGGGCCACGCCGCCGCCGACGGTTCCAAGACCGATCAGACCGACGTTCACGGTGCGCAGGGGTTCGCTCATAGATAGCTCCTTCGTGCATCTGTATGGATGATTGACCAGTTAAGGTTGAGTGCATTCTAGCGTGAACCGAGGGCGCGTGCTCGCCAGGCAACAGGAGTCGCACAAAACGGCACCCCCGAAACGCTGCGGAAACATTGGAAACATGCTCGCTACAAACGGAACTCCGTAACAAACTGTCAACGTTTGCGCCATAAGGTTTGCCCTGTACCGCAAGACGGCCGCACCGCGGCCAGCGAAAAAGGGGGACACCATGTTCAACATCAACAGCACGCTCAGCCGTAGGAACTTTCTCGCCGGCGCTGCGGCGCTCGGCAGCACCGCCGCACTCGCTGGTTGCTCGTCGGGTGGCTCGGACGGCGGCACCGCCGATGACGGCAAGACCTTCAAGATCGGTGTCATCGGCCCTCTGACCGGCGCCGCGGCAACCTATGGCGTTTCGGCCGAGAAGGGTGCCAAGCTCGCCGCCAAGGATTTTTCGACCAAGGACCTCAAACTCTCGCTTAAGTCCGAGGATGACGTCGCTGACGGCGAGAAGGCCATCAACGCCTTCAATACCTTGTGCGACTGGGGCATGCAGGCGCTCGTCGGCCCCGTCACCACCGGTGCCGCCGTCGCCGTCTCGGGCGAGATCGCCGACGATATGCTCATGGTCACGCCCTCTGCTTCGTCCCTCGACGTCACCAAGGACAAGACCACGGTTTTCCAGGTTTGCTTTACCGACCCCACCATGGGCGCGAGTGCTGCCAAGTTTTTGGCCGAGAAGTATGCAGACGCCAAGATCGCCTTGTTCTACAACTCCGGCGATACGTACAGCTCGGGTGTTGCCGATGCCTTTGCCGAGCAGGCCAAGGAGTCCAAACTTGATATCGTCGATACCGAGACCTTTAAGGACGACTCTTCCACGAGCTTTACCAACCAGCTCACCAAGGCCAAGGAGGCCGGCGCCACGCTCATCTTTGCGCCGATCTACTACACGCCGGCGTCCGTTTTGCTCAAGAACGCCAAGGACATGGGATACGACATGACCCTCATGGGCACCGACGGCATGGACGGTCTGCTCTCCGTTGAGGGCTTCGATACCTCTCTTGCCGAGGGCGTGCTGCTCATGACCCCGTTCTCTGCCGACGATGAGAAGAACGCCGACTTCGTCAAGGCCTATAAGGACGCCTACGACGAGACGCCCAACCAGTTCGCCGCCGATGCCTATGACTGCGTCCATGCGATTGTCGAGGCTATCGATAAGGCAGACATCGACATTACGGCCGACGGCGCCGACATTGCCGGCGACCTTGCCAAGGCCATGCGCAAGATCAAAATCGAGGGCCTGACGGGCGAGCTGACGTGGAACGACAAGGGGCAGGTTGAAAAGCCCGCCACAGCCTATGTGATCCAGGACGGCAAGTACATCGCCGCCTAAGTGCGCAAAAGTGCGACCGGTGAGGCCGTTTTATTCAGGGCAGGGACGCTTGTAACGGAATGGAAACATTACTTTCACACAATAAAGTGGCTAAACTGCATAAACCAATAGAAATACGCATAATTATGGATAAACGGACAAAACAAAAGAAAAGTTGAAATAATCGCCACTTTTCTCAACTAAAGCGTCTACTATTTTGCGAACGCCGAACACGGCGAAGGATGGCCTGTCGGGTAACCGAAACCCGACGAGATTTGAGAGGAGAGCCGCATGTCGAGCCTCACCGGTAAGTCATTGAACCCTGTTATGAATCGCAGGAGCGTTATCGCGAGCGCAGCAGGTCTGGGGGCGATGTCTATTCTAGCTGGCTGCTCCTCCAACGGCGGCGACAGCGGTTCCGCTTCGGGCGACGCTTCGTTTAAGATCGGCACCATCGGCCCGCTGACCGGCGCCAACGCGTCCTACGGCAAGTCCGTTACCCAGGGTGTCGAGCTTGGCTGCAAGGATTTCTCGACCAAGGAGCTGCCGCTTGCCAGCAAGGCCGAGGATGACCAGGCCGACGGCGAGAAGGCCGTCAACGCCTTTAACACCCTGCTCGACTGGGGCATGCAGGCCCTCGTCGGCCCGACCACCACGGGTGCGTCGGTTGCCGTTGCCGCCGAGTGCGGTAACGACCCCGAGACGTTCATGATCACTCCGTCCGCGTCCTCCGAGGACGTCACCAAGGGCAAGGATTGCGTCTTCCAGGTTTGCTTTACCGATCCCAACCAGGGCGTCAACGCTGCCAAGTTCCTGGCGCAGAAGTATGCGGACGAGAAGTTCGTGCTGTTCTATAACTCCGGCGACGCCTATTCTTCGGGCATCGCAGATTCCTTTAAGGTTCAGGCCGCTAAATCCAAGCTCGAGATTGTCGACGAGGAGACCTTTAAGGACGACTCCGCCACGAGCTTTACCAACCAGCTCACCAAGGCCAAGCAGGCCGGCGCCACCATGATCTTTGCGCCGATCTACTACACGCCGGCGTCCGTCCTGCTCAAGAACGCCAAGGACATGGGCTACGACGTCAAGATGATGGGCTGCGACGGCATGGACGGCATCCTGGGCGTTGAGGGCTTCGACACCTCTCTTGCCGAGGGTCTGCTGCTCATGACCCCGTTCTCCGCCGACGACGAGAAGAACGCCGACTTCGTCAACGCTTACAAGGATAAGTATGGCGAGACTCCGGACCAGTTTGCCGCCGACGCTTACGACGGCGTGCACGCGGTGGCCGAGGCCCTCGAGGAGGCCGGTCTTGGTGTCGACGCCGACCCGACCGAGGTCGCCGAGAAGCTGCCCAAGGCTATGCTCAAGATTACCGTTGACGGTCTGACCGGCAAGCTCACCTGGAACGATAAGGGCCAGGTCCAGAAGGAGCCCACGGCGTACGTCATCACCGACGGCAAGTACGTACAGGCCTAATAAGCCGCCTTACATAGAGCGGTTTTGATCCCAAGCAGGGGAGGTTTTGGCCTTCCCTGCTTGCTTGGTATCTAGGGACAGTGTAACGTCCCTGTTTCATACATTAACTGGAAACCTATTCGAAAGGGGGATGTGGAACATGACGGTCTTTATCCAATACCTGGTCAACGGCCTGTCCATGGGCAGCGTCTACGCCATCATCGCGTTGGGCTACACCATGGTCTACGGTATCGCCAAGATGCTGAACTTCGCTCACGGCGACGTTATCATGGTCGGTGCCTATGTCTCGTTCTGCGCCACGTCGTATCTCGGCCTCCCGGGCTGGGCATCTGTAATTCTCTCTTGTGAGGTCTGCACGGTTCTCGGTGTTCTCATTGAGGGTCTGGCCTATAAGCCGCTGCGCCAAGCAGGCCCGCTGGCCGTTTTGATCACGGCCATCGGCGTGTCCTACTTCCTGCAGAATGCCGCGCAGCTTCTGTGGGGCGCCACGCCCAAGAACTTCACTTCGCTCGTCACCTTCCCGGTGCCGGAGTTCTTGGCCAAGTTCAACGTGAGCGCCGTATCGCTCGTCACCATCGTCGCCTGCCTGGTTATCATGGCCGGTCTGATGTTCTTTACAGGTAAGACCAAGATGGGCAAGGCCATGCGCGCCGTGTCCGAGGACAAGGCCGCCGCTCAGCTCATGGGCATCAACGTCAACCGCACCATCTCGATGACGTTTGCCATCGGCTCCGCCCTTGCCGCCATCGCCGGTGTGCTCCTGTGCTCCTACTCGCCGGTCCTGCAGCCCACCACGGGCGCCATGCCTGGCATCAAGGCCTTCGACGCCGCCGTCTTCGGCGGTATCGGCTCCATCCCCGGTGCCTTTGTCGGTGGCATTCTCATCGGCATCATCGAGGCGATGGCACAGGCTTACATTTCCACGAGCCTTGCCAACTCCATCGTCTTTGGTGTTCTGATCATCGTCCTGCTCGTCAAGCCTGCCGGCCTCTTGGGCAAGTACGTCCCCGAGAAGGTGTAGGTGAGCGTTATGAAGTTTCTTAAAGACAAGCAGACGCGTCACGACTTTGTCACGTACGCCATGTGCCTTGTGGCATTTGCCATCGTGTTCTTTATGCAGTCCAACCATATGATCCCGCGCATGATCGCCGGCCAGTTGGTTCCCATTACGGCCTACATCGTCATGGCCATTTCCCTCAACCTCGTCGTCGGCATCGCGGGCGACCTGTCGCTGGGCCATGCGGGCTTTATGAGTGTCGGTGCCTACACGGGCATCGTCACCGCGGTCGCCCTCGAGAGCGCCGTTCCCTCCGATCCGGTGCGCCTGATCATCAGCATTGTGGTCGGCGCTATCGCCGCTGCCATCTTGGGCTTCTTGATCGGTATCCCGGTCCTGCGCCTGAGCGGCGACTATCTGGCCATCGTGACCCTGGCTTTTGGCGAGATCATCAAAGAGATCGTTACCTGCCTCATTGTGGGCGTCGACTCCCGCGGCCTGCACGTGATTTTTAACATCACGGGCAACTCTACGATCGACGACCTGCACCTGCTCGAGGACGGCACCGCCATCATCAAGGGCGCCCAGGGCGCCTCGGGCGTGTCGACGTACTCGACCTTCCTCGCCGGTGCCATCCTGGTTATGGTCGCACTCGTGATCGTGCTCAACCTGGTTCGCAGCCGTACCGGTCGTGCCATCATGGCCGTGCGCGACAACAAGATCGCTGCCGAGTCCGTGGGCATCTCCGTCACCCAGTACCGCATGATCGCCTTCGTGGTTTCCGCTGCCCTCGCCGGTGCTGCCGGGGCCCTGTTCGGCGGTAACTTCTCGCAGCTCTCCGCTACTAAGTTCGACTTCAACACGTCCATCCTCATCCTGGTGTTCGTGGTCCTGGGCGGTCTGGGCAATATGCGCGGCTCCGTTATCGCGGCGGCGTTGCTCACGGTGCTTCCCGAGCTGCTCCGTCAGTTCTCGGACTACCGCATGCTCATCTACGCCATCGTGCTGATCCTGGTCATGATCTTTACCAACAACCCGCAGCTCAAGGCGTTCTTCGGTCGCGTCAAGGACCGCTTTGCTTCCAAGAAGGAGGTGGCAGCCGATGCCCAGTAAATTTGAGTTCAACAAGGGCAAGATGGTCCCGTATCCTTCTGGCGCCATCGTTCCCGATCGCGACCTGGGCGAGCGCCCGGCGCTCGAGTGCATCCACCTGGGCATTGAGTTTGGCGGCCTCAAGGCGGTCGACGACTTTAGCCTGACCATCGGCAAGACCGAGATCGCCGGTCTGATCGGCCCTAACGGTGCCGGCAAGACCACGGTCTTCAACCTGCTCACCAAGGTGTATCAGCCCACGCACGGCACCATCCTGCTCGACGGCGAGGACACATCGGGCAAGTCGGTCTATCAGGTCAACCGTATGGGCATCGCCCGTACCTTCCAGAACATTCGCCTGTTCAACACCATGACGGTGGAGGACAACGTAAAGGTCGGCCTGCACAACCAGGAGCGCTATTCCGGTTTTGAGGGTGTGCTGCGCCTGCCGACGTACTGGAAGCACGAGAAGGCCGCCCACGAGCGCGCCATGGAGCTGCTGTCCATCTTTGATATGGAGCACCTGGCAAACGAGCAGGCCGGCTCGCTGCCTTATGGCGCCCAGCGTCGTCTGGAGATTGTCCGCGCGCTTGCGACCAGCCCCAAGCTGTTGCTGCTCGACGAGCCTGCCGCCGGCATGAACCCGTCCGAGACCGCGGAGCTCATGGAGAACATCGTTAAGATTCGCGACACCTTTGGTATCGCCATCATGCTTATCGAACACGACATGTCGCTCGTCATGAATATTTGCGAGGGTATCTGCGTGCTTAACTTTGGCAAGGTCATCGCCAAGGGCACGGCCGAGGAAATCCAGAACAACGATGCCGTTATCGAGGCGTATCTGGGCAAGCAGGATAAGGGGGAGAACTAAATGGCAGAGCCGATGCTTTCCGTCTACAACATCAACGTCTGGTACGGCGCCATCCACGCCATCAAGGACATCTCCTTTAACGTTAACGAGGGCGAGATCGTGGCCTTGATTGGTGCCAACGGTGCCGGCAAGTCCACAACGCTCAAGACCGTCTCGGGCCTGCTGCGCTCCAAGACCGGCTCCATCAAGTTTATGGGCGAGGACATTACCCATACGCCCGCTGATAAGCTGGTTGGTAAGGGCCTGGCTCAGGTTCCCGAGGGTCGTCGCGCCTTTTTGCAGATGACGGTTGAGGAGAACCTGGAGATGGGCGCCTATACGCAGCCCAAGTCCACGGTGGCTCCGGGCCTGGAGCGCGTCTACGAGCAGTTCCCGCGCCTTAAGGAGCGCCGTCGCCAGGTCGCCGGCACCCTTTCAGGCGGCGAGCAGCAGATGCTCGTTATGGGGCGCGCCCTTATGAGTAACCCCAAACTGCTTATGCTCGACGAACCTTCCATGGGTCTGGCGCCGATTCTGATCGAACAGATCTTCCAGATTGTCGAGGACTTGCACAAGGCCGGCACCACGGTGCTTCTGGTCGAGCAAAACGCGCAGATGGCGCTTTCCATCGCCACACGCGGTTACGTGCTCGAGACCGGCAAGATCACCATGACCGGCACCGGACAGGAGCTCCTGCACGACGACAACGTCCGCAAAGCCTATCTGGGCGGTTAGGCGGTTCCGCCGTTCTACCGAACGGCGGATCGGCCGACGCTGCGCGGGCACCAGAGCGACAACTAGTCATTCAAAGAAGACGGCATGACCAGAAGGTCTATGCCGTCTTCTTTTCATGCCAATTTGTTCGCCCTGGCGCACGCCCGCTGTCCGTCCTCTTACTGCGACTGTACCATGGTCCAAGGTGATCGATGGGCGGGCCGCTGTTCCTGGCGCTGTGCGCACGGAATGGGCTACTTGCTAACCCAGTGGCTAACGTCCCTCCTCAGCTTTCGATCGCGGCTGTCGCGTCGTTGGTGTGCCGCGCGCATCACGGCGCGGCGGGCATCCTCCTTCATGGCGTGCTTCTGAGCGAGGTTCCTGACAATGCAAAACGGGCATTCGCGGGTCGGATCCTCGTGCCGACGGTCTATCATCGAGACGGGCCGTCGGCGACGAGCCAGTCATCAAAAACTCTCATTATTCGCCCCTTGGACGCGAGGACTGCGCTGCCTTGTTGCCCCATGCTCTCTTCTCGGAAGGATGGTGACCCGATGGGCTGGATAGAGGGCCTCAACGACGCGATGGACTACATAGAGGCGAACCTCGAGGGGGACCTCGACCTCGCCCATGCGGCGCGGCTCGCCGCCTGCACCGAGGGACAGTTCCGGAGGATGTTCTCCTATATCGCCGGCATCGGTCTCGGGGAGTACGTGCGCCGGCGCCGCATCTCCCGCGCCGCGCTCGACCTGTCCCGCGGGGAGCGGGTCGTCGACGTCGCGGTCCGGTACGGCTACTGCTCCCCGACCGCGTTCAACCGAGCGTTCAGGGACGCCCTCGGGATCTCGCCCAGCGAGGCGAAGCGCCCGGGCGCCCCGCTCTCGGTCTTTCCGAGGCTCTCGTTCTCCCTCACCGTCACGGGCGCCGAGCCCCTGCCGTGGAGGATCGTCCCATGGGGCGGGATGCGCCTCGTCGGGGTGTCGCTTCCGTGCGGGCCGTCCGAGGCGGGCCTCCTCGCCCAGATGGGGGAGGAGGGGAGAGAGGAGCTCGGGAGGTTCTGGGGTGGCGCCTCGCGCTCCGGGAGCATCGAGGCCCTGCTCGCCCTCGCCGATGGCTCGGGACCCGAGGGGGTTCTCGGGGTCAACGTGTCCGAGGGCGGGGAGTCGAGCTACCGAATAGCGGTGGCGTCCTCGGGGGAGGCCCCCGGCTGGGCGGACGAGATTTACGTCCCCGCCGGCACGTGGGCCGTGTTCGGCTGCACCGGGCCGTGCGACGTCGCGACCGCCGAGCACTACCGCAGAATCTTCTCCGAGTGGCTCCCGTCCTCGGGCTACGAGCTCGCCGGCGACGTCAGCCTCGAGGTGTACCCGCATGGCGACTTCGCGTCGAGAGGGTATCGCAGCGAGATCTGGATGCCCGTGGCGAGGAGGCCCAGGGGGTGACCCGTCCTTCCTTTTGTCTGACGCGGGGGATGCCCCGCGGTGCCCGCGCGGGCGGGCGCTGAGTAGAGAGGAAGAAACATGCAGGAAAAACCGATGTCCATCCCCGCGACGGGGGCGGTCGGTAAGTCGACCGTGGCGGGCCTCATGCTCGCCTTGTTCGTCGCGGCGCTCGACTCGACCGTGGTGGCCACTGCCATGCCCACCGTCGCCGCGGCGCTCGGAGGGGAGGCCCACTATGCCTGGCCGATGACCGCCTACCTCGTGGCGAGCACCGTATCCACCCTCCTGTGCGGAGGGCTGGCGTTCTCGTTCGGCCTCAGGAGGGTGTACGTGGCGGGGCTCGCGCTCTTCGCCGCATCGTCCGTCCTGTGCGCCCTCGCACCGACGATAGAGGCGCTGGCGGCGTTCCGCCTGCTTCAGGGCGTGGGCGGCGGCGTTCTCGAGGCGGGTGTGTTCATTGCCGCGGCGATGATGCTCGCCCCGAGGGACAGGGGACCGTACCTCGGGGCGGCTTCGGCCATGTACGGGATTGCGAGCGTCGTAGGGCCCGTCATCGGCGGGGCCGTCGCCCAGGGGTTATCCTGGCACGTCATCTTCGTCGTCAACCTCCCCATCTCGATCGTCGCCCTGTTCCTGTCGGGGCGTTGCCTGCCCGGCAGGGCTCCCGGGGCCCCTGTAGTTGGCTTCGACGTCTCGGGGAGCGTCGCCGCCTCGCTGTGCGTTCTGAGCCTCGTCCTCGCCTTCAGCTTGGCGGGCAGCGTCTTTCCCATGGCCTCGCCGCAGTTCGTCGCCCTCGTCGTGCTGTCCGTTGCCTGCGCCGCGCTCCTTTCCCGCGTGGAGAGGGGCAAGGCCGCCCCGACCGTCCCCATGGGGCTGTTTCGCCGCGGGCAGGTCGTAGCGGGGTTCGTCTCCGGCTTCTGCGTCCAATTCGCCCTCATGGCGGGCGTCTCCTACCTGCCTAGGCTCCTCCAGGAGGGGCTGGGCATGGCCGCTGCCTCGTCCGGCGCGGT
Organism: uncultured Collinsella sp.; assembly: GCA_958412345.1. Taxonomy (GTDB): domain Bacteria; phylum Actinomycetota; class Coriobacteriia; order Coriobacteriales; family Coriobacteriaceae; genus Collinsella. The sequence goes on along the minus strand of CATYSO010000003.1, from coordinate 29,073 downwards.
GCTCATTCCCATGACGCTTGCCCTCATGGTCGGCAGCAATACATCCGGCGCGGCGTTCCGCGCGACCGGGCGGCTCCGCGCCATCGCGGCGGCGTCATCCGCCGTCGTCCTTGCGGCGTCGGTGACGTTCTCTGCGATGTCCCCGATGCTAGCGGTCGCCTCCTGCGCCGCCGTCGCGGCGGTGCTGGGTCTCGGCGTCGGCATCGGCATGCCCGTGTCCAACCTTGCCGCCCAGACGGGCGCCGATCCGGCGGACGCCGGGCGCGCCACCTCCATGACCATGTTCTTCAGGGGCTTCGGCGGCACCGTCTCGACTGCGGCGTGCGGCATGCTTGCCCCCGCCGCGACCGCCGCGGGTACGGCTGGGGTGTTCGGCGCGGTGTGCGTGGCGGCCGTCGCCGGCCTAGTCGCGTCGCGGTTCATCCCGAGGGAGATCCCCTCGTAGGCGCAGCCACTTCTCGGCTCTTTCGCAACCGGGATGGAGATGCAAGGGACGGCCCCTTGCCCGGGGCCGGGGCGGGGAGTCTCGGCTGCCGAGGGCGGCCCGGCATTGCCGCCGGGCCATCCCCGTCATGAGGTCATGCTCGACATCTCCTCAGCCTTTCGGGATTGGCCCGAAGTCGAGAGATTTCCATCAGCTTCCCGTCGGTCGATGACCGGTTCACCACGCAGGAAGAGCGTGACGGAAGGTCTCGCAAAAAGGCTCCGAGCGCGGCGTGCTCACGCCCGTCGTGGTGCGCCCGAAGGGGGATGGCTGCTACGAGCTCGATCATGTGCGAGGAGAAGACGAACCAGTCGTTGCAGATCCAATATGGATCTCGCCAACCTCGGCAAGCTGCTCGATGAGTGGAAGTCCTGTCGGGTCGTCTATTTCAACACCACCCAGAATGATGGTGTCATCGCGCAGGTCGATCTGTGTGTTGAACACAGCGAGGTTAAAGCCGGAGGCTACAAATCCGATAGCAGCCAGGACGAGCCCCGTGGCAACAAGCCCACCCGCTACGGCAAGGTAAATCTTTTTTACGCTGGACATGTTTGCACTCCTTCCTATGCCGTGAGCGCCGCCGCTTCAGCGACCCTGCGGCTCTTATTGCCTCGATCTTTCCAGAAGGGCGAAACGGCTTTCTTCGCCCAAAGGGCAGAGAGGCGCGCGATTTGCTTGGACGCCGTCCAGGCGCCGGCTCCCGCGAGAAGCGCCACACCGATGGAAGCGAATCCCATTCCCATCGAGGTTAAAACGTACGGAACATGCACGATAATGATGCCGTCCACGGCGAACAGGAGCCCCACCACGCCCGCGCCCCCGAATGCCGCGGCCACGATCCACACGCAGAGCGCAAGAACCCAAATGCAGATGTAGACCGTAGCGGCAACGGTGACGAACGCGAGCAGCAGCGGAATCCATACCGGAGAGCCCACGATGGCGAGCGCCCATAGAAGCGCCGTGCTCTTGCGCTTGGTCCTCGCAATTGCGCGCGGCACGGCGGGCAGTTCGTCGAGCGTTGCCTCGGCGACCTCACCGAGCGTGCCCATGGCGGCCACAGCCTCGGCCTCCGTCATGCCGTCCTCCATACGGTCGGCGATGACCTCCGCGTAGAACTCCTGCGTTTCCTTTACCTGATCTGCCGGCAGGCAGGCCAGAAGCTCGCCCAGCCGGTTCAAGAACTCATCGCGCGTCATGGTGCGCTCCCTTCACGTAACGGTAGATCTCCTGCACGGATGGCCATTCGGCGAGGAACTCGGCGATACGCTCATGCCCGGTGTCCGTGATGCGGTAGTACCTTCGCAGCCGCCCGTTGTGCTCGGCGGAGCGCGCCGTGATGCACCCCGCCTTCTCCAGGCGCTTGAGCAACGGATAGAGCGTGGACTCCGTGAGCCCCATGCTCGCGGGCACGTCCTTCACGATCTGATAGCCGTAGGATTCCTCGCCCGAGACGGCCGCGAGTACGCAGGCCTCGAGGAAGCCGCGCTTCATCTGTGCCTCCATCCGCACACCTCCTTTCGTAGTATACTGTGTAACACCTACTATATGACACATAGTATATGATGTCAACAGTTGTCGTAGTCGTTGGGGACGTTCTTGAATGACTGGTCGTTTAAGAACGTCCCCAACGACTACTTCTATACAGCAAAAAGGGGTGCTGACCATTTCGGTCGGCACCCCTTTAAGTTGCGGTGAAATAGGGACTAAATGGGGGCTCTAGACGCCAAAACAGTCCCTATTCCACCGCAACTTCATGGGGATGTGTGACAATGCCCGTCGGAAAACATCTGCTGTCTTTGGGGGCCTATCTATGCTGTACGAGTTTTGTGCCGAGAACTTTGAGCGAGTGCCGGCGGCCATCGAGGCCAGTGCGGGGCGCATCGAGCTGTGTGACAACCTCGCCGTCGGTGGCACCACGCCTTCCGCCGGCGTTATTAGCGCTACAGTCAGCTACGCTCACGAGCATGACGCGCGAGTGATGTGCATGATTCGTCCGCGTGGTGGCGATTTTCATTACAACCAGGACGAGCTGCGCATGATGGAGATGGACCTGGGCCTTGCTGTGAGCGCTGGCGTTGACGGCCTGGTCTTTGGCTGCTGCAAGCCCTGTGCCGGCGGCTGGGCGCTCGACGAGCTCACCCTCGGCGCCCTCGTTATGGCTACGGGCTGCGCGACCGAGGAGTGCAAGCGCGAGTCCCTTGACATCACCTTCCACATGGCATTTGACCAGCTCTCGCCCGAAGCTCAGCTGGACGCCGTTGACACGCTCGCCGACTGCGGCGTCACGCGCATTCTGACGCACGGTGGCGCTGCCAGTACGCCGATCGAGGACAACTTCGAAAACCTGGCTCGTTTAATCGAGTATGCGGGCGATCGTTTGACCATCCTTCCCGGCGGCGGCATCACTACGGCAAATCGCGACGCGGTCGCGGCGGCACTAGGCGTCTCCGAGCTCCATGGCACCAAGATCGTGCCACTGGAGGTATAACCCGTGGCGCTGGTATTTGACGTTCGGCAGGCGAGCGGCAAGCCCGACGATAATCGTCGCCCTGGCACCGCGTGCCCCTTTTGCGACACGGAGGGGCTCGCCAACATCATCCAGCGCAATGGTGACTGCATCTGGCTCGAGAATAAGTTCAAGACCTTGCGGGCCACCCGTCAGACCGTATTGATCGAGTCGGCCAATCACGACGCCGACCTGGTGACCTATGAACCGGACGAGCTGCATCATGTGATGAGGTTTGCCCTGGGCTGTTGGCAGCAGATGATCGATTCCCAACAGTACCGCAGTGTGCTCATGTACAAGAACAAAGGCCCGCTTTCGGGCGGCAGCCTCGTCCATCCGCACATGCAGATTGTGGGCCTGGAGCGGGAGGACGGTTATGCAGCACTAGCCCCCGCCAACTTCGAAGGCATCGATGTTTGGCGACACGGGAGGGTTGCGGTCAACATTTCAACCGAGCCGATCATGGGATTCTTTGAGGTCAACGTCTCGGCTCCACAGGGAATCGCCGCCAGCGACGACGTCCGCGATCAAGCCGAAGCGGACCTGTTTGTCGATGCGATTCAGGTGGCCCTGCGCTATATCCTGCACGAACACCACGGCGGTCGCGCGGAGTCGTACAACTTGTTCTTCTACCACATGAACGGCCGGACCATTGCCAAGGCGTTGCCACGTTGGGTGGTATCGCCCTACTTTGTGGGCTATCGTTTGGCCCAGGTCAATGCCGAGACCACGCTCGATACCGATGCTGAGCGCCTGCGTGCGCATCTGGAAACGCTCGCGTAGCAAGGCGAGCGCCTGCGAAAAGTGTGCTGCCTAGCGTGCCATCGCGTCGCGCCCGGCCTTGACCCGCTTGCGCTGTTTGGCGCGCTCCTCGTCGGTTAGGCGCTCAAAGAGGTGCCCGATAATCGAGGCCAGCACCTGCTGAAACAGCGTGCCGCACATGACGGGGAACACGACCTCGCCGGGAAAATACTGTGTGGCGATGACGGCGCCCGAAGAGATATTGCGCATGCCGCAGGTAAAGCACATGGTGGTCGTCTCGCTATACGGCAGATGCAACGCACGGGCGACCAGAAAACCGACGACAAAGCCGCTGATGGCGAAGACCAAAATAAAGAGGGCGACTTCCAAGCGCTCAACATTCATGTGCAGCACGTACTCGCTCATGGCGGTGGAGTTGGACGCGATGACACCCATCATCATGAACTTGCAGGCGGGCGAAAGCGCGGGGGAGAGTTTCTCGTGTCCCCATCCGCGCGTGAGCTCGTTGATCACGATGCCGAGCACGGCGGGGATGGCGATCATAAAGGCCATGTTCTGCATCATGCTCGGCACGTCGATCGAGACGGTGGCGCCCAGCAGGAGCTTGAGCGTAAGAGGAATCGTCACAGGTGAGATGACCGAGGACGTCAGGATGATGGTGAGCGCGAGCGGGCCGTTGCCGCCGAACATGCTAATCCACATAAAGGCGGTGACTGCCACGGGTACGCTGTACTCGAGCACGATGCCGCAGACAAGGTTTGGGTTGGAACCAAAGAACAGTGAGCTCATGGCATACGCCGCGATGGGGATGAGCACGGCCGAGACAAATAACGCCAAAATCAAATGTAGGGGACGGCGGAACACCTCGGCCACCTGGTGAAAGGTGTTGCTGAGCGCACCTTGGAACGTCATAAAGGCAAACAGGGCGGGAACGATGGGCTTGAGCACGCCGATCTGCTGGGGAAAGAGCACGCCGAGCGTCACGCAAATCGGAACGATGACCTGCATGTGCCCCGCGAGAAACTTGCCCAGTCCAACCCATTGCTTCATATGCGCTTGTGACTCCCTTTGCCCGTGAACCCGTTTTGAATGGATATGCTAGACGCTCGCATGCGTCCGCGCGTCAGAAACGCTCGATTATTTCGAGGCTATTACCGGCATCGTTTACCGAAACCACGGCGTGCTGCGAGGCTCTGCGTCCGTGCCGCACGGTATAATAAATCCGTTCAACAGATCTGCCTGCCGAAGCGGGCATACACAGAGGACTCATCGCTATGAACCGTGAGAGGTATCGCGGCGACCTGCCCCTATCGGGGGTGGGTGCCTATGTCATCGCTTAAGACGACGCATCGCTGGGCGGTTGCTCAGCAAAATCCCGAGCTCGAGAAGGAGCTTTCGGCTGGCCTGGGCATACCCGGGCTGGTGGCGCGCATTATGGTTGCGCACGGCATTACATCCATCGAAGAAGGCCAGCTGTTTTTGACGCCTTCGCTCGATCGCGACTGGGCCGACCCACTAGTTATCCCGGGCATGTCGGTCGTTGCCGACCGCGTCGAGCGTGCTATTCGCAACCACGAGCGCATCGCGGTCTTTGGCGATTTTGACGTTGACGGTATTACGTCGACCTGCCTGTTGACCGAGGCACTGCGCACGTTTGGTGCCGATGTCACACCGTTTATTCCACATCGCTTTGACGAGGGCTACGGTCTTTCGCGCGCGGCGCTCGACCGCGTTAACGAGCTCGCTCGCCCCCAGCTGGTCGTGACCGTCGATAACGGCATTGCCGCCAAGGAAGAGGTCTCCTATCTGGAGAGCCTGGGGATCGATTTGGTGGTCACGGACCATCACGAGCCCTCCGACCAGGTGCCGCAGGGCGTGCCCCTGACCGACCCCAAGCTCGAGGACGAGGGTCCTTCGCGTGAGCTTGCCGGTGCCGGCGTGGCACTCAAGCTGGTGCAGGTTCTGGGCGAGCGTCTGGGCAAGCCGTCGTATTGGCGTTCGCTGATCGAGGTTGCGGCGCTTGGTACCGTGTCCGACATGATGCCGCTGACGCCCGAGAACCGCGCGCTGGTCGCCGAGGGCATCCAGCAGATGCGCGTGACCGCCCGCCCCGGCTATATCGCGCTGGCCGCGCTCGCCAAGGCCGACCTCTCTAGCATTACGGCCGATGGCCTGTCGTTTTCGCTCATTCCCCGCTTGAACGCCGCCGGCCGCATGGCCGATCCCAAGCTGGCACTCGACCTGCTGCTTGCCCGCGATCCTATCGAGGCAAGCGCGCTGGCGGCCGAGCTCGAGGAGATTAACCGTCAACGCCGCGAGATCGAGGCGGAGCTCACACGCGACGCTATGGCAAAGGTCGAGGAGACCTATGATGGCGGCCGCGCAATCGTCGTGGGTGGCGAGGGCTGGCACGAGGGCGTCAAGGGTATCGTAGCGAGCCGTCTGACCAACCGTTATCACGTGCCGGCACTGCTCTTTTCGATTGAAGACGGTATCGCTCGCGGTTCGGGTCGCTCGGTGGGCAAGGTCAACCTGTTCGACGCCGTAGAACGCTGCTCCGATCTGCTGATTCGTCGCGGCGGACATGCGGGCGCGGTGGGCGTGACCATCGAGGCGTCCAAGCTCGACGAGTTCCGTCGTCGTCTTTCCGCCGTACTGTCCGAACTTCCCGCCGAGGACTTTGAGGATACCGACGAGGTTGCCGCCACGGTCGACCTCTCCGAGCTGAATATCGAGACCATCGAGCAGATTTCCCGTCTTGAGCCGTTTGGCCAGGGCAACAAGGTGCCGCTTCTGGCCGCTGAGGGCGTGACGATGTGCGATCGCGCCGTGGTGGGCAAAACCGGCGAGCACATGCGCTTCGTGGCGACCGATGGCGCCGCGAGTGTGCCGGCCATTATGTTCCGCGTGCCGCAGATCGATAAGCTCATCAATTGCGATAGCGCCGTCGATTTGGTGTTCGAGGCGGTGGCCGAGCATTGGCAAGGTCGCGTAAAGCCAAAGCTCATGATCAAGGATGTCTTGGTCCGCGATACCACGGCGCCCAGCGTTGACGACCCGGTATGTGAGCTTCGCCGCGGCGTGGAGCCTGCGGACGGCGGTCTTCGTCTGGAGTCCCGCAAGCGCCAAACGCTCGCCCAGCTTTCCTATACCGAGCTCACGCGCTCGCTTATCCATAGCTTTATTGGCTCGAACCAGCCGCACCGCGCGCAGGCCGAGGCGCTCGATGCCCTGGCCGATCACCAAAGTGTTCTGGCCGTTATGGGAACGGGGCGCGGAAAGTCTCTTATCTTCCATGTGCATGCCGCGCGCGAGGCGGTCCTTCGTGGGCGTGCGAGTATCTTTGTCTATCCGCTGCGTGCGCTCGTTGCCGACCAGGCCCATCACCTCTCGTCGACGATGGCCGCGCTCGGTATTGGCGTCGGCGTGCTGACCGGCGAGACCGTGGAGGCGGCGCGCGATGACGTGTTTGCCGGCTTGGCTTCGGGCCGCACCGGCATCGTGCTCACGACGCCCGAGTTCCTGTCTATTCACCGCGATCGCTTTGCGCGTTCGGGGCGCATCGGTTTTGTCGTTATCGATGAGGCACATCATGCCGGTCTTGCCAAGGGCGGCGACCGCAGCGCCTATCTCGACATGCCCGATATCCTCAAGGCCCTGGGCGACCCAGTCGTTCTGGCCACGACTGCCACCGCAACGGCTCCGGTTGTGGCCGAGCTCGCCCGCGTGCTACCGATTACCCGCACGGTGGTCGACGAGACGGTGCGCGAGAACTTGCAGCTCGAGGATGACCGAGACCTTGCGAGCCGCGAGAACCGCCTGGTGTCAATCGTGGCGACGGGGGAGAAGACCGTCATCTACGTCAACTCGCGCGACCAGTCCGTGGCGCTTGCTAAGACGCTGCGCAAGCGGGTACCCGATTGCGCGACCCGCATCGCGTTCTATAACGCGGGGCTTGCGCGCTCCGATCGTCGCCGTGTCGAGGAAGCGTTTCGTGACGGAAGCCTCAGTTGCATCGTTTCGACTTCTGCCTTTGGTGAGGGCGTGAACCTGCCCGATATCCGCCATGTCGTGCTCTACCACATGCCGTTTGGCGCCATCGAGTTCAACCAGATGAGCGGACGCGCCGGTCGCGACGGCCAACCTGCCGTGATTCATCTGCTCTATTCGTCGCGTGACGCTCGTATTAACGAGCGCCTGCTCGACTGCTACGCGCCCGAGCGCGACGAGCTCGTCACGCTCTATCGAGCGCTGCAGACTATGTGGCGCTCCAACCGCGGCAAGACCGGGGACGATTCCTTTAGCGCGAGCGATATCGACATCGCGCAGATGTGCCTTGCCATCGATGCTCGCACGCCGGTTGACGAGCGCTCGGTGGAAAGCGGCCTGGGAATCTTCGAAGAGCTTGGTTTCTGTCGAGTTTCGGGGTTTGACGACACCCGTCGCATCGCGATGGCCGAAAACCCCGGCCGCGTGCAATTGAGCAGGTCAATTCGCTATTTGGAGGGCTTGCGCTCGCGCATGGAGTTTTCGGCTTTCCGGAGCTGGGCGCTCGATTCGTGCGCTTCTGATATGCTAGCCAAAGTTAACCGCCCGATCGTACCGCGGGCCTAGGGGAAGGGGACCTCGATGGATGCCGCAGCCCGTACCGCCCATGATTCCACCCTCCAGCCGTTTTCGGAGATGGAGCACTATAAGCATGCCGATGAGCTGCCGCCCGAGATTATGGCGGACAGCTACGACAAGCTGGAGCGCCTGTGCCTCAAATATATGAATGAGGACGACTTTTCTAAGGTTGAGCAGGCCTACTGCTTTGCCGCCGAGAAGCACTGCAACCAAAAGCGCCGCTCGGGCGAGATGTACATTAACCATCCCGTCGAGGTTGCCATCATTTTGGCCGATCTCAAGATGGACTGCGATGTGGTGTGCGCCGCGCTGCTGCACGATACCGTCGAGGATACTGAGACCTCGCTCGCCGATGTTTCCGGCCTGTTTGGCGATACGGTGGCCGAGCTCGTCGATGGCGTGACCAAGCTCACCAACATCGAAGTCGACAGCATGGACGAGAAGCAGGCGCTCACGCTGCGCAAGATGTTCCTCGCCATGTCCAAGGACATTCGCGTCATCATCGTTAAACTTGCCGATCGTCTGCACAACATGCGAACGCTGGCAGCCCTGCGCGAGGATCGTCGCCTGTTTAAGGCTCGCGAGACCATGGACGTGTACGCGCCCTTGGCCGACCGCCTGGGCATGAGCTCTATTAAGTGGGAGCTCGAGGACCTGTCCTTCTTCTACCTGGAGCCCGATGCCTACCAGCGCATCGCACGCATGGTGGCGGAGTCGCGCGAGGTCCGTGAGCGCTATCTGGCCGAGACCATCAAGACGCTCACCGACGAGCTCAACCGTATTGGCCTGGAAGACTTCCAGATCAACGGCCGTTCCAAGCACTATTGGTCCATCTACCAAAAGATGAAGCGCAAGGGCAAGGAATTCTCCGAGATCTACGACCTGGTGGCACTGCGCGTCATCACGCATTCGGTGCGCGATTGCTACTCCACGCTCGGCGCGGTGCACACGCTGTGGCACCCCATGCCCGGCCGCTTTAAAGACTATATCGCCATGCCCAAGGTCAATAACTACCAGTCGCTCCACACGACGGTCATCGGCCCCACGGCTCGCCCGCTCGAGATTCAGATTCGAACCTACGAGATGCATGAGCAGGCCGAGTACGGCATTGCCGCCCACTGGCTATATAAGAAGTCGGGCGGATCGTCTGCCTCCAAGACCAACGATGCGCAGCGTCTGGACGACCAGATTAACTGGCTCAAACATTCGCTCGATTGGGCGGCTTCCGACGAGATTACCGACGCCAAGGAATACCTGCATTCGCTGAAGGTCGACCTCTTCGATCAGGAGATCTTTGTCTTTACGCCCAAGGGCGAGGTCATGGCGCTTCGTGCCGGCTCCACGCCGCTCGACTTTGCCTACGCCGTTCACACCGAGGTGGGAAACCATTGCGTCGGCGCCAAAATCAACGGTGCGGTGGCTCCGCTCACGCACGAGATTAAGACGGGTGACCGTGTCGAGATTCTGACTAACAAGAGTTCCAAGCCGTCGCGTGATTGGCTCAAGATCGTTAAGACACCTTCCGCCAAGTCAAAGATCCGCCGCTATTTTGCCGCTGCGACCAAGGACGACGACGCTGCCGCCGGTCGCGATATGCTGGCCAAGGACCTGCGTAAGCGTGGCTATGGCATTTCTACGCCGCGTTCGACGCGTGCGCTCAACGCCGTGGCGGAGCAGTTTAACTTCAAGCAGCTCGAGGACCTGTTTGCCGCCGTCGGCGCCGGCAAGGTTGCCCCGCGCGCTGTGGGCAATAAGGTCGAGCAAATCTTGGACCCCAAGCCCGAGGAACAGCTCACCAAGGCCGAGGCTATCGCCGAGGTCGTGAAGCAGCCTGCTCGCGGCTCCAACCGCAAGCCGCAAAAGCGCGGCAAGAGCGCCAGTAACGGCATTATCGTCAAGGGCGAGAGCAACAGCGGCCTACTGGTCCGTCTGGCTCATTGCTGCAACCCCGTGACGGGCGACGACATCGTCGGCTTCATCACGCGCGGTCGTGGCGTTTCGGTGCATCGCGCCAACTGTCCCAACGTCAAGGGTCTTATGGAGCATCCCGAGCGCATGATCGAAGTGGAGTGGGACGGCGCTGCCGACACCCTCTTCCAGGTCGAGATCGTGGTCGAGTGCCTGGACCGCATGGGCCTTCTCAAGGATGTCACCATTGCCATTGGCGATGCGGGCGGCAATATCCTTTCTGCCGCCACGTCGACCAACCGCGAGGGTATTGCAACCCTGCGCTTTATGGTCGAGATCTCGGACGCGAGTGGTCTGGATCCGCTGCTGGCCTCCATCAGCAGCGTTGACTCGGTCTACGACGCGCGCCGCCTGATGCCCGGTGAGGGTGGAGCCCAGCTTAAGCGCCGCGTTTAGTCACGACGAACGTGCCACATTATCGATATTCGCTACACTCGAGGCATCGTTTGATGCCTCGAGTTCTATAGAGAGGAGAGGGACATGAGTGCTGTGTCCTTGGATTTAACTCCCAAGGGATCGGTCGAGATCGAGACGCTCGTAAACGGTCCCATTCAGACCAATAGCTATGCTGTTATTTCGGACAATGAGTGCGTGATTATCGACCCCGCATGGGAAGGAGAGCGCTTGATGGAGCATATCCGAGCCGAGCATCCCGGCGTACGCGTGTTTGGCGCCGTATGCACTCATGGCCATGCCGATCATGTTGGTGGTGTTGCAGGCGTGCGAACCACCGTTGGCGAGGGCTGCCAGTATGAGCTGTGTGCTAAGGATGTGGCGGTGCCGCATGCGAACATCGAGGAACAGCGAGCTATGTGGGGCATTGAGACGCCTGACCCCGGGGAGCCGACTCGCCTGCTCGCCGAGGGAGATGCTATCGAGGTGGGCGATATCTACCTGCAGGTGATCGAGACGCCAGGGCATACGCCGGGCGGGATCGTCTTGTTTGCTGCCACCGAGCAGGGGAACATTGCCTTTGTGGGCGACACCCTGTTTCCGGGTGGGCACGGCCGCACCGATCTTTCTGGAGGAGACGAGGCGGCAATTCTGCGCTCGCTCTCCAAGCTCGCCCGGCTTCTCCCGCCCGATACCGTTTGCCTAACCGGTCATGGCGATTCGACCACCATGGCACGCGAGCTCATGCAGAACCCTTTCATGCAGATTTAGCTTAATAGTCGGCTTTTGAAGCACGAGAAGCGTCCAAACGTCAAGCTATTTTTCCCCAACGGGTCGATTTCGTAGGGCAAACGGTCAAAAAAGTCTGTTTGGACGATATTCGTGAACAAACGAACGTTTATGCTCGGGTGCGCCGTGGTAAAATCTCAGGCGTTATCGGAGCAACCTTACAGGAGGTTTCTTTTATGCTCGTCAACGCAGCAGACATGCTCAAGAAGGCCGAGGCCGGCAAGTACGGTCTTGGTGCCTTCAACACCAACAACCTCGAGTGGACCCTGGCTATTCTCCAGGCCGCCGAGGAGGCCAAGTCTCCGCTGATCCTTCAGTGCACCGCTGGTGCCGCTAAGTGGATGGGCGGTTTCAAGGTCTGCGCCGACATGGTCAAGGCTGCCGTCGAGGCCACGGGCGTTACCGTTCCCGTCGCCCTTCACCTCGATCACGGTTCTTACGAGGACTGCTTCAAGTGCATCGAGGCCGGCTTCACGTCCATCATGTATGACGGCTCTCACGAGGAGACCTTCCAGCTTAACCTCGACCGCACCAAGGAGCTCGTTGAGCTTGCCCACTCCAAGGGCATGTCCATCGAGGCCGAGGTCGGCGGCATCGGCGGCACCGAGGACGGCGTGACCTCCAGCGGCGAGCTCGCTGATCCTGCTGAGTGCAAGCAGATCGCTGACCTGGGTGTCGACTTCCTCGCCTGCGGCATCGGCAACATCCACGGCGTGTACCCCGCCGACTGGGCTGGCCTTTCCTTCGAGCGTCTGGGCGAGATTAAGGCCCAGACCGGTGACCTGCCCCTCGTTCTGCACGGTGGCACCGGCATCCCCGAGGATCAGATCAAGAAGGCCATCTCCCTGGGCATCTCCAAGATCAACGTCAACACCGACCTGCAGCTCGTCTTCGCCAAGGGCGTCCGCGAGTACATCGAGGCTGGCAAGGATCAGCAGGGCAAGGGCTTTGACCCCCGCAAGCTCCTCAAGCCTGGTCGCGACAACATCGTTGCCCGCACCAAGGAGCTCATGGAGGAGTTTGGCTCCGTCAACAAGGCGTAAGCGTCGCTAAACTTCCCGCCGGAAGCCCCGTCCCCCTACACTGTTTCCTTTGCGCTCACCTGGCTTTGCCAGAAGTCGCGCCAAGGAAGCAGTTCCGGGGGACGGGGCTTCCTTCGTTTAACGCCGCAGGGTTACGAGGCTGAATTATTTATTTGACTACCGTTCAGCGGTGTTGATGGCTCCCTTTTTGGGGCTTTCTTTTTATCTCGCTACAATGGGCTTCGAGCGTTCTAGTGACTTGGAGTTTTGGTATGGCTGTTATTAATGTACTGCCTTCGGATGGGAAGGTTATTGACGAGGGTCCTGTTGGTTGCTCTGCTGATGTTCGCTGTGATGACTTTCGTCATCTCGATGTTGAACTGCCGCCCGAGATTCTTCGTCTTAAGGATGCCGGGTATTTGACGCAGGCTGTTGCTGTCTGCGATCGCCTTTTGGAGCAGAACTCCGAGCCTTCGCTGGCTGCTTGTGTTCGTGCCGAGCGGTATCGCATGCTCGAGACGCCGCTTCATTTTTCGGTGTCGCGCGACCAGGCTATTGCGATGATTCGCGAGGAGTGGCCAGAGTTTACCGAAGAGCAGTTTGATGACCTGATTAATCGTAAGCGTATTGACTGGCGCTTTATCGATGGCGAACTGTTCGTTCTCGACAACTTCCTCGATTCGCTTCGCGTATATCCCAAAGAGGTTCCCGGCATGCGGCCCGATTCTACGGACGGAATAGCACTGCGCAACGAGATGCTCAAGGAGATGGAGTCACAAAACGGATTGGCTCGCGTCATTACGCTTAAAGCGTCCGTGTCTGTCCCCGGCGCTCTGGAAGGGGAGACCGTTCGCGCGTGGCTACCCGTTGCCGCCGCCTGTCGTCAACAGTCTCATATCGAGGTTCTCGATATGACGCCGGAGGGTGCTGTTGCCCCCGCGAATGCTTCGGCGCGTACCGCCTCGTGGTCTTCTTCGAGTGAGCGCTCATTCTCGGTGACCTATCGCTATCAAATTGATGCCGCTTATCGTGATGTCTATGGGGGTGCGCTTCCGGTGCATCCTTGCATGGACGCGCCACTGCCCGTGGACACCTCCGAGGACCGTCCGCACATTGCATTCACGCCGTATCTACAGCAGCTGACAGCCCGTGTCATTGACGGGCTCGAGGATCCGCTCGATCGCGCCCGTGCTATCTATGATTACCTGACGCAGTACATCGACTATCGCTATCAGCCGCCGTACTTGCTTTTGGGATCTATTGCCGATGACTGCGCGCATTCGCTCCGCGGCGATTGCGGCGTTATGGCGCTCACGTTTATCACCATGTGCCGTATCGCGGGCGTGCCTGCCCGTTGGCAGAGCGGCCTGTATGTTGCGCCCGATTCGGTGGGGTCGCACGACTGGGCAGAGTTCTATACGCCGCAGACCGGATGGCTCAACGCCGACGTGTCATTTGGATCTTCTGCTCGCAGGATGGGGGAGGAGTGGCGCCGCCGTCACTACTTTGGCAATCTCGACCCGTGGCGTATGGTGGCCAACAATCGATTCCAGGCTGAATTTGTGCCTGCTTTCGATGGCATGCGCGAGGATCCCTATGACAACCAGATGGGCGAAGCCTCGGTTAACGGACGCGGATGCCGTCGGCGCGAGATGCTCCGCACGGTCGAACTCATCGAAATGCTCGAAGTTCCATTTTCGGACTAATCGGTAGAAAGCTGTGATAAACTAACTCACGCATTGCGTGCCCGAGTGGCGGAATTGGCAGACGCAGTGGACTCAAAATCCACCGTTGGCAACAACGTGCGAGTTCGAGTCTCGCCTCGGGCACCATACATGCAAGTGAGCGTTCAAGGGGGTTGCGGCCCCCTTTTTCGTGCCGAACTCGCGTGAGCGCGCGAAGCGTTAAACAAACAGGCTTGTGGCCTGTTTGTAGCGGAGCGTGGCGAGGGCGCCACGCGCCCGAAGCCCGGGGCTTCGCGAAGCGAAGGCCCTTCGAGTCTCGCCTCGGGCACCATACATGCAAGTGAGCGTTCAAGGGGGTCAAGGCCCCTTTTTCGTGTACGTAATGTGATAACGTGCTGTACGTGTTATTATTCGCAAGGCGTTGTTCCCGCAATGCCCTAAAGAGGAACCTGAGGGTTCCCACCTTTTGGCGCCAATGAGCAGCTGACTGGTCATACAACTTAGATTCCCTTCCTCAAATCGAGGAAGTCTATGTGTACGACCTGGTTGCTGAGAAGCGCCGGGTTATTTTTTTATGAATGGAGGTAGGGAAAATAGCTAAGTCTGATGACACCCGCATCAACGACGAGATCACTGCATCTTCGTGTCGTTTGATTGGCGTCGATGGCTCTCAGCTCGGCCTGTTCGCCATCCGCGATGCCCAGCGCGTCGCCGACGATCAGGGTCTCGACCTAGTCGAGATCGCTCCCAACGCGGAGCCGCCGGTCTGCAAGGTCATGGACTACGGTAAGTTCAAGTACCAGCAGGCCATGAAGGCCAAGGCTGCTCGTAAGAACCAGTCCAAGGTCGAGGTCAAGGAAATGAAGTTCCGACCCAAGATCGACGTTGGCGACTACGAGACCAAGAAGGGTCACGTTCTGCGCTTCCTCAAGAAGGGCGCACGCGTTAAGATCACCATCATGTTCCGCGGCCGTGAGATGGCTCACCCGGAGCAGGGCCTTAACGTTCTCGAGCGTCTCGCCGAGGATCTCAAGCCTTACGCTACGGTCGAGTCCAAGCCTAAGATGGAAGGCCGTAACATGCTTATGCTGCTCGCCCCGATTAAGGGCGCCTTCGATGAGGATAAAGCGGCAAGCGATAGCAAGTAACTAGTGTTCTGTAACCGATTAAGGAGTATTTCATGCCTAAGATGAAGTCCCACAGCGGCACCAAGAAGCGTTTCCGCAAGACTGGTACCGGCAAGCTTATGCGCGCCAAGGCTTTCAAGAGCCACATCCTGAGCAAGAAGTCCACCAAGCGTAAGCGTGGCTTCCGTCAGGAGACCGAGATCGCCGCTGCCGACCGCAAGGTCATCAAGTCGCGTCTCGCCTAAGTTCGCGTTCCCGTTTTCGTTTTACCATCTAGGAGTTGATAGAACATGGCACGTATTAAGCGCGCTGTTGCCGCCAAGAAGAAGCGCCGTACCGTTATGCACCGTGCGAAGGGTTACTACGGTGCCGCTTCGCGTACTTACAAGCATGCTAAAGAGCAGGTCCAGCACTCCCTGCAGTATCAGTATCGTGATCGCCGCAACAAGAAGCGCGAGATTCGTTCTCTCTGGATCACTCGTATCAACGCTGCTGCTCGCCTGAACGATATTTCTTACTCTCAGTTCATGCACGGCCTGAAGGTTGCCGGCATCGAGCTCGACCGCAAGGTCCTGGCTCAGATGGCTTACGAGGACATCGAGTCCTTCAACGAGCTGGCTACCATCGCCAAGAAGGCTCTCGAAGCCTAATAGATTCTCTTGAATCGCTAGGGGAGTGTCGCGTTGTGCGCGGCGCTCCCTCTTTTTATCTGAAGCGCGGTTTACATTGCTAAAAGCGCGGGTAGATAAACACTTACAGGTGACCGATCTCTATATATTCCTGAACCAAAGGGTCATCATCTGATACGTGCGGAAGATCCGCACCAGTCTTTCTATTACCTATAGAAAGCAATATGTTGTGTAGGACTTGTGAAGAGTGGAATTGACGTCCCACAGGGCTTCGCGGTCTGGCAATATATCTCCTTGCCGCGCGGCCCGGTCGGACCGGATGAGCCGCCAGGCGTGCACCTTGAGAACCGGATACTGCGAGGATGGACACTTACTTCAGTGTCGCATCCGGGCAGACATCGAACCATTTGAAATGGTCTAACTTGGATTTGTTTTTCGCAAGGCCGCCGAGAGGCGGCCCCGAGAAATTCCTTTTCCTATACAGAACCATATGAATCGAACGGAACCGATCAGCGATGAACTGAGAGGACCGGACGGGCTCGAAGCCCAGAATATTTTGGACGGAGAGTTCGATCCTGGCTCAGGATGAACGCTGGCGGCGCGCCTAACACATGCAAGTCGAACGGCACCCCTCTCCGGAGGGAAGCGAGTGGCGAACGGCTGAGTAACACGTGGAGAACCTGCCCCCTCCCCCGGGATAGCCGCCCGAAAGGACGGGTAATACCGGATACCCCGGGGTGCCGCATGGCACCCCGGCTAAAGCCCCGACGGGAGGGGATGGCTCCGCGGCCCATCAGGTAGACGGCGGGGTGACGGCCCACCGTGCCGACAACGGGTAGCCGGGTTGAGAGACCGACCGGCCAGATTGGGACTGAGACACGGCCCAGACTCCTACGGGAGGCAGCAGTGGGGAATCTTGCGCAATGGGGGGAACCCTGACGCAGCGACGCCGCGTGCGGGACGGAGGCCTTCGGGTCGTAAACCGCTTTCAGCAGGGAAGAGTCAAGACTGTACCTGCAGAAGAAGCCCCGGCTAACTACGTGCCAGCAGCCGCGGTAATACGTAGGGGGCGAGCGTTATCCGGATTCATTGGGCGTAAAGCGCGCGTAGGCGGCCCGGCAGGCCGGGGGTCGAAGCGGGGGGCTCAACCCCCCGAAGCCCCCGGAACCTCCGCGGCTTGGGTCCGGTAGGGGAGGGTGGAACACCCGGTGTAGCGGTGGAATGCGCAGATATCGGGTGGAACACCGGTGGCGAAGGCGGCCCTCTGGGCCGAGACCGACGCTGAGGCGCGAAAGCTGGGGGAGCGAACAGGATTAGATACCCTGGTAGTCCCAGCCGTAAACGATGGACGCTAGGTGTGGGGGGACGATCCCCCCGTGCCGCAGCCAACGCATTAAGCGTCCCGCCTGGGGAGTACGGCCGCAAGGCTAAAACTCAAAGGAATTGACGGGGGCCCGCACAAGCAGCGGAGCATGTGGCTTAATTCGAAGCAACGCGAAGAACCTTACCAGGGCTTGACATATGGGTGAAGCGGGGGAGACCCCGTGGCCGAGAGGAGCCCATACAGGTGGTGCATGGCTGTCGTCAGCTCGTGTCGTGAGATGTTGGGTTAAGTCCCGCAACGAGCGCAACCCCCGCCGCGTGTTGCCATCGGGTGATGCCGGGAACCCACGCGGGACCGCCGCCGTCAAGGCGGAGGAGGGCGGGGACGACGTCAAGTCATCATGCCCCTTATGCCCTGGGCTGCACACGTGCTACAATGGCCGGTACAGAGGGATGCCACCCCGCGAGGGGGAGCGGATCCCGGAAAGCCGGCCCCAGTTCGGATTGGGGGCTGCAACCCGCCCCCATGAAGTCGGAGTTGCTAGTAATCGCGGATCAGCATGCCGCGGTGAATGCGTTCCCGGGCCTTGTACACACCGCCCGTCACACCACCCGAGTCGTCTGCACCCGAAGTCGCCGGCCCAACCGAGAGGGGGGAGGCGCCGAAGGTGTGGAGGGTGAGGGGGGTGAAGTCGTAACAAGGTAGCCGTACCGGAAGGTGCGGCTGGATCACCTCCTTTCTAGGGAGATACTTCTTCTAGAGAGAAAACACTTTAACTCGAATAGAGGGCAGGAGCCCGTCCGGTAGATGTCCCGCCACGGATGATTCCCCGCAGCACCCGGTCCCCGGGGTCGCACCCGCGTACCTTGAGAGCCGCATAGCGATAGGAGAGAGATGGAAGATCATTCTTCCAGACTCGATTCTTTTCTGCGATTAAACAGAGAATGATAGCAATCATTCATCCGATCCAAACAAGAAGAATTCACTTATGAATGAGTGAGGAGCATCTGATCGCGAGCACAGTCAAGACTGTGCCGCGGTATGAGATACCCGAATTGCGACATACGAGCGCTATTCATGATATCGATTAATTTTTAATTAGCGACACGTGGATATCCCGCGGGCCCGATGCGGTCCCGCAAGATACCACGGGCGCACGGCGGATGCCTTGGCACAGGGAGCCGATGAAGGACGCGGCAAGCTGCGATAATCCCCGGCGAGGAGCACACATCCTTGGACCCGGGGGTCTCCGAATGGGCGAACCCATGCACAGCAGTGTGCATATCCCCACCCCGAACACATAGGGGTGGGGAGGACAACCCGGGGAACTGAAACATCTAAGTACCCGGAGGAGAGGAAATCAATCTCGAGACTCCCCGAGTAGCGGCGAGCGAAAGGGGACCGATGGCCAAACCGTCGAGCGGGCATACCCGGCAGGGGTTCCGCCGACGGGGTTGCAGGGCCGCGCATCCGGGGGCTGCCGCCCCCGGGCGCAGGTCCGGCTGGGGAGCGGAACGGCATGGGAGGGCCGGCCGCAGCGGGTGACAGCCCCGTACGCGAACCCAGACCGGACGGCGCGACGCGGTCCCTGAGTAGGGCCGGGCACGTGAAACCCGGTCCGAACCTGGGTGGACCACCATCCAAGCCTGAGTACTACCCTGTGACCGATAGCGCACCAGTACCGTGAGGGAAAGGTGAAAAGCACCCCGGGAGGGGAGTGAAACAGTACCTGAAACCGTGCGCCCACGAGCAGTCGGAGCACCTATATGGTGTGACGGCGTGCCTTTTGTAGAATGAGCCAGCGAGTCGCTGGCGCGGGGCGAGGTTAACCGAAAGGGAGCCGGAGCGAAAGCGAGCCTTAACAGGGCGACTTGAGTCCCGCGCCGCGGACGCGAAGCCGGGTGAGCTATCCGTGGGCAGGCTGAAGCGGGGGTAAGACCCCGTGGAGGGCCGAACGCACGTCGGTTGAAAACGGCGGCGATGACCTGCGGATAGGGGTGAAAGGCCAATCAAACCCGGAGATATCTCGTTCTCCCCGAAATAGCTTTAGGGCTAGCGTCGCGCGTTCACCGCCGGAGGTAGAGCACCGGATGGACGAGGGGGCTTCGCCGCCTACCGAATCCAACCGAACTCCGAATGCCGGCGGCCCAGAGCGCGGCAGTCAGAGCATGTGGGCTAAGCTGTGTGCTCGAGAGGGAAACAGCCCGGACCGCCCGCTAAGGTCCCCAAGTTCCAGCCGAGTGGCAAAGGATGTGCGTCCGCCCAGACAACCAGGATGTTGGCTTAGAAGCAGCCATCCATTCAAAGAGTGCGTAACAGCTCACTGGTCGAGTGGACATGCGCCGACAATACACGGGGCTAAGCTGGACACCGAAGCGGCGGGATTTTGATTTTCAGAATCGGTAGGGGAGCTTCCCATGGGCGGAGAAGCCGGAGGGCGACCGACGGTGGAGCGCATGGGAGTGAGAATGCTGGCATGAGTAGCGAGAGACGAGAGAGTAACTCGTCCGCCGTGAACCCGAGGTTTCCTGGGCAAGGCTAATCCTCCCAGGGTCAGTCGGGGGCTAAGGCGAGGCCGGGAGGCGTAGCCGACGCGCAGCAGGCAGACATTCCTGCACCGCGCACGCGGCGCTACGACCGACGGGGCGACGGATGGGGGTGGCTCGGCGGGGTTCTGGACGTCCCCGTGATGGAGCGCGGCCCGCGGACCAGGGAAATCCGGTCCGCAGGAGGGCGAGGCTCCGGACGAAGCGATTGAGCGAAGCGAGTGAGCCCGAGGTCCCTAGAAAAACCCCTAGGCAGGCGCGTGCGCGCCCGTACCGCAAACCGACACAGGTGGGTGGGTAGAACATACCGAGGCGATCGGGTCAACCATGGTCAAGGAACTCGGCACAATGGCCCCGTAACTTCGGGAGAAGGGGTGCCCGCGCGTACGTGAACCGGCTTGCCCGGGGAGCGGAGGCGGGCCGCAGTGGAGAGGCCCAAGCGACTGTTTACCAAAAACACAGGACTCTGCAGAAGCCGCAAGGCGACGTATAGGGTCTGACGCCTGCCCGGTGCCGGAAGGTCACGCGGAGGAGTTAGCGCATCGCGCGAAGCCCCGAAGCCAAGCCCCGGTAAACGGCGGCCGTAACTATAACGG
Source organism: uncultured Collinsella sp. (assembly GCA_958412345.1). Taxonomy (GTDB): domain Bacteria; phylum Actinomycetota; class Coriobacteriia; order Coriobacteriales; family Coriobacteriaceae; genus Collinsella. The sequence continues at coordinate 8,616 of CATYSO010000003.1, read as the reverse complement.
TCCTAAGGTAGCGAAATTCCTTGTCGGGTAAGTTCCGACCTGCACGAAAGGCGCAACGACTTGGGCGCTGTCTCGACCATGGACCCGGTGAAATTGCACTGGTCGTGAAGATGCGACTTACCCGCGGAAGGACGGAAAGACCCCGTGAACCTTCACTGCAGCTTGGCATTGGCCGCTGGTCCCGCGTGTAGAGGATAGGCAGGAGGCACAGATCCGGAGGCGCCAGCCCCCGGGGAGCCGCCCTTGGAATACTGCCCTCGCGCGACCGGCGTCCTAACCCGAGGCCGTCAACCGGCTCGGGGACCGTGCCAGGCGGGCAGTTTGACTGGGGCGGTCGCCTCCTAAAGGGTAACGGAGGCGCGCGAAGGTCCGCTCGGGACGGTCGGCAACCGTCCTTTTGAATGCAAGAGTACAAGCGGGCTTGACTGCGAGGCCCACAAGCCGAGCAGGTGCGAAAGCAGGCTCTAGTGATCCGGCGGCCCCGAGTGGGTGGGCCGTCGCTCAACGGATAAAAGGTACTCCGGGGATAACAGGCTGATCTTGCCCAAGAGTCCACATCGACGGCAAGGTTTGGCACCTCGATGTCGGCTCATCGCATCCTGGGGCTGGAGCAGGTCCCAAGGGTACGGCTGTTCGCCGTTTAAAGCGGTACGCGAGCTGGGTTCAGAACGTCGTGAGACAGTTCGGTCCCTATCCTCCGTGGGCGCAGGAGAATCGATGGAGGCTGCCCCCAGTACGAGAGGACCGGGGTGGACGCACCTCCGGTGAACCGGTTGTCGACCAACGGCACGGCCGGGTAGCCGCGTGCGGCGCGGATAACCGCTGAAGGCATCTAAGCGGGAAGCCGTTCCAGGGATTAGTTCTCCTTCCGGTAAGGGCCCAGGTAGACTACCTGGTCGATAGACGGCAGGTGCAAGGGCGGCGACGCCCTCAGCCGAGCCGCACTAATCGCCCGAGCTCTTCCGGAACCGCACCTCGCGGCCCGCGGGACTGAGCGCTCATGCGCGGTCCGGGCACGAGGATGCCCCCGAGTCGATCTTTCCTATGCGCCATGCGGCCCCCAGGGCACGTAGATGAGACCCAGGACACCGTGAACGGTGGGCGCCGCCCACCGGTCAGCGGCCAGAGCATGGGGGGCACGCCCGGTCCCGTTCCGAACCCGGAAGCTAAGCCCCATCGCGCCGAGAGTACTGCGGGGCCAGCCCGTGGGAGGCCAGGGCGCCGCTGACCGGTGGACGGCACCGAGCCGTCATCGAAACTGAAGAAGGGGGAGGCCTCGCGGCCTCCCCTTTTTTGCGTTTACGGGCTTTTGTCTCACATAGTAGCTGTGTTTTATAACCCTCGTTTGTCGCATCTTCTGTGAACGGGCTACAATAACTTAGTCTGTGCGATATGGAGGTGAACATGGCTGAAGCTGGTATCGGCGTTGATATCGTCGAGATTTCCCGTATGAAATCAATTCTTGAAAAGACGCCGTCGTTTGCTCGGCGTGTGTTTACCGAAGAAGAGCGTGCGTATTGTGATGCATCATCGCGTCCCGCTGCTCACTATGCCAGCCGCTTTGCTTCGCGCGAGGCGGTACTTAAAGCCCTCGGCACGGGTTTTAGTCAAGGCGTTGGTCGCAAGGATGTTTCGGTTACGCGTGATAAACTCGGCAAACCGAAAGCGCTGCTTTCGGGCCGTGCTCTCGAGATCGCTCAAGAGCTGGGTGTTGTTGAGGTCGCTCTTTCCATTACGCTTACAGGAGACTTAGCCGTTGCGAATGCCATCGCGATTACCGAGGATGCTCGACCTAAGCCTAAGGAAGAAAAAGTGAGCAACAAGAAACGCGTTGCGCAGACATTTAAAGAGGCTCGCTCTGTTTTAGATGAGCTTGAGCAGCTGCAGAATTCAGCATTGACGGAGCACCTGGGCGATGCTTCGCAAGATACGCTAGGAGCATAGATGAAACCGGTTTTGAGTACCGAAGAAGTCGTTCGTCTCGAGGATATCATCGAACGCGAAGGGACTTCGAAGGCCGAGCTTATGGAGCTAGCGGGTGAGTTTGCCGCCAACGAGGTCTTGAAGCTCAATCCCGATCGGGTTCTCGTTCTGGTCGGTTTTGGTAATAATGGCGGCGACGGTTGGGTTGCCGCCGATATCCTGAGTCACAAGGGTGTGGACGTGGATATCGTTTCTCCGGTTGAGCCGGATGAGATTCCTGCTGCTCTGGCACGTCATGTTGCTCGTCGAACTGCCGGTCGCGATGTGCATGTTTGCGTCGGTCCCTCGCGTGACGAACTCGAGGTTTTGATCGATAAGGCGGATGTTGTTGTCGATGCTATTTTTGGTACCGGTTTCCACGGGAATCTGCGTGCGCCGTTCTCCATTTGGATTCCTACGGTCAATGAATGCGCCGATTGTGTCGTATCCATTGACGTCCCCTCGGGCCTGAATGCCGAGACGGGCGTTGTTGATGACGACTGCATTCGTGCCGAGCGCACGGTGACGATGATTGCGCCCAAGATTGGTCTGTATAGCGCTGATGGCCCTGAGTATGCTGGCGATTTGATCTGCGGCAATCTTTACGACCGTCTTGACGAAGTCATCGATGATGTTGACCACGCCGCCGAGATTGTCGAGCCCGGTGACTTAGTTGATTACTTTGCTCCGCTACCATCGAATATCGATAAGTATTCCCGTGGCTCTGTGCTTATTGTCGCCGGATCTGCGCAATATCCTGGCGCTGCCATTATGGCGGCCAAGTCTGCAGCTCGCGCGGGTGCTGGTTACGTGGCAGTCGCGGCTCCTGACGCCTGTGCCAATCTCATTCGCATGGCACTTCCTTCGATTCCCGTCTTTGCTATTCCGTCTGATTCGCGCGGCTCCTTTGGCGCCGCTGCGCGCATGACGGTGTGCGAGATCGCAAAGAAGTACAGCTGCGTGCTGTGCGGTCCCGGTATGACGACGTCTGCTGGCGCTATGCAGGTGGTTTCGGGCTTGCTCGAGCTTGATGTGCCGCTTATCTTGGACGCCGATGCACTCAACTGCCTTGCTAAGATTGCCATTGACGGTATTGATAGTAATCCCGAGATGTATCGTCGCGAGCAGCCGTTGGTTATGACGCCGCACTATCGTGAGCTTTCGCGTCTGGTTGCCGGTGACGAGGTGAACGACCTTGGTACCGCGATTGCAGCTGCGCAGAAGGTTGTCTGGGCTGCAGGCTCCGACAATCTGGTGGTCATAGCCAAGGGGCCGACGACGGCTATCTGTGGCGTTGAGCGCGTGCTGCTGCCACTCTCGGGTCCGGCTTCTCTGGCAACTGCCGGTTCGGGTGATGTTCTCGCGGGTATTTTGGCCGGCACGCTTGCCACCATGCGCGACGAGATGGATCGTTGGGAGTTACTGTATTCGTACGCCGTTGCACTTCACAGCTATGCTGGTTTTGCCGCGGCGACGGAGTATGGTGAGAAGAGCGTCATCGCGACCGATCTTATCGACTTGATCGGTCCTGCCATGGAACTGGCGGCAAAGGATGCGCTCGAAGATCTGGGAATCATGGACGAAGGGTCGGATGACTAATCATGAATAAAGCCGATTTGACGCGCTGGTCCTGGGTCGAGATCGACCGCGGGGCGCTCCGTCGCAACACGAGGGCCTATAAGAACTTGTTGAATCCACGTCAGCGCCTGTGCTGCGTGGTCAAGGCCGATGCTTATGGCCATGGAGCTGTTGAGTGTGCCAAGATCATGTATTCGGCCGGTGCCGACATGTTTGCCGTGGCGACAGTCAACGAGGGCGTTGGGCTCCGTCAGGGCGGGATTACTAAGCCCATCCTGATTCTAAGTGAGCCGCCTATCGAGGCTATTCCTGCATTGCTCGAGTTCGATATCATGCCCTCGGTCTATACGTCTGACTTTGCTCTTGCGTATGGCGAATGCGCCGTCGCGGCGGGCAAGGTGGGCAAGTACCATCTTGCCATCGAGACGGGCATGAATCGTATCGGCGTTCACTACACACAGGTGCTCGACTTTGTACGCGGCATCAGTTTCCATCGCGGCATCCAGTGCGACGGCGTATTTACGCACTTCGCCACGGCCGATGAACCTTCGGGCTGGGACTACAAGCTGCAGTGTCAGCGTTTTACCGAGGCCGTTCAGGCCATTAAGGATGCGGGTTTTGAGTGCGGTATCGTGCACTGCGCCAACACGCCGTCCTCGATGCTCGACCCCTCGATGCATTTTGATATGATCCGCGCCGGCGTTGGCTTGTATGGCATGCAGCCGTGCGAGCTGAGTGGCCGCGTGATGCAGCTTGATCCCGTCATGAGCGTCCACGCGCGTGTGACGCGCGTGGCGCATCCTGCGATGGGCGAGGGCGTGGGCTACGGCTTTACCTACCGCGTACCGCGCACGCGCGTTCAGATCTGCACCCTTCCGATCGGTTATGCCGATGGCCTTTCGCGTACGCTTTCCAATCGTATGGACGTGCTGTATCGCGGCGAGCGTGTGCGTCAGGTGGGCAATATCTGCATGGACCAGTTTATGGTCGCCATTCAGTCCAACCCGGCGCATGAGATTCCCGAGGCCGAGTATGGTGACGAGATGATCATTGTCGGCCGCGATGGAGATGCCGAGATTACCATGGACGAGATGGCGCGCCTACGCGGCACGATTAACTACGAGGTCGCTTGCGGCTTTGGTATGCGTCTCGACAAGGTCTACGTGTAGGAGTCGCTATGGGCGTCATGCACATCCCCGGCCATAGCCATCAGGCGCCGCGTGAGGTCGCACTCGAGGAGATCGAGGCCGTTCTGGGCGATTGTCACCTTTGCCAGCTTTACCAGTCGCGCCATAACATCGTATTTGGCGTGGGAAACCCCCACGCTCGCGTGATGTTTATTGGCGAGGCGCCGGGCCGCAATGAGGATTTGCAGGGCGAGCCCTTTGTGGGGGCGGCAGGCGAGGACCTCAACGGCATTTTGTCGCTGGCGGGGCTCAAACGCGAAGACGTCTACATTGCCAACGTGCTTAAGTGCCGCCCGCCGGGAAACCGCAATCCGCGTCCCGAGGAAGTGCTGGCTTGCTCGCCGTTTTTGCGTGAGCAGATTCGAAGCATCTGGCCCGATATCATCGTGACGCTCGGCAACCCCGCGACGCACTTTGTGCTAAAGACCGAGATTGGCATTACTAAGCTGCGCGGCAGGTTCCACCAGATGGGGCATTTTGTGGTAATGCCCACGTTCCATCCGGCAGCGGCGCTACGCAATCCGGCGTGGCAGGAGCTGCTGGAGGAAGACTTTAAGATGCTGGGCGACTATCTGGAGCGACATCCCGCACCAGAGGACGCCTCGGAATAATAAGGAGCATATATGTCCCTGGAGCGCCTGGGGGTAGGTACTTACAAAACGACTTGCGCTGCCGATACGGAGTACTTTGGCGAGCTAATTGCACCGTGCCTCGAGGACGGCGATGTGCTCATCCTGACTGGTGGCCTGGGAGTGGGCAAAACTCACTTTACCAAGGGCGTCTCGCGCGGGCTGGGCGATGGGCATATGGTTACGAGCCCTACGTTCGCGCTCATGGCCGTTCACGATCAAGGTCGTATTCCGCTGTTTCACTTTGATCTATACCGCCTGGAGCATGCCTACGAGCTCGAGGATACGGGCATTTTCGATGTGCTGGGCTATGAGGGTGCTTGCCTGCTGGAATGGGGCGAACAATTCCAGGACGAGCTGACGGATGAGTATCTTTCGGTGACGCTCAAGCGTGATGAGGGCGACAGCGATGTGCGAACGATAACGCTCGAGGCGCACGGTGACCGCGCAATGGAGCTTTCCCATTTGATTGATAAGGCTGTACAAGATGAGCTTGCATAACGACAACGCGCTGGTGGTGGCGCTCGATACCTCGACCGACATGCTTGCCTGCGCGGCAAGCTGGATTGATGGGCGGACGGGCGAGACGAAGCTCGTGAGTGGCGACCACATGTGTCGCCGTCACGCCAACGTTGAGCTCGTGAATACCGTTGATGGCGTGCTGGCTCAAGCCGGTCTGGATCGCGGCGATGTTGGTTGCTACGTGGTCGGCCGCGGCCCGGGGTCCTTTACGGGTGTGCGCATCGGCATCTCCACTGCCAAGGGCCTCGCGCGTGGTGCCAATGTTCCGCTGCTGGGCGTGTCGACGCTCGACGCTTGCGCTTGGACGGCGTGGAAGGCTGGCGTGCGTGGCAAGCTTGGTATCTTGGCCGATGCTATGCGCGGTGAGGTATATCCGGCGCTGTATATGCTGGTCGATGAGGGTCCCGAGCGTCAATTTGAGCGCGAACACGTGGTCAAGGCCGCCGTGGCGCTCGATGAGTGGCGCCGAGCAGCGGACTGGGACCAGGTTCAGCTGACCGGTGACGGTCTCGTGCGCTATGGCAAGCTGCTGGGTGAGGACGAGACCGCCCGCTGCGTGGAGCGCGACCTGTGGTGGCCTTCGGGCGAGGGCTTGCTGCTCGCGCACGCTGCGGGTGACGGCGATCCGGCCCGCGTCCTGCCGATTTACACGCGCCTTTCGGATGCCGAGGAAAACGAGCGCAAGCGTCTTGGCCTTGCCGAGAGTGCGCACAGCGAAATTACGGGCGTTGCCGATGAGCTCGCCGGTCGTCATCTGCAGTTTCGTCCCATGGGCGCGGCGGATGCCGAGGGCGCGAGCGCGCTGGAGGCCGCCTGCTTTGAAGGTGCCGGACACGAGGCGTGGACGCCGGGCATGTTCCTGTCCGAGCTGGGCGAGGACGTCGCTGCGCCGCGTAGTTGGTGGGTGGCACACGACGACGGCAAGCTGCTGGGCCTTGCCGGCGGTATGGTCGTGGACGGTGATGTGCAGATTCTGGATGTCGCCGTCGACCCGGCACATCGCCGTGAGGGCATTGCCCGCAAGCTGCTGTCGCATGTGAGCTATGATGCCCAGATGCTCGGCTGCACCACGGCTTCGCTCGAGGTCGAGGATGGCAACGAGGGAGCGATCGCGCTTTATAACGCTCTGGGCTTTACCGAGGCAGGACGGCGCCGCGGCTACTATGGTGCCGGCAAGGATGCCATCGTCATGACGGCTCCGCTGCCCCTGGTGCTTCCGGTCGACAATGCTTCGCCCGAGCCGACGGCGGCAGAGCAGCGCGTATGGCCGCTGCCTGCGCCTGGGCGCTCCGAGGGGGAGCGTGCCGAAATTGAGCGCCGCCGCCTAGTGCTCGCTATCGAGAGTTCCTGCGACGAGACGGCCGTGGCGATTATCGATGCGGATGGCAATATGCTGGCCAACCAGGTGTCGACACAGATTGATTTTCATGCCCGCTTTGGCGGCGTGGTGCCCGAGATCGCCTCGCGCAAACACGTTGAGGTGATTGTGAGTGTCGTGGATGCGGCGCTCGAGGATGCCGCAGCATCGCTTGGTCTTGAGGGTGGAGCCATTGCTCCCAGCGAGCTTGCCGCCGTGGGCGTGACACAGGGTCCGGGCCTGGTGGGCGCCCTCGTGGTGGGCGTTGCCTTTGCCAAAGGCTTTGCCTACGCTGCCGGTAAGCCGCTCGTATGCGTCAACCATCTGGAGGGGCATCTGTTTGCCAACTTGCTGGCGCAGCCCGACCTCAAGCCGCCGTTCATCTTCACGCTTGTCTCGGGCGGGCACACCATGCTCGTGCACGTGAAGGCATGGGGCGACTACGAGGTGCTTGGTGAGACACTCGACGATGCTGTGGGCGAGGCCTTCGACAAGGTGGCCAAGGCGCTGGGCCTGGGCTATCCCGGTGGCCCCATCATCTCCAAGCTGGCCGAGACGGGCAATCCCCGCGCGATCGATTTTCCTCGCGCGCTTAACAGCAGGGGAGACTATCGTTTCTCGCTTTCGGGTCTTAAAACGGCTGTGACGCTCTACATTGAACAGGAGACCAAGGCCGGGCGCACGATTCACCTGCCCGATCTGGCAGCTTCGTTTGAGGCAGCTGTCTTTGACGTGCAGTACAAGAAGGCCAAAAACGCACTGCACGCTACCGGATGCAAGGAATACTGCATCGGTGGCGGCGTCTCGGCCAACCCGCATCTGCGCGAGATGATGATCAAGAAGCTTGGACGTCAGGGGATTCGCGTAACGGTGCCGCCCTTGTCTGCCTGTACCGATAACGCAGCCATGATCGCGGAGGTCGCCCGCCGTAAATTCGACCGAGGAGAAATCTCGCCGTTCGACGTCGACGCCGATCCGAACATGACGCTGTAGCTGGTACGGCGCGGTCCCCGACCGGAGGGGCCGGATATAAGGTTTCCTGCTCTACAGTCCTGCGCAAGACGAAGGCCACATTAAGTGGCCTTCTTTGCGTGCGGAACTCGCGATAAACCTTATATCCGGCCCCTCCGGTCGGGGGACCTTTCTGTATCGATATGGCTTCTGGGCTGGATCGGCGTCGACAACGTCCAGCAAGGTTAACCAGCCTGCGTCGAATTTCCGGCGTTCTTTAGCTGAAAGAAAAAGTTGGTGTGCGGAGCTTTGCTCCGCACATTTGGGATGGGAGCTCCTCGGGGGCGGGGCGGGCGCCTGCCGCCATATATGAACTTTATCGCGAGTTCCGCACGAACAGGAGGCCACTTAATGTGGCCTCCGTCGTGAG
>CATYSO010000002.1 GCA_958412345.1 uncultured Collinsella sp. | reverse complement strand
AAGCGTCCTAGTGTTCGCTTCTAATAAAGAAGGCCAAGATTCGGGACGCAGTTCATTTGCACCGCATTGGTGCAGATTAACCTGTCCCCGATGTACCAAAAGGGGTATAAAGGCGTGCAGCGTATCGAATGAAAGGCAGTCTGCATGGATAACTTTATGAAAGGTCGCAACGGCGCCGACGAGCTCACCATCGTGCTGGGCTTCACAGGAATTATTTTCGCGATGGTCGGGTCGATGGCCCGCATCCAGTGGCTCAGCTGGATCGCCATCGCCGTAATCGCACTCGGCGTGCTGCGTGGCCTGTCCAAAAACATCGACGCCCGCCGCAGGGAAAATGATGCCTTTGTTGCCGCGACCGCGAACGTCCCCTGCCTGGGCAAGTTCGTCGCCAGCCTGGGCGGCGGCACGGCGGCGGCCAACGCCTCGCGCGCTTCGGGTACGAGCAAGGAAGACTTTGAGCGTGCCAAACGCACGGCCAAAAAGATGTGGAAGGGCCGCAAGACCACGGCGTACCTCAAGTGCCCCAACTGCGGCCAGATGCTCTCCGTCCCCAAGGGCAAGGGCAAGATCCGCGTCACCTGCCCCAAGTGCCACGCTAAGATGGAAACCCGCTCCTAGCGCCCGCGCGCGGGACAAATTAATCAGGTTTGTCCCAAAATCTGAAGTATTTGTTCGATAAAAAGCCGAGGCCTCGCACTGAGCCCTCGGCTTTTTTATACGGCAACAGAATGTGACAAAGGGACTGTCCCTTTGTCACACTACGCCACGCCGTCGCGGGCGAGCTCCTCGGCCAGCGCCTCGGCAGGCATGGCCATGATCGCGTCGAGCTCAGTGTCCACTTCGGGAATGTGCTTGACCTTGAGCTTGCGCACCAGCTCGCCCCGGCACATCACGCGCATCGGCTCACGCAGGGCCGCCAAGTCATCCAGAGGATTCTCGCGTGTCACCAAAATGTCGGCCGCCTTGCCGCACTCGATCGTGCCGGTCTCGCCGCCCAGTCCCAGCAGCTCGGCATTGACCTGCGTGGCCGTATGCAGCGCAAAGGCGTTACTCACGCCGACGTACTTGGCAAAGTAAGCCACCTCACGCCACATGTCGTACTGCGTCACGAACGGGCAGCTCGAGTCCGTGCCCAGGCCCACCTTAACGCCAGCCTCCAAGGCAGCGCGGGCGCTCTCGATGATGCCCGAGCATACGATGTCACCGTTCTTCTTTTGCGTATCGGTCGAATGAGTCTTCTCCGGATCGAGTAGCACAAACGGCAGTGCCGGGCTGATCGTGCAAGTCACGCTCGGTGCGCGACCCTGGAGCTGCGTACCCGCAGCGCCGCGATACAAATCCAGGATTTCGGGCGTCATCGGAGCGCCGTGCTCAATCGTGTCGACGCCGGCCTGTAGTGCGGCCTTCACGCCTTCGGTGCTCTCGACATGGGCCATGACCGGAAGGCCCGCATCGTGCGCCGCCTTGCATGCAGCCGCGGCAACCTCCACCGGCATACGCAGCACGCCCGGCTCGCCCACCTCGGTCGCGTCGAACACGCCGCCCGTTACGAACAGTTTAATGACGTCGGCACCGCGCGCATACAGGTCGCGCACCTGCTCAGCCGCCTCGGCGGGACTGTTGGCCACCTGGGCAAACAAGCCCGCGCCATGGCCGCCCGGCACCGTAACGCCCGTGCCCGGCGCCACCAGGCGCGGTCCCTGGTACTTACCAGCGTCGATGGCGTTGCGCACGGCAATATCGGCAAACAGCGGGTCGCCCGCGCCGCGCACCGTGGTCACGCCACTTGCCAGCTGTTGCTGAGCGCTGCCTTTGAGGATGTGGCGGACGATGGCGCGGCCCACAGGATTATCGAGCTTCTTCATGAGCGCGCCCGCATCGCCCGCCGAGACTGGCTTGCCCGAGCCGCACAGGTGTACGTGCATGTTGATGAGACCCGGCATGAGGTATGCGCCGTTCAGGTCGATAACCTCGGCACCCGCGGGCGCCTGTGCTACAGCGCTCGGCCCCATCCATGTGATGACGCCGCGCTCGACGACCACGGCCATATCGGGCTGCGGCTCCATTTGTTCCGAACCATCTAGAACGGTCGCATTGATAAACAACGTGGAACGATCGGCAGACGCCATATCGAGCTCCTCCCTCACGATTAACTTGAACATCTGTCCATTATCGCCTAATGCAGCAAACTAAAGTCAAGCATATCGGCTAACGGAGGATAGAGGCGGTTGCGAGGCGGGCAAGATTCGGTCCCCGCCCCTACTCCCATTCCTGTTCGTAGATGTTGAGCGACTTCACATACCGCCCCCGGGCGCCCATGGTGTCACGGACCAGCCTCAAAAAGAAGCTGATGCACGAGGTGTCAAAACCGTCCTGCAGGTCCTCCGGATGCACGGCGCCTGGCCCATCGACCGCCGTGTCGCTCAGGCGCGCGATGTCGTAGAGGTAGAGCTGTCCCGCTGTCAGCCAGACATTGTCCACGCACGCGAGACGCACCGCGATCGCGCCATCGCGCCAGTGCCCTTTCTGCACGATATGCGGATCGTAGACATCAAAACGGCGATCGGTGCGCGTATCCTTCAGCGCAACCATGCCGGTCGCGGAATCTTTATCCAGAATGCCAAAACGCGAAAAGTACTGCGTATCGCGCACCTGCTTAAGTCGCTCGAGCGAAGCGGGCGAAATTGACGCTGGCGGCTCGTCAACATACAGTTCGAGCAGCGTCGCGCCGTAACGATATGGACGCTCAAAGAGCAGCCAATCGGTGAATGCCATGTTGTAGGCCATGATTTCGTTTTGCGAAGGCTCGGTGCAATAGCTGAGCCACGGGTCGACAATGATCTCGAACTGCTCGCGCGCCGGCTCCAAAAACTGGAACTTCCGCAGCATCCAAAAATGGGCCATGTCGGCAATATCGTTGCCGACGGCTTCGGCCAGATGCGCTCGGTCTAAAACGTGGTCAGTCATGGCATCCTCCTCAAACTGTTGAACCTCAATTTGAGCTTACGAGGAGGGTGGGCAGCCACGACCAGCGCGGGCAAAATAAGCCTCCGGCTGCAAACAAGATGCTGACCAAACACTTGACGGAACACTTGACCGAATTGGCGCACTGTAAAGAAACAGCAGGTAGATATAGACGGCAAGCCCGGCATTTTGAGCTAAGCACCCGCTGCCATCACAGAAACAGCAGAGCAGCACAGCCCAAGAAGTCGCCAAATGAACACCCACACGTCGACAAACGAGCGAACCACCCGCCAAGAGTGTCCCCAACGACTAGACAAAAAAGAACGTCCCCAATGACTAGTCGTTGGGGACGTTCTTAAATGACTACTTTACAGTGCCAGCGCGTCGGCGACTTCGGCGGCGCAGGCCAGGGCGTCGGCCATGGCGTTCACCACAAGCGAGCTGCCGTTGCGGGCGTCGCCAGCCACATACACCGGCGCGACATCGGCGGCGACACCCTCCGTGCGGGCCGCGAGGTGCGAACCCTCGGCAGCCATCACCGGCAGCGGACGACCGGCGGTGGCAACAGGCACTCCCATCGCGTCGAACACGCCGTGCTCCGGACCCGTAAAGCCGCAGGCAATGAGCACCAGCTGCGCCGGTACCTCGTGCTCGGAGCCCGCGATGCGCTCCGGCTTGCCAGCCGACCAGTCCAGATCGACCACGCGCAGGCCCGCGGCCGCACCCTTCTTGTCCAGCAGCACCTCGAGCGTATCCACGCCCCAAGCACGCATCTCGCCGCCCATGGCAGCGATGGCCTCCTGCTGGCCGTAGTCGGTCTTCTTAACGTTGGGCCACTGCGGCCAGGGGTTGCTCGCCGTGCGCGTATCGGGTGCCGCCGGCAAGAACTCAAACTGGCGCACGCTGCGCGCGCCCTGACGCACCGCGGTACCCACGCAGTCGTTGCCGGTATCGCCGCCGCCAATGACCACAACGTCCAGGCCGCGCGCATCGATGGCAGGCTCACCGCCATCGAGCACCGAAACGGTCGAAGCCGTCAGGTAGTCCACGGCATACACCACGCCCGGGGCATCAATGTTCGCAGCCGAAAGCCCACGCGGAGCACGGGCGCCGGCAGCCACCACGACGGCGTCAAAGTCGTCGAGCTTGGCGGTAACCTTGGGATCGCTCACGTCGGCACTCAGCTCGAACACAATGCCCAGCTCGCGCATGAGCGCCACGCGACGCTCGACCACGGACTTCTCGAGCTTCATGTTGGGAATGCCGTACATGAGCAGACCGCCCGGGCGGTCGTCGCGCTCAAACACCGTCACGCGGGCGCCACGACGCGCAAGCTCCCATGCCGCCACCAGGCCAGCTGGACCGGAGCCCACCACGGCAACCGTGGGTGCGCCCTCCCCCGCCGGCTCAAAGCGACGCGGGCCGCCGTTTGCCCACTCATGGTCGCTGATCGCGCGCTCGTTATCGTGAATCGTCGTAGGCTGACCGTCGACCGAGCCCAGGTTGCACGCGGCCTCGCACAGCGCCGGGCACACGCGGCTCGTGAACTCAGGCATGGGCGAGGTGAGCGACAGGCGCTCGGCAGCCTCATCCCAGCGGCCGCGGTACACCAGCTCGTTCCACTCGGGAATCAGGTTATGCAGCGGGCAGCCGCTCGGACGTGCCTTGCCAAAGCTCGCGCCCATCTGGCAAAACGCCACGCCGCACATCATGCAGCGGCTCGCCTGGGCACGGCGTGCATCGTCGTCGAGTTCAACGTACAGCGGATCGAAATCACGGCTGCGCTCCTCCACGGGGCGAAGCTCGTGGGTCACGCGATCGATATCAAGAAAAGCACCGGGCTTACCCATGGCACTTACGCCTCCTTCTTGGTCGAAGCAACAGAGCTGGCAGCCACAGACGCAGCGCCAGCAGCACCGCCCGCCACATCAAAGCGATCGACATCCGCGGCGCTCGCGCGACCGGTCACAATGTCAAACGCCAGCTCCTCGGCCTGCGCATGCGTCTTGCCGACGGCCTCGGCGGCGGCGACAATCGCCAGCACACGCTCGTACTCGGTCGGAATGACCTTCACAAAGTGCTTGCTCATCGTCTCAAAGCTGTAGAGCAGCTTGATGCCGCGCGGGCTCTGCGTCGCGTCCACGTGCTCCTGGATGAGCGCACGGACCTGCTCCAGCTCGCCGGCCGTCGGGGCCTTGAGCTCAACGCTCTCGTGGTTCACGCGGGCATCGAGCGTGCCGTACTGGTCAAAGACATAGGCCACGCCGCCCGTCATGCCGGCGGCAAAGTTCTGCCCGACCTCGCCCAGGATGAGCGCCAGGCCGCCCGTCATGTACTCACAGCCGTGGTTGCCGCAGCCCTCGACCACCACGGTGGCACCGGAGTTGCGCACGCCAAAGCGCTGGCCGGCCAGACCGTTAATGAAGCCGCGGCCGCTCGTAGCGCCAAAGAACGCAACATTGCCCACGATGATGTTCTCGTCGAACTTGTAGGTCGCATGCGGGTTGGGGCGCACCGACACCTCGCCGCCCGAAAGGCCCTTGCCAAAGTAGTCGTTGGCGTCACCGCACACGTTGAGCGTAATGCCGCGTGGCAGGAACGCGCCAAAGCTCTGACCGGCCGAACCATCGCAATCGATGGTGATGGAGCCGGCGGGCAAGCCCTCGGGATGCGCCTTGGTCACCGCGTTGCCCAGAATCGTGCCGACGCAACGGTTGACGTTGGCGATATCGGCGCGGAAGCGAATCGGGCGCAGGTGCGCGCGAGCGTCGGCCGTGTAGGGCACAAACAGCGTGGAGTCGAGCGTCTTGTCGAGCTCGCTGTCCGCGGCCATCTGGGGCAGGAAGTGACGGCCGTCGGCGCCCGGGATGTGGGCACCGAACTCGCAGGTCGCGCTTGCCAGCACGGGCGTCAGATCGAGCAGGTTAGCCTTGCGGTTGCCCGGGACCTCGATCTGGCGCAAGCACTCGGGATGGCCGACCATCTCGTCGACGGTGCGGAAGCCCAGGCTCGCCATGACCTCGCGCAGCTGCTCGGCAACAAAGAGCATAAAGTGCTCGACGTGCTCGGGCTTACCGCGGAAGCCGTGACGCAGGCGGCAGTTTTGCGTCGCGATGCCGGCCGGGCAGGTATCCTGCTGGCAGTCGCGTTGCATGAGGCAACCCATCGAGATGAGCGGCATGGTCGCAAAGCCAAACTCCTCGGCGCCCAGCAGGCAGGCGACGGCAACATCGGTGCCGTCCATGAGCTTGCCGTCGGCCTCGAGCACCACGCGCGAGCGCAGGCCGTTTTGCAGCAGCGTCTGTTGAGCCTCGGCAAGACCGAGCTCCAGCGGCAGACCGGCGTGCCAGATAGAGTCGCGCGCAGCGGCACCCGAGCCGCCGTTGTGGCCGCTGATCAAGATCTTGTCGGCAGCACCCTTGGCCACACCGGTGGCGATGGTGCCGACGCCCGCCTCACTGACCAGCTTGACCGACACGCGCGCGCCGGGGTTGGCGTTCTTAAGGTCGAAGATGAGCTCGGCCAGGTCCTCGATAGAGTAGATGTCGTGGTGCGGCGGAGGCGAGATCAGGCCGATGCCGGGCGTGGACTGACGGACCTCGGCAATCCAGGGGTAGACCTTCTTGCCGGGCAGGTGGCCGCCCTCGCCGGGCTTGGCGCCCTGGGCCATCTTGATCTGGATCTCGAAGGCGCTGCACAGGTAGCGGCTCGTCACGCCAAAGCGCGCGCTTGCCACCTGCTTGATCGCGGAGTTCTTGGAGTCACCGTTAGCCAGCGGGGTCTCGCGACGCGGGTCCTCGCCGCCCTCGCCCGAGTTGGAGCGCCCATGCAGGCGATTCATGGCGATGGCCATGCACTCGTGTGCTTCCTTGCTGATGGAGCCGTACGACATGGCGCCGGTGTTAAAGCGGCGGACGATGTTGAGCGCGGGCTCGACCTCGTCGAGCGAAACCGGCGTGCGGCCGCTGGCATTAAAGTCGAGCAAGTCGCGCAGGCGCACGGCACGGCCGGTGCGGTGCAGGCGGGCGCTGTACTCCTTAAAGGTGTCGTAACTGTCCTCACGGCAGGCGGTCTGCAGCAGGTAGACAGTCTGAGGGTCGATCAGGTGATCCTCGCCGCCGAGCGAGCGCCACTTGGTCAAGCCCAGCGTAGGCAGCTGATCGGGAGCCGGGCTCTTAAGGATAGCGAGCGCGGCGTCGTAGCGCTCGTTTTGCTCGCGCTCAACGTCCTCGACACCCATACCGCCCACACGGCTCACCGTGCCGGCGAAGTACGCGTTGACGAACTCCGGCGTAAAGCCCACGGCCTCGAAGATCTGCGCCGAATGGTAGCTCTGCACCGTGGAGATGCCCATCTTGGACATGATGGAGACGATGCCGGAGTTCGCAGCCTTGTTGTAGTTGGCGATGCCCTGCTCGGCCGTCACGTCCAGGTCGCCGTGTGCCGCCAGATCGCGGATGCACGCATGTGCATTGTACGGATAGATGCCGCTCGCGGAGTAGCCCACCAGTGCCGCAAAGTCGTGCGGAGACACGGCGTCGCCGCACTCCACCACGATATCGGCAAAGGTGCGCACGCCGGCGCGGATCAGGTGGTTGTGCACGCAGCCCACGGCAAGCAGCGACGGCACGGGCACCTCGCCCGCTCCGGCACGATCGCTCAGCACCACAATGTTCACGCCGTCGCGGACCGCAGCCTCAACGTCCCCGGCAAGCTGTTTGAGCGCAGTCTGCAGCGCGCCCTCGCCGGCATCGCGGCGGTAGACGGCACGGAAACGACGGGTCTTAAAGCCAACACGGTCGATGGCACAGATATGCTCGAACTCTTCTTCGTTGAGCAACGGGCGCTCCAAGCGCACCAGCTGACAGGCCGTGCGGGAATCCTCGAGCAGGTTGCCGTGGTTGCCCAGGTAGAGCGTGGTCGAAGTTACCATATGCTCGCGCAGGGCATCAATCGGAGGATTCGTGACCTGAGCGAACAGCTGATAGAAGTAGTCAAAGAACGAACGCGTCTTCTTGGACAGGCAGGCCAGCGGTGCGTCGATGCCCATCGAGGCGAGCGGGGCCTTGCCCTGCTGGGCCATGGGGCGCACGACCTCGTCGACGTCATCCCAGTGGTAGCCGAGTTTGGCCATGCGTACGGCGGCGGGCACCTCGGCGTCCTCGGCGGGCGTTGCCGTGGCAGGCCTATCGAGCGCATCGACGGTCAGCGTCTCCTCGGCAATCCAATCACGGTAGGGCTTTTCCTTGGCGTAACGGGCGCGCAGCTCGTCGTTGTAGATGACGCGGCCACGGGCAAAGTCGACCTCGAGCATCTGGCCCGGCCCCAGACAGCCGCTCGTCAGGATGTTCTCGGGGCTCACCTCGATGGTGCCCACCTCACTTGCCAGCATAAAGCGACCGTCGCGCGTCACATAGTAGCGGGCGGGACGCAGGCCGTTACGGTCGAGGGCGGCGCCCAGCGTGCGACCGTCGGTAAAGGCGATGGCCGCCGGGCCGTCCCACGGCTCCATGAGCATGGACTGGTAAGCGTCGTAGGCGCGGCGCTCCTCGCTCAGGCTGTCGTTGTGGTCCCACGGCTCGGGCAGCAACATGGACGCGGCACGCGTGAGCGGGCGACCGTTCATGACCAAAAACTCGAGCACGTTGTCCAGAATCGCGGAGTCGGAACCCTCGCGGTTGATGATAGGCATCACGCGCTCAAGATCGTGCTGCAGCACGGGGCTGTACAGGTTGGGCTCGCGGGCGCGGATCCAGTTGACGTTGCCCTTGAGGGTGTTGATCTCGCCGTTGTGGATGATAAAGCGGTTGGGGTGCGCACGCTCCCAGCTGGGCGTGGTGTTGGTGGAGTAGCGCGAGTGGACGAGCGCCACGGCCGTCTTGACGGCGGCGTCGTTGAGATCGATGAAGAAGCGGCGCATCTGCGTAGCGACCAGCATGCCCTTGTACACGATAGTGCGCGAGCTCATGGAGCACACATAGAAGATCTTGTCGCGCAGGGCAAACTCGGCGTCGGCCTTTTTCTCGATAGTGCGGCGGCACACGTACAGGCGGCGCTCAAAGGCATCGCCAGCGGGCGTGTCGTCCGGACGGCCCAGGAAGGCCTGCAGGATAGTAGGCATGCAGGCGCGGGCCGTCTCGCCCAGGTCGTGCGGGTCGACCGGCACCTCGCGCCAAAAGAGCAGCGGCACGCCGGCCTCGGCGCAGCCCTCCTCAAACACGCGGCGGGCATCCTCTACGCCCTTGTCGTCCTGCGGGAAGAACAGCATGGCCACGCCATAGTCGCCCTCTGCCGGCAGAATCTGGCCGCACTTTTGAGCCTCTTTACGGAAAAAGTGATGCGGAACCTGGAACAGGATGCCAGCGCCGTCGCCGGTGTTCTTCTCGAGTCCCGTGCCGCCGCGGTGCTCCAAGTTGACCAGAATGGACAGCGCATCGTCCAGAATCTGGTGATGGCGCTCGCCGTTGATATCGGCAAGTGCGCCTATGCCACATGCATCGTGGTCGAATTCGGGGCGATAAAGGCCCTGCTGCTGAGCGGAATCTGCCTGCATCGCGATCCTCCCCTAGATATTAGACAGTCAATTGAATAGGCATACTAGGAGTATCGCCGGCCCGTTGTGTTTCCCACCCGTTTCGAAACAATCGCGTAACGCACGGCGGCCATCAACGCCTTGCTATCAAACATGTACGTCAGACCCCAAACATGTCGAAATATGACATCTTTGGAGGCTGACGTACACGTTTTAGTGCAGGGACAGCCGGCACATATGCATCCAACCCCTTTGAATTATTCTGGAAACGAGGGCCACGCAGACTTTTGCATGATGCGACTCGACACAGCAAGCCTCAAGAGCGGCAACAAGGCGCCCAAGTTCGGCCTGTAAACTCACCGCTTCAAACATCTCAATCTGTAACAGGAGGAGCCTTGGCGACAAACTGTTACAGATCGAGACATTCCATAGGACCATTTCTTCCTGTCTCGATCTGTAACACCTAGGCCCAATTTCCATCCCTAGTTGTTACAGATCGAGACATTTCGGCAGCCCCCTTCACCATCCCATTCAAATAGAACAATTTTGTTAGTCTTGGTTAACTTTTAAGCTTAAAACGGGTATCCTTTGCGGCGTCAAGCAAACGGCACGCACACCGTGCCAGATCAAGGAGGCCCCTATGGCGCACCAAGCAGACCAGCAGACGATGCAACTCGTCCTTATCCGTCACGGAGAGTCCGAGTGGAACAAGCTCAACCTGTTCACCGGCTGGACCGATGTCGAGCTCACCGACACGGGCCGCGAAGAGGCGGCGGCAGGCGGCCGCGCCCTCAAAGAAGCCGGTTTCGACTTTGACGTCTGCTACACTTCGCGTCTCAAGCGCGCGATCCGCACCCTCAACATCGTGCTCGGCCAAATGGATCGCGAGTGGCTGCCCGTCATCAAATCCTGGAAGCTCAACGAGCGCCACTACGGTGCGTTGCAGGGTCTCAACAAGGCCGATGCCGCCGCGGAGCACGGCGACGAACAGGTGCTCATCTGGCGCCGCTCCTTCGATGTCTGCCCGCCGGCACTCGAGCCGGACGACGCGCGCGACCCCCACACCCAGGAGCAATACCGCGACGTCGCGCCCGATCAGCTGCCCTATACCGAGTGCCTCAAGGGCACGATCGCCCGCGCCTGGCCCTATTTCGAAGACGAGATTCGCCCCCAGATGCTCGCCGGCAAGCGCGTACTCATCGCCGCACACGGCAACTCCCTGCGCTCACTCGTCATGAAGCTCGAGCACCTCACGCCCGAGGAGATCCTCAAGGTCAACATCCCCACCGGTGTGCCGCTCGTCTACACCTTCGACACCGATTTCAACGTCCTCGACAAGCGCTACATCGGCGACCCGGCGACCATCGCCGCCAAGATCGACGCCGTGGCCAATCAGGGCAAAGCACACAAGTAGCCCCAACCCAAAACCGACGCGTGGCGCCGCACGGCCCAGATGCGACGTCACGCCGCCCATACACAGGAGCGCACCATGCTCAACCATCTCAAACAACACTTTGGTTCCCGGCGCACCGGCGGTCACGGAGGCCTAGACATTGCGTGGCATATCGGCCCCGGGCTGCTCGTGACCGTCGGCTTTATCGACCCGGGCAACTGGGCCTCCAATATGGCCGCGGGCTCGCAGTTTGGCTACGCGCTGCTGTGGATCGTCACGCTGTCCACGATTATGCTCATCGTGCTGCAGCACAACGCGGCTCACCTGGGTATCGCCACGGGCGCCTGCCTTGCCGAGGCCACGACACGTTACCTCCCCCGCTTCGTCGGGCGTACGGTGCTCGCCAGCGCCTATCTCGCGACCATCGCCACCGCCATGGCCGAAGTCCTGGGCGGCGCGATTGCCCTTCAAATGCTCTTTGGGCTGCCCGTGCGCGCGGGCTGCGTCATCGTGGCGGCAGTATCGATGGCGATGCTCATGACGAGCTCCTACAAGCGCGCCGAACGCTGGATCATCGCCTTCGTGGGTGTGGTGGGACTCTCGTTTTTAGCAGAGCTCGCGCTGGTCAAAGTCGACTGGCCGCAAGCAACCGCAAGCTGGATCATCCCCAGCATGCCTGCCGACTCGGCAACGATTATCGTGAGTGTCCTGGGTGCGGTCGTTATGCCACACAACCTATTTCTGCACTCCGAGGTCATCCAATCCATGCACTTCGAAGGCCAAGGCGAGCAAGTTATCGAAGAACGTCTGCACTACGAGCTCTTCGACACGCTCTTTTCGATGGGCGTGGGCTGGGCAATCAACTCGGCCATGGTCATCCTTGCCGCAACGACCTTCTTTGCGCACGGCATGGTCGTAGACGACCTCGCCGTCGCAGCGGCCACGCTCTCCCCCATCTTGGGCCCGGCGAGCTCGACCATCTTTGCGGTAGCGCTGCTGTTTGCGGGCCTCTCGAGTAGCGTGACGGCGGGCATGGCGGCGGGAACCATCACTGCGGGCATGTTCGACGAGGAATACGACATCCACGACCGACATTCCTCGATCGGGATGGCGGCCTGTTTCGTCGGCGCAGTGACGGCGTGCCTGGTCGTCCCAAATCCTTTTGAAGGTCTCATCTGGAGTCAGGCACTGCTGTCGCTTCAGCTGCCGATTACGGTCTTTGTGCTCATACGGCTCACCAGCTCACGCCGCGTCATGGGCAAATACGCCAACTCGCGCCCTCTCAACGCGCTGCTTATAGGGATTGGCGCCATCGTGACGATTCTCGATGTCGTGTTGTTGACAGGGATGTAATGGGACGGGGCACCTACCCAGGCAAACGTCTCGATCTGTAACATCTAGACCCGCTTTTGATGTCTAGATGTTACAGATCGAGATCATTCCGAGGGACAGCCCCGTTTGTCTCAATCTGTAACAAGTGGACCCAATTTCCACCGTTAGATATTACAGATTGAGACAAAAGCTCGGCCGGACTCACAACAGACAGGATCGGCCAACAGCAACCGTGATCCCTTGGGGACGGAGGAAAAGGGCCCCGGCCGAGAATTCGACCGAGGCCCTTGGACAGAGCTATGTGTTGCCGTGAGCCGTGTGCCGACGAGCTACTCCTCGACGAGCTCAAACTGATCGGGACCGACGCCGCATACCGGGCACACGTAGTCCTCGGGCAGCTCGGGCGTATCGACCTCAACCTCGTAACCGCAAACGACGCACACGAACTTATACGTCTTCTTCTCCTCAGCCATGATGTTCTCCTCTCGAACGCGACTGGTGATGTACTTCATTTATCAGTATAGATTCTCAATAATATAATGCAAGTATTTTTAAAACATTTCTAGCCTTGATACGATGACGCCTTCGGAGGCGTCTTGCCCTTCAGGACCTTATGGTAGTAATCGTAGGTGAGCGGCGTCTCGTCGCTCAGGCGCTCGGCATCCTCGACCTCGCCGACAAACAGTAGATGCGTGCCCACATCCACAGTGTCGATCAAACGGCAGCTAAACAGGGCCGCCGCGTGCTCGGGCACATAGGGCATGCCCAGAGCCGTCTCGCGGGTCTTGTATTTGGCAAACTTGTCATAATCGCTGCTGGTGCGGAACCCAAAGTTACCGATGTAGAGCATGTCTGCGGTCTGATCGATCACGGTCAGCGCGAACGCTTTGGCCGATGCGATGACGCCCGAGGTGACGTTGTCCTTGTTCACGGCAACCGAAATACGCGGCGGCATGGACGTCACCTGCACCGCTGTGTTGATAACGCAGCCGGCACGCAGCCCGTCTGCCGCGGAGCTCACCACGTACAGGCCGCTCGGCATGGTAAAGAACGCAGTTTTGTCCATAACGATCACTCCCCTAGCTCGGGTTGGAACCTCATGGATGTATGTACCCACAAAAAAGGCAGCGCCCATAACGGACGCCGCCTTTGAAACGTATGTGTCAGAACAGTAAGAAAGATGAGACACCCGCAGTTGCGGTGAAATAGGGACTGAATAGCCCCTCAAACAGGCAAAACAGTCCGTATTCCACCGCAACTTATGAAGGACGGTCAGCGGTTGCGTTCCTTGAGGGCGCGGTCGATCTCGCGTTGGACATCACGCTTGGCCATGTCCTCGCGCTTGTCGTAGAGCTTCTTGCCGCGACCCAGGCCCAGCAGCAGCTTTACGCGGCCGTCGGTATTGAAGTAGAGCTCCAACGGTACCAGCGCATAACCACGGTTGCGAAGCTTGCCGTCGAGAAAGTCAATCTCCTTGCGGTGCAGCAGCAGACGACGACGGCGATCGGGATCGCGGTTCCACACGCCACCATGGCTATAAGGGTGAATATGCAGGCCGACGAGCCAGCACTCCCCGCCACGAATCAGTGCAAAGGTGTCGGTGATCTGGCACGCGCGCTCGCGAATCGACTTGACCTCGGTACCGCTCAGCTCAACACCGCACTCAAACGTCTCATCGATAAAGTACTCGTGATGTGCCGAGCGATTCTTGGAAATGAGCTTGCGCTCGCGCTTACTGGGCATCGCCGGCCTCCTTGGCGCCATCGGCGTTTGAGCCCGCAGCCTCGCGCTTTGCCCTGCGCTCGGCATTAAGCTCGGCATCGCTCTCGCGCACCAGCTTGATAATCGCCGCGCATGCCTCCTCGCCCACCAGGTCGCGGGCACGGACCGTCAGACGCGTAGCCTCCTGCTTGTCACCGTCGCTTGCAGCATCGGTCGCGCACATGATCAGGCAGATGGCGATCTCGGCCGAAGGCGAGGTCGGCACGCCCTGCAGGGCGAGCTCACCCATCACATGGTCGTCACTCTCATCCGCGGCATCCGGATAGGTGGTATGGATCTTGTTGAGCAGGCGCGTCGTATGCGCATCATTGGGCGCCAGGCGCAGCGCCAGACGCGCGCAGCCCACGGCTGCCGAAATGTTCTCGGTCTCGGGCTCCAAGAAGTACTGACCCAAGTTGGTGTAGGCGCGTGCGGCGCACTTACCGTCGCTCGCGCGCTCCAGCACCGAGAACGAGAGCGATGCCCACTCCTGCTTGTCCTCGAGCGCGCGGAACAGCTCGGCCAAGTCCAAGCGATAGTTGCAGTTCATGGGATCCCAACGCACGGCCTGCATCAGGGCATTCCGAGCACTCACATAATCCTGCTGGCGAATGTAGGCAAACGCCATGTCGGAGTACAGGCGGTCAAAGGGAACCTCGACCTGCACCAGCTCGCGCGGATCCTTCTCCACGCGGCGATAGGCCAGGCGCTCAAACTTGCTGTCGAAGCTAAAGTACTGGCGCTTCTCCTCCGTCTTGCACTCAGCGTCGATATACTCCTCGGCGAGCTCCACCAGACGCTCAAGCAGCGGCGTCACCGTAGCCAGGTCGCCCTGCGCCAGATAGTTCTCGGCATACGTGATGTCTTCCAAGCTGATAGGCAGGTCCATGACAACTCCTCGGTCCGGGCGGCAGACTCAACGCGCGCCTTAAACATCGGTCAATACACAAAACCCGGGTCTCTTACGAGGCCCGGGCGTTCAATTTTGGTAGCCCGTACCAGATTCGAACTGGTGATCTCCGCCTTGAGAGGGCGGCGTCCTAAACCGCTAGACGAACGGGCCATATGTAGCAAATGCAATGGCTGGGATGGAGGGAGTCGAACCCCCATTGACGGAACCAGAATCCGCTGTCCTGCCATTAGACGACATCCCAATGACTGCATCGCTGCGCTCGGCTGTGCCTTTGCGCAAGAAAGAAATATACGGGAAGTCCCGCCGTGACGCAAGCCCTAATTTTGACTTTTTTGAAATTCAGTCAAATACGGCCGACACGTGAAGGACCTGTGAAGCACCAGCGACACGTACGGCGCCAAAGCCCGTAAAACATCCCACATCTACCGCTGGTAGATTACAACAATGCAGCACTCACGGCTGATGGCACAATCAAACCGTCATCATTACACGGATATCGAGGCGCCATGGACGAAGAGCTTGATTACCTATGGGAGACCCTGGGCCTCGAGATCACTGCTGACCTTTGGCCCGAACGGGACAAAATCCATCCCACTCTGCGCCCCGCCATCACGGTGATGCAGGCAAAATACCGCCGTGCATCCTTTTTGATCATGCGGATGTCATGGCACGCGGGACTCCCCGACCTTAAGCGAATCCAGGCAAGCCTCGTCGAGCTGTCCGGTATGCCGACCGTCATATCCGAGGCGCACCTGGAGCAGCGCCAGCGCGAGCGACTGCAACAGCAGCGGATCCCCTTTATCTGCCCCGGCGTTCAGGCATATCTGCCCTTTATGGACGAGGAGTACTGGGGCGGCAAGCCCAACAAGCACGTAAAGGTCTACGATCCGCACGAATGGGCACAGCTCGAGGATTGAGCCGAGCGAGCCCGCCGATGGAAAACACGTCCCACCCTGAGCACTCAAAACGGGTCGCACTTTCCGCAGCCGCTACAGCAACGCCTCGGCCCAAGCCGATTCCCTAAAGCCGGGAATCGCAAAGTCGTCGCCCACCAGCAGTGGGCGCTTAACCAGCATGCCGTCGGTCGCCAGCAGCTCGTAGCACTCCCGATCCGTCATGCCCGCATCTAGACGCGCCTTCAGGCCCAGCTCTCGATATTTCATGCCCGACGAATTAAAGAAGCGCCGCACCGGCAGTCCCGAACGAGCAATCCAGGTCGCAAGCTCATCAGCCGTGGGATTGTCCAAAACGATATCGCGGTCGATATACTCTACCCCGTGTTCGTCCAGCCATGCCTTGGCCTTCTTACAGGTCGAGCACTTGGGATATTCAACAAACAGTACAGTCATGGGAATCCTCCGAATATAGATCGGCCAACGCAGGCACACGCCACACGAGGCGCCTTCGTATGATGGGCCAATTGTAGCCCACGGGTCACACGCTAAACGAACCGTACCCCGAATCCGCGTTTGATGAACGGCAGCAGCTCCATTGCCTCGGGCGTGATATGGCCCGCAACGTTCATGCGCTCGTCACCGGGAAGATCGACCCGCGCAATCTCAAGCTCGCCTTCGTAGCGCCCATATCCGCTATTGCTCACAGCGATCGACCCCGCCTTTCGCGGCAGGCCGGCTCCGGCATCCGTCGGCACGGAATCCGGCTTAAGCGTCATACGCGACTCCTGAGACCTAAAGATGAGGGTGCTCGAATCGGGCCGGTCGTGATGAATCTGCCCGCGCACATAGGCATAACCGGGCTCAAGCTCGCATTGCAGGTCCACGTATCCGGCGGAAACTTGAGCAAACTGCGCCCAGCCCGCATCGGAAAGATCGGGGTCGCCGACCAACACAATGTCGCAATCGGCGCCATGTGCAAGCTCAAGCATATTGAGGGCAACCTTTGACGCGCGACCGCGCTGCGTCTCGACCGTCGGCAGTCCCTCGAATACCGGCCCGCGAACGTTGGCATCGCCCGGCACAAAAGCCATGATTTCGAATCCAAGCGCCGCAAGACGAAGATTCACCCGAGCAATGTCCTCCAGAGCTAAACCGGTATAAGGCTTGGGGTAAAAATTGTGGCAGGCGGCAAAACGAGTCACATCGGCACCGGCCTCACGCCACGATGCGATTTCATCAGAACTCACCGTCGATGCATTGACCACTATGCGAAATACACCGGACAGCTCCGCGACCCGTTGGGCGCTAAAGCCATAGTCCAAACGAAGGTATTCCAACCCCAGATCGCGCAGGTCCTCGATGCGCTCAAGCCCGAGCAAATCGCACGTGCGAGGCCCCACATCGGCAATGAGCGCAATGCCGCGGGCGGAGAGCAGCGACAGCACATGACGGACCTTATCGGCATACGCCGCTCCCCCATCCTCGGGAATATGCAGTGAGGTGAACGCGTAGCGCGCACCCGCCGCGGCACCACGCTCAATCGTCCGCTCAATATCCTGCAAAGGGCTGGAAAGATAAATCGAAATACCCGTTTTCACGCTTCAACACTCCTTTAAAAAAGACCGGCGGAGCAGTTAGCCCCGCCGGCACAACCATAGCATCAAGAAATCTGCCGCGCGCCGCGAGCCCTGAGCAGCACGGCTCGCGATATCAAACTACTCGCCAAAGAACTCATTGATCTTCTGCTCGTCGACGCCAAAGAACCACGTCAGGACAAAGCCAGCGGCATAGGCAAGCAGCATAGCGGCAACGTAGCCGAGCTGCTGACCAGGAACGACGATCAGCAGGCCAAACAGACCGGAAACGCCCTGAGAAACCGTGCCGATGTGAAGCAGCGCCGCGAGCGCGCCGCCAAATCCGGCACCCAGGCAGGCCGTCACAAACGGACGAACGAGCGGCAGCGTAACGGCATACATCAGAGGCTCGCCCACACCGAGGATTCCAACGGGAATGGACTCTGCAACGTACTTCTTGAGCTTGGCGTTCTTGGTCTTAAAGTACAGCGCCAAACCGGCACCGACCTGGCCGCCGCCAGCCATCATAAGGATGGGAAGCAGGTAATTGATACCCTTGGTAGCGCCGTCGGGATCGTTGAGCATAGCGTGGATCGGCGTGAGCGCCTGATGCAGGCCGACGGAAACCAGCGGCAAGAAGCCTGCCGACAGGATATAGCCACCCAGGACGCCCAGCTTCTCGAAGATAAAGGTCAAAACGCTAAAGATGGCAGTCGTCAGCCATGCGCCAACCGGCTGGATGACGAGCATCAGAGCAAAGGCGCCGATGATGAGCACCAGCAGCGGGGACAAGAACGTGTCGAGCGCGTTGGGCATAACCTTGCGAATCTGACGCTCCATCCAGGCAAAAAATGCGCCAGCGATAAGAGCCGCGATCATGCCGCCCGCTGCGGGGTTGTACTGCGCATTGGTGAGCGGCAGCAAGATGGCAGTGGCAGGATCGGCCGCGCCAGGCGCAAGCAGGGGCATGGCACTGTTGGCAATACACATCATGCCGGCGATGCCGCCCAGCGCAGCGGAGCCGCCAAACTCACGTGCCGCGTTATAGCCCACCAAGATGGGCAGATAGGCAAACAGGGCCCAGCCCATGGAGCGAATGCCCTGGTACCACCACTCGCCTGCAAGCGCGCCTGCCGTCGAGACGTTAATGACGTTGCAGATACCGTTGATGAGGCCAGCCGCAATGATGCCGGGAAGCAGGGCGACGAAGACATTGGAAATCTTCTTGAGGAAGGCCTGAACCGGCTTGGACTCGTACTTGGCCTTCTGCGCGGCCTTGTTTGTGGCCGCAGCGTCAACCACGCTCTCGTCAGCAACGCCTTTCGCAAGGCCGGTGAGCTTGGAGAACTCCTCGAGCACCTTATTCACCTTGCCCGGACCCAGCACGATCTGCATCGTGTCGTCCTCGACCAGGCCCATCACGCCGTCGAGTGCCTTAATGCCCTCCGTGTCGACGTTGCCCGCGTCTTTGACGGTCACGCGCAGGCGCGTCATGCACGCCGCGTTTGCCAGCACGTTGTCTTTACCGCCCAAAAGGTCCAGCAGCTTTTGAGCCAGCTCTTTGTTCGTCATAACTCCTCCTTGTATTGGGTATCTCGTCTGGATGTCATATCAGCTCACGCCGCGCACCTATTGGGCGTCGGCATTGCTCTTCTCATGGCCACTCACCGCAGCACGGACATGGCCTCTCGCTCGCTCAAGAGCTACCGCAGCCTGCTCGGCATCGCAGTCCAGCAGTACCGAGACAATAGCGGTTTTTACGTGGCCGCCGGCATCTGCAAGCGCCTGAATAGCGCACTCGCGCGTGCAGCCGGTCGCCTCCATCACGATGTTCTGGCCGCGCACCACCAACTTCTCGTTCGTCTGCTGCACATCGACCATCAGGTTTTGGTATACCTTGCCGATCTTGACCATGGCACCGGTCGAAATCATGTTGAGAATGAGCTTTTGAACCGTTCCCGCCTTGAGCCTCGTTGAGCCGGTCAGCACCTCGGGACCGGGCACGGGTTCAATGGCAAGATCTGCGCTCTCCCCGATCTTCGACCCTTGGTTGCAGGCAATTGCGATCGTCTTGCACCCAGTTGCCTTGGCGTACACAAGGCCGCCCACCACATAGGGAGTACGACCGCTTGCCGCCAGGCCAACGACAAGATCCTTGTCCGAGAGTCCACGCTCCCGCAGGTCGCTCGCGCCAAGCTCCTCGCTGTCTTCGGCACCTTCGACAGCCTTGATAAACGCCGTCTCGCCTCCGGCAATGAGCCCGACAATCAGATCGGGTGACACGCCAAACGTGGGCGGACACTCCGAAGCGTCGAGTACACCCAGACGACCGCTGGTGCCTGCGCCCATGTAAAAGACGCGCCCGCCGCGCTCGAGTGCCTCAGCAGCCCAGTCGATTGCTGTGGCAACCTGGGGCAACACCTTCGTGACCGACTGGACGGCACGAAGATCCTCATCATTCATCGTCGTGACGATTTGCAGCGATGTCATCGTATCGAGGTCCATAGACCTTTGATTACGCTGTTCGGTCGTGAATTTTGTTAAATCGAGCATTTCATTCACCTCATCTTTCCTGTTTCTCGATGTAGTTTTGCTTAATGACATGCGTCGCCCGTTCGTAGTCGCTGGCAACGTAAGCAGCGTACAGGGCATCGACAACCATAAGCTGGGCCATACGCGAAGCCATGGCACCGCTGCGGACCAAGGGTTCACTCGCAGCGACGCCGAGCACGGCATCGGCCACGGTGGCAAGCTTGGATGATCCATCTACTTTGGTAACGGCCACAACGGGACAGTTGTGACGTTGAGCCTCGGCGGTGCAGTCCAGCACCTCTTGCGTCAAGCCCGAGTAGCTAAAGGCGATTGCCATATCGCCCTCATGCATGTTCTTGGCACACAAGAGCTGATCATGCCAGTCGTCGTACAGATGGCACTCCTTGTCGACACGCATGAGCTTTTGCGCCAGATCGTGCGCGACCAAACGAGAGGCACCGATACCGAACAGATTGACCGCACGTGCCCGCTTAAGATAGGCCGCACATCGCTCCAAGACGGTGTAATCGAGCGTTCGCGCCGTCGCCTCGATCGTGCGCACGTTGCTTTTCATCACCTTCCCCACGATACGTTCGACGCTGTCATCCATGGAGATGTCCTCGAGGGCAACGTCTTTCTTGTCACCCAAGAGCGCCAGCTCGGCAATCAGTTCGCGCTGGAACTCCTTGTAGCCCGCAAAACCCAAGCGCTTGCAAAAGCGCAAAATGCTCGAGGGCGAGGAGAACGTGGCATCGGCAAGACCGCGGACGGACAGCCCGACCACCTCGTGCGGATGAGCGCTTACATATGCGATGACATTGCGTTCCGCCGGGCTCGCGCTGAGCTCACGCTCGCGAAGCCGCAAAAGCAATCCGTTTGCCATCTCAAACACCTCCGTTGAGAAGAATTAAAGACCAACGAACGATTCGTACCGGATACAAACAGCTTTTACGGTACATTGTGCCGCATCGTGGCGCACAAAGGGCGAGCGTTCTACCGCTCGCCCCTCAAATCCGACCGCTCGGAAATACGCGCGACACAAAATAATTCAACAAGGTCGCATTATCAGAAACGGGTTTGTTACCGGCTAGTGCCTCGCATGGGCGCCGATCGGCCGAGTCGCATAGCGCACCAACGCCGCTGCCAGCAATACCAACAGCATGGCGGTGACATAGCCCGCAGCATCGAATCCTAAATCGATAACGTCGAAATGCCTGCCGGGAACAAAGATCTTATGTACCTGATCGCCAACGGAGCAGACGGCGCAAAAGAGCAACACGGGCACGCAACGGGAGCATACGCTCCACGGACGCCTGGAAAAGCAAACCACGACCACCGAGGCGAACAATCCGACGAAGAAAAACTCTACGGTATGGGCAACGCGACGGACGTTCGTGCCCACCCACATGCGAATGGAAGCAAGTCGGCCAGACCGGACATTCGAAGCAGCCAAATCGGTGCCCCCGGTCATCCCGTTCTCGGTCTGAGCTTCACCCGCGACATCGGCAGCCTGTACGCCCGTAGCCTGACCCTCCACCACACGCGCGGTGGACTCGCTCAGCAACGACGTCTCCACCGCATTTTGCTCCGTCAGCACCCAGATGCCCGCCAGCGTTGCAGCGAACAGAACGATCGCGGCCCATCCGATTATTTGTTTTACGCGCGCCAAGGGCCTACCTCCTTTTTTGAATATCAGCGAGTGTAGCCCCAAATGGCATCGTCACCGTATCAAAATTTGAATCGTAACAGGAAGCGCCAAAGCGGCGCAAACCCCTACCCCGCCTCGCGCATCCAGCGATCGAACGTCCCCACGCACACGCCCAGGCACTTTGCTGCCTGGCTGCGGGTAATATCGCCTGCCTCATAGCTATCGCGTACCAGCTCAAACTGAGGAGGGCACGGCTTGCGAGGTCGACCGAAACGGACCCCTCGCGCCCGCGCCGCTGCAATCCCCTCCGCTTGGCGCCGATGGATATTCTCGCGCTCCACCTGCGCCACGTAGCTCAGCAGTTGCAGCACAATATCGGCAATCAGGGTGTTGGTCACATCCGGCGCGCCGCTGGCCCTGGCGCGCGTGTCAAGCAATGGCATGTCCAACACCACAATGGCAACCCCGAGCTCCTTGGTAATGCGTCGCCATTCCTCAAGAATCTCGGAGTAATTACGACCAAGTCGGTCGATAGAAAGCACCACTAGCACGTCCCCGTCTCCCAGGACGTGCAGCAGCTCGCGATAACGCGGTCGATCGAAGTCCTTGCCGCTCGCATGGTCGGCATAAATATTCGCCGAGCCCACGCCATAGGCGCCCAGCGCATCCAGCTGCCGATTAAGATTCTGATCGCGCGAACTCACCCGCGCATAACCATACACCGTCGCCATCTCATCCCCGCTTTCTTGTAAACCTGCCAAAAAGGGACAGGTTTATTTTGGTAGGTTTTACCTCTCGAATAGCAGGTAAGCGGGCGGCCGAGCAGACGGCAAGGTAGCCATGATCCAAATGCGGAGGGCGGCCCCGAAAGACCGCCCTCCGCTCTCCCGCCATGAGTCGAGATTTGGCTAATGGATAAGCTTAAAGTCCAAGTGCCCACGCGTGGTATTGACGCGCGAGACCTCGATAATCACGCGCTGGCCCAGTTCATAGCGAGTCCCCGTGTCGGCGCCCGTCAGCGTAAGCGCATCCTCGTCGAACTCGAACCACTCGTTGCCCAGACTCTTGATCGAAACCAAGCCTTCGACCTGCGTCATGTCCAAGCGCACAAAGAGGCCCATGCTGCTGACCCATGAGACCGTTCCGGCATAGCGCTCGCCCAGGCGATCCTCATAGTACTGGGCAATCTTGATCTTTTGCGTCGCATGGCTGGCGGCATCGGCCGCACGCTCCGCATCGCTGCACGCACGGCAAATCTGCGGCAGAATGCGCGGCAGCGACTCGCGCCCCTTGCCGATCAGCCGCGGCGTACGGACCAAGGCGTCCTTGCCGCCGAGCTGCTCATAGGCCAACTGCAGTTTGAGCACGCGGTGCACCACCAGATCGGGGTAGCGACGGATGGGACTCGTAAAGTGGCAGTAGCACGGCGCGGCGAGCGCAAAGTGGCCCTCGTTGCGCGGCTTGTACAGCGCGCGCTGCATGCTGCGCAGAAGCAGCGTGTTGACGAGCGGTGCGTTGGCCGTACCGGCGGCAGCATCAACTGCAGCCTGCAGCTCATCGGGACTCCCCAGGGCAATACCGGCAGCACGGCGATCGTCGATGATGCCCAGCTGCGCCAGCGCAACGGCGGCACCGTGCAGGCTATCGGGGCTCGGATCCTCATGCACGCGATAGCAGGCCTCGATATCACGGTCTGCCAGCCACTCTGCAACGCACTCGT
Organism: uncultured Collinsella sp.; assembly: GCA_958412345.1. Taxonomy (GTDB): domain Bacteria; phylum Actinomycetota; class Coriobacteriia; order Coriobacteriales; family Coriobacteriaceae; genus Collinsella. The sequence goes on along the minus strand of CATYSO010000002.1, from coordinate 134,861 downwards.
TGGCGAGCAGCATGGCTTCCTCGATAAGCGACGTGGCACACGAACGCTCGCGCGCCACAATCTGCACGGGTACTCCGTCCTCATCCAATAGAGCGCGAATCTCGGCCGTGTCAAAATCGACTGAGCCGCGGACGCGACGAATACGACGGCGAAGTTCGGCGAGTTCGTTGGCGGCGACAAGGAAATTGCCGAGGTCGACGTTGCAGCCGCGGGCGGCCTTCTCGCACGCAAGACCGCGCTCAAGCGCCTCCTCGCGCGAGGCCTCAGCAGCCGCAACATCCTCGGCCGCACCCTCCAGCACCCCATACTCCACCGCGCCGGCACGCACCAGCAGCGCCTCGGCGCCGTCATAGTCCATACGCACACGCGAGCGAATCACGCTGGGGTACGGATTGTAATGCCGCACGCGACCCTGCGCATCGAGTTCAATGTCAACGGTAAACGCAAGACGGTCCTCGTCAGGGCGAAGCGAACACAGGTCACAGGACAGGCGTTCGGGCAGCATGGGAAGCACGCGATCGGCCAGATACACCGATGTCGTACGATGGCGAGCCTCAAGATCGATATGCCCGTCCCAAGCCACATAGTGAGAAACGTCAGCGATATGCACACCCAGCTTATAGCCGCCCTCGGGCGTGCGCTCAAGCGAAATGGCATCGTCAAAGTCGCGCGCGTCGACCGGGTCGATCGTGATGACAAAGCGGTCGCGCAGATCGCGGCGGAGCGGGTCCTTAAGCGCCGCGGACACATCGAGCGAAAGCCCCTCGGCCTCGTCCAGCGCGGCCTCGGGATAGCTATCGGTATAGCCGTAACGCGCCATCACGTATTGAACGCCCAAATCGGGCGCGTCATCTCCGCCAATGCGGCGTTCGATCGTCACGGTGCCCGATTCCAGGCGCGTCGGGTAGGTCAAAATGCGCGCGACAACGGCATCACCCGGGTGGACGCCCAGACGATCCGCCGAGGTATCCTCGGGCAGAATGAAGAAGTCGGCCTTCAGGCGCGAATCGAGCGGCTCGATCACACCGAGCGGACCAGCGGTCTGGTACGTACCCACCACGCTTATGGCTGCGCGCTCAACCACGCCTTCGATCACGGCGCGCCGCTCACCGTGCGGGCTATTCTTAATGCTCACGGCAACGGTATCGCCATCCATGATCTCGCGCTTACCGCGGCCCATAACCTTGTAGTCGCCGCTCTCGGTTATGACATAGGCGCCATGCTCATGGAGCTGCACGCGCCCGGTCAGGCTCGGACGGCGTTCGCTGCGCACCGGCCCACGCTTATTGCGAGCACCGCGCTTATGCTTGTTATTGCGCCCCATGGCGCCTCCTTGCTATCGATGACGAACTCCAAAGAGTCTACCCAAATGATTCGCTTTCCTGCCGTCCCCTAGAGCTCAAAAAACGGGCCGCCCCATAAGAGACGACCCGTTGGAAGGGATGAATTCCAGGCATGCCTACACGCGCAGGTAGCGGCGCATGGCTATGGCAGAACCAAAGAGACCGATAATCACACCGACCAGAATCAGCGCAGCATAGGTCACCAGGTAGTACTGCATCGGCAGGGTAAACGACATCCAGCCGATGCTCTCCTGCAAACGCGGAATCATCAGATTGCGCAGCAGCTCCAGAACGCCGATGGAAAGCAGCGAGCCCAAAATGGCCTGCAGTACGCCCTCGGTGATAAACGGGCCGCGAATGAAGCCGTTGCTGGCGCCGACCAGACGCATAATCGCAATCTCACGACGACGCGCCGTGATGGACAGGCGAATCGTATTGTTGATGAAGATGAATGCGATAAAGGTCAAAAGGCCAACGAGCACCACGGCGGCGATGCGGATGTAGTTGGTCACCTGGAACAGGCGGCTCACTTCCTCTTGGCCGTACAGCACGCTCGCGTTGACGTCGCCGTCATCCGCGATCTTCTGGAAGTCGGCGTTCTTCTTGAGCTTCTGGGCCGTGCTCTCGACCTTGGACGGATCGTCCATCTCAATTGCAAACGAAGCCGGCAGCGGGTTCTGGCCATCGAGCGCGCTCATGGTGGCGTCGGCGTTGCCCGACATCTTGCTCGTATACTCGGCCAGCGCGTCGTCCTTGTCCTTATAGGTCACGGACTTGACGTTATTCCACGTCTTAAGCTCGGCCTCAAAAGCCTGAACATCGGCCTGATCGGCGTCATCGCTAATGAACGCGTTGATGACAACCTGATCCTCGACGGTGCCGATCACGGAGTTCAGCATCGCGGAGCCCATGATGAACAGGCCGATGATAAACAGCGAAAGGAAGATCGTGATGACGGCGCCGAGCGAGGTAGTCCAGTTACGGAAGAAGTGACTGATTGCCTCTTTGAAGGAGTAGCCCACGTTAGTTGGTGCCATAGTTGCCGTAACCTCCCCTCTCCTGGTCGCGGATAACGTGGCCGCCCTCGAGGGCGATCACGCGACGGTGCATGCTATCGACCATCTCGCGGTCGTGCGTGGCGACGATCACGGTGGTGCCGGTGCGGTTAATACGCTCGAGCAGCTTCATGATGCCCAGCGAGATCGCCGGGTCGAGGTTGCCCGTGGGCTCGTCGCAGATCAGCAGCGGCGGACGGTTGACCATAGCGCGGGCGACGGCGACGCGCTGCTGCTCGCCACCGGAAAGCTGGTCGGGCAGCGAATCCATCTGATCGGCCAGACCGACCAGACGCAGCACCTCCGGCACCTGGCTGCGAATGACGCCCTTGGGCTTGCCGATGCACTGCAGGGCAAACGCCACGTTTTCGTAGGCGGTCTTTTGCGGCAGAAGCTTAAAGTCCTGGAACACGGCGCCAATCTGGCGGCGCAGGAACGGAACCTTGCGGTTCTTGATCTTCATGAGGTCCTGACCGGCAACCAAGATGCGGCCGCTCGTCGGCTTGACGTCGCGGTTGAGCGTCGACAGCAGCGTGGTCTTACCCGAGCCGGAATGACCGACCAGGAAGACGAACTCGCCCGGATAGATCTCGATGTTGATGTCGTCGAGTGCAGGCTTGTTGGGCTGTGCCGGATAGATCTTGGTGACATGCTCCATGAGGATGACGGGCTCGACACCGGCCTGCTTGGCCATCTTCTTGCGGCTGGCCTGCGGATCGATGGGCGCAAACACCGACGTAAAGTCGGGGTTGTTGAGCGCATTGTCGAGGCTTGCGACCTCGGCGGCCTGATCGCTCTCGACTACGGGAGCCGCGGGCTGCGTAGGGTCGGGAATACCGGCAAAAAGGCCGGACTGCGCAGGCTGTGGCGCTGGAGTCGCAGGAGCCATAGGGTCGGGAATACCGGCCATGGTAGGCTGCGGCGCGACAGCGTCCGCCTGGGGCTGATCCACGCGAGCAGTCACCTTCTGCACGGGCTCAAAACCCGCGGCCTCGGAAAGCTCAACATCATTGGTGGGATTGTAGGCAAAGGGATCTGACGCCGGCTGTGCCTGATCTGCCGGCTGTGCGGGGATCGGGCTAAACAGCTGATCCTCTGAATCCGGGGTGGCGAAACGAGTGCCCACGGCGCCTGGCTGCGTCTTGGGGGCGTCATCGCCCGCACCGGAGGTACGGAAGTGGTTACCCACTGGTGCTCCTTATCGTCGTGCGTTTAAACTACATGAGCGCTTTATATTTTAGCAGCATTAGCTTTGCTGCACATAAGAAGCATGGCGTGCTTAGGGATCCCGTCGGCCGGGCGCAGGGTTACCTCCCAAATCGTCCTCGCGCATGGCCTGCGGTAACTAAGGGGTCGCTGCGTTTTATTTGGGTGCAGCAGCGCTATGCTTGGGGCTGAATTGCACGTGGCTGGAATGAGCCCTTATCCCAATAGAAATCCTGCTTGATACGGCCTCTTTAGAAGTTGCGGGGTAATTGGGACTGTTTTAGCAGTTAAAAGCCCTAATCAGTCCTTATCTCACCGCAACTGAAACAGGGGCGCTCTCCAAGAGAGCGCCCCTGCCGGGTTTCCATAGTACTGGCCGAAGCAGCTTTATAGTTCTGGCGAAGCAGTCCTTGAGATCCGTCTTGCCTTATGCCAAGAACTCCTTGGTGGTCGCCACGATGTTGGCGGCGTCCAGGCCGTACTTGTGCAGGAGCTCGGCGCCCGGGCCGGACTCGCCGAAGGTGTCGTTGACGCCAATCTTCTTGAGCGGCGTCGGGCACTGCTCGCACAGGACGTCGGCAACGGCGCTGCCCAGGCCACCGATCACAGAGTGCTCCTCGACGGTCACGACGTGGCCGGTCTTGGTGGCGCTCTTGACGATCAGGTCGGCGTCGATGGGCTTGATGGTGTGCATGTTGATGACCTCAGCATCGATGCCCTCGGCAGCAAGCTGCTCGGCGGCCTCGAGAGCCTCGCCGACCATCAGGCCGCAGGCGATGATGGTCACATCGGCGCCCTCGCGCATGACAATGCCCTTACCCAACTCGAACTTGTAGGTCTCGGGGTCGTTGATAACCGGCGAGGCCAAACGGGCAAAGCGCATGTACACCGGACCGTCGCACTCGTAGGCGGCGCGCGTCACGGCACGGGCCTCGACGTCGTCGGCAGGAACGATAACGGTCATGCCGGGGATGACGCGCATGAGGGCGATATCCTCGCAGCACTGGTGCGTGGCGCCATCCTCGCCCACCGAGATACCGGCGTGCGTGGCACCGATCTTAACGTTGAGGTGCGGGTAGCCGATGGAGTTACGAACCTGCTCAAAGGCGCGACCGGCAGCGAACATGGCAAAGGTACTCGCGAAGGCAACACGACCGGTGGCCGCGATACCGGCGGCGACGCCCATCAGGTTGCTCTCGGCGATACCCACATCGAAGAAACGATCGGGGCAGGCGGCCTTAAACTTGCCGGTCTGCGTGGCAGCGGCCAGGTCGGCGTCGAGGACCACAAAGTCATCGTGCTCGTTGGCGAGCTCGACGAGGGCCTCGCCGTAGCTTACGCGCGTGGCGATTTTCTTGACGTCTGCCATCCTAGAGCTCCTCTCCGGCGGCCGTGAGCTCTGCCATGGCCTGCTCAAACTGTTCATCGTTGGGGGCCTTACCGTGCCAACCCACCTGGTTCTCCATAAAGGAGACGCCCTTGCCCTTGGTGGTCTCGGCGATAATGGCGGTCGGCTGGCCCTTGGTGGCGCGAGCCTCGGCAAAGGCGGCGCGGATCTGATCGAAATCGTTGCCGTCGGCGAGCTCCACCACGTGGAACTTGAAGGCGCGGAACTTGTCGGCGAGCGGCATGGGGTCGTTGACCTCCTCGACGGGGCCGTCGATCTGCAGGCCGTTGTGGTCGACGATCACGCAGAGGTTGTCGAGCTGCTGGTTGCCGGCAAACATGGCGGCCTCCCAGACCTGGCCCTCCTCGCTCTCGCCGTCGCCCAGCAGGGCGTAGGTGCGATAGTCGTCGCCCCAGTGCTTGGCGGCAACGGCCATGCCCACGGCGGCGGAGATGCCCTGGCCGAGCGAACCGGTGGACATGTCAACGCCCGGGGTGTCGTTCATGTTGGGGTGACCCTGCAGATGGCTGCCGATGTGGCGCAGCGTCTCGAGATCCTCCTTGGGGAAGAATCCGCGCTCGGCGAGCACGGCGTACAGACCAGGCGCGCAGTGACCCTTGGAAAGCACGAAGCGATCGCGGTCGGCCTTGCGGGGGTCGGCCGGGTCGACGTTCATTTCCTCAAAGTACAGATAGGTCATGATGTCGGCAGCGCCGAGCGAACCGCCCGGATGGCCGGACTTGGCAGCGTGCACGCCGGTGACGATGCCCTTCCTTACCTCGTTGGCAACCTTTTTGAGCTCTTCGTCGCTCATTGTGCCTTCCTTTCATCCTCTTAAGACAAGATGCGCACGGCACGGAAAGGTAGTCCCAACACAGCCGCGATGCACGTACGCCATTCATTATGCTGGAAACTGAGGGCTTTACCAGAGTTTTTATCATTATTTGAACAATTTAGCAGGCAGAACCGCTGATGAAACGGTTTATCAATGTGAACGTCTTTTGGATGGGACGCGGTCGGCCCTACGCGCTAATGTCCTTGAATCCCTCGCCGAAAGCTTCCGTAACGTCGGCGACCGTCACGATGGCGTGAGGATCGCGCTCGCGCACGATCGTCTTGAGGGTATTGAGCTCTCGACGGTTCACGATGACCATGATCACCGGCTTCTCGGCACCCGAATACATGCCAGTCGCCTTAAACTTGGTACAACCACGACCCAGGCCATACATGATATCGGCAGCGATATCAGGGAACTTGTCCGAGATGATGAGTACCATACGGCGTTTGTTGCCACCATCGACCACGGCATCGATCACGTAGCCGCTAATGACCATCGAAAGGCCTGCATATAGTGCATTTTCGATTGAAAAGACCGGAGCCGACAGCGCGCATACGGCAACATCGATCGCCATGACGGTCGAGCCCACGGGCAGCGAGGTATTACGCGAGATGATTTGGCCAATCGTGTCCGAGCCGCCGGTGTTGGCGCCGGCGCGCAGCACCATGCCGTAACCGATGCCCGTAATAATGCCGCCCCACATGGCAGGGAGCATCAGGTCCGCATCCGCCAGAGGTGCTACAAACGGGGCGAACAGATCGGTAAAGAAGCCCAGCAGCACAAAGCCCGTCGCGGTCTGCACCACGTAGAACATGCCGCCCTCGCGCATAACGACCAGCAACAGCAAGGCGTTCATCACGATCGTCTGAATACCAACGGGAAGCGATATGCCGCGCGATGCGCCGACCGCCTGGATAATGGTGGCAAGGCCCGTAACACCACCGGCAGCAAGGCCGTTGGGAATCAAAAACAGGTCGGTCGCAATAGCGGCCAGAGCGCACCCCAACATAATCTGGGGCAGGTCGTGAAAGAAGTTCATCGATAGAATGCGCTTGATGTCCAGACGATATGCCATGCTACCTCCCTCAAAAAAGCGCACCCAAACGGATGCGCTTCGAACTTCTTGCTGTATTCGATTCTACCGATTCGCCGAACAAAAACCACCCCTGCGCAGGGTTTGCTTTGGATACAAAACCACCCTGCTCGGAGGGTTTTATCCATTTCCACATAAACCGGGCGGTTTATGCAGATGGGATCTCTGCGTCAGCGTTGCCAGTGGCCCAGCGATGGTAGCCAATAACAAACGGGTCCAGGTCGCCATCGTCAAGAACTGCCTCGACGTTGCTGGTCTCAACGCCCGTGCGTAGGTCCTTAACCATCTGATACGGGTAGAGCACGTAGCTGCGGATCTGGTTGCCAAAACCAATCGTGGTTTTGGGTCCGCGAATCTCATCCAGGGCCTCGGCGCGCTTCTCGAGCTCAATCTCGTACAGGCGGGCCTTGAGGATCTGCATGCACGCGGCCTTGTTCTGGATCTGGCTGCGCTCGTTTTGGCAGGTGACCACAATGCCGCTGGGGAAATGCGTCACGCGCACGGCGGAGTCGGTGGTGTTAACGCCCTGACCGCCCGGGCCGCTCGCGTGGTACACGTCCACGCGGATGTCATCGGGGCTGATCTCGATATCGATATCATCGGGTAGCACGGGGATGACCTCGACGCCGGCAAACGTGGTCTGGCGGCGCTTCTTGTCGTCGGTGGGGCTAATGCGAACCAAGCGGTGGACGCCGGCCTCGGCGCGCAGCATGCCAAATGCGTCCTTGCCCTCGACGGTAAAGGTCGCGCGGTCGATGCCGATGACCTCAGCGGCGGGGCAGTCGTTAATCGTGACCTTCCAGCCGCGACGCTGGCAGTACTTCATGTACATCTTAAATAGCATGAAGGTCCAGTCCTGGGCCTCCAGACCACCCTGTCCGGGCTTGATGGTCACAATGGCATCGCCGTGATCGAACTCACCGGTAAACCAGCTCGAAAGCTCAAGCTCATCGATGGCACGGGCCAGGCGCTCAGCCGTGGCTGTAGCCTCCTCGCGAAGGGCGGCGGCATCGGGGTCATCCCCCATCTCCTCGGCAAGCTCCAGCGCGGCGCGGGCATCGGAAAGCTCGCCGCGCGCGTTGTCCACGGCAGCGATATCTTCCTTGGTGCGCGCGATTTCCTCCATGGTGGCACGGGCGGCGTCGGCGTCATCCCAAAAGCCGGGGGCCACGCTTTTGGCCTCGAGCTCGGTCACACGCGTGCGCTTTTCGTCCAAGTGGAGATACGACTCGACCTCGCCGAGCCGGTCCGCAAACGCGTCCAGCTCGGCGGGCGTTACCTCTAAAGCCTCAGCCATTAACGATTCCTGCCGTGGCAGTACTTAAACTTCTTGCCGCTACCGCAGGGGCACGGGTCGTTGCGGCCCACGTTGACGTACGGATCGTCGCTCTCGGACTTGCGATAGGTGGTCACCTTGCCACCGTTGTTGACGGCAGCCGGACCACCCTGGACAGCCGTGCGGGCCTGCACCTGCGCCTGCTTGCGCAGCACCGAGTCGCCGTTGTCACCATCGACCTCGGCAGGACCGGAGAAGTGCGCACCCTCGAGCGCAGGCTCCTCCTTGTGCTCCACGGCACGCGGGGCAGCCTTGATCTCGATGCGCAGAACCGTGCGCAGGTAATCCTCGTACATGGTGTCGACGAGGATCTGGAACGCGCCGTAGGCCTCGGTCTTGTACTCGACCAGCGGGTCGCGCTGGCCAAAGCCGCGCAGGCCGATGCCGGTCTTGAGATAGTCCATCTCCTGCAGGTAGTTCATCCAGCGGGTATCGATGACGCGCAGCATGACCTGGGTGTTGAGCTCGCGCATCAGGTCCTCGCCCAAGCGCTCGGCCTTCATGTTGTAGCACTTCTCGACGTAGGCCAGGACATCGGCAGCCAGGGCCTCAAAGTCCTCGTCGGGAAACTTGGGCGTATCGATATGGCCGGTCAGCTCCACGACCCACTTGCGCAGGCCCTCCAGGTCGCGCTCGCCATCGTGGCTGTCCTTGGTGCAGAACTCCTGCACGCAGCGGTACACGGTGTCGTGCATGACCTCGGTGATGTGGTCGGTCAGATCTTTGCCGTCCAGAATCTTGTTGCGCTCGGCGTAGATGACCTGGCGCTGCTTGTTCATGACGTCATCGTACTCGAGGACGCTCTTGCGCATGGAGAAGTTGATGCTCTCGACCTTGTGCTGGGCATTCTCGACGGCCTTGGAGATGATCTTGTGCTGGATGGGCATGTCGTCGCCCATGTCGGCGGTGACCATCATCTTGGAGACGCGGTCCATCTTGTCGCCGCCGAACAGGCGCATGAGGTCGTCCTCGAGCGACAGGTAGAACTGAGTCTCGCCCGGATCGCCCTGACGACCGGAGCGGCCGCGCAGCTGGTTGTCGATACGACGGGACTCATGGCGCTCGGTGCCGATGACGGTCAGGCCGCCGGCGGCGAGCACGCGCTCGCGCTCGGCCTTGCAGGTCTCCTTGGCCTCGGCGTTAAACTGCTCGAGCTGCTCGGGCGTCACGTCCTCCATGGTCAGGCCCTCGTGCTCAAGGCGCTCGCGCACCAGCTCGTCGGGGTTGCCGCCCAGCAGGATGTCGGTACCACGACCGGCCATGTTAGTAGCGATGGTCACGGCGCCGTAGCGTCCGGCCTGGGCAACGATATGGGCCTCGCGCTCGTGATGCTTAGCGTTGAGGACCTCGTGCGCGATGCCGCGCTTGGTAAGGGCGGCCGACAGCTTCTCGGAGCTTTCGATGGAGACGGTGCCCACTAGGACCGGCTGGCCCTTGGCGTGACGTCGCTCGACGTCGTCGGCAACGGCGTTGTACTTGGCCTGGATGGTGCGGTACACCAGGTCCTCGTGGTCAACACGCTGGACGGGCTTGTTGGAGGGGATGACCTCGACGGGCAGCTTGTAGATCTCGCGGAACTCGGCATCCTCGGTGAGTGCCGTACCGGTCATGCCGGAGAGCTTGTCATACAGACGGAAGTAGTTCTGCAAGGTGATGGTGGCCAGCGTCTGGTTCTCCTCGCGCACGAGCACGCCCTCTTTGGCCTCGATGGCCTGGTGCAAGCCCTCGGAATAGCGGCGGCCCTCCATGATGCGACCGGTGAACTCGTCGACGATCTTGACCTCGCCGTTCGTGACCACGTACTGCTTGTCGCGATGGAACATGTACTGGGCCTTCAACGCCTGCTGCAGGTGGTTGACCAGCTGGCCCGAAAAGTCGGCGTAGATGTCCTCGATGCCCAGACGGCGCTCGATCTTCTTAAGACCGCGCTCGGTGGCGGCGATGGTGTGCTTGGCCTCATCCATGACGTAGTCGCCCGTGGGCTCGACGTCCTCGGTGGCGGTGAGCATGTCGTGCGACACGTCCTCACCGCGCTCCAGGCCGCGCACGGCACGCGCGAAGTCCTTGTAGGTGCTGGCGGACTTGGTGCCGGCGCCCGAGATAATGAGCGGCGTTCTGGCCTCATCGATCAGGATGGAGTCGACCTCGTCGACGATGGCGTAGTTATGGCCGCGCTGTACGCGCTGCTCGGGGCGGGTGACCATGTTGTCGCGCAGGTAGTCGAAACCGAACTCGGAGTTGGTGCCGTAGGTGACGTCTGCCTGGTAGGCCGGACGCTTGAGCTCGAGCGGCATATTGTTCTGGAGCAGACCGACGGTCATCCCCAGGTACTTATAGATGCGGCCCATCCACTCGGAGTCGCGCTTTGCCAGGTAATCGTTGACGGTAACGACATGCACGCCCTTGCCGGCGATAGCGTTGAGGTAGCCGGCCAAGGTGGAGACAAGGGTCTTGCCTTCGCCGGTCTTCATCTCGGCGATATGGCCCTCGTGAAGCGCCATGGCGCCGATGAGCTGCACATCAAAGTGGCGCATGCCCATGGTGCGCTTGGAAGCCTCGCGCACGGTGGCAAAGGCCTCGGGGAGCATATCGTCGAGCGACTCGCCGTTGGCGTAGCGCTCACGGAACTTATCGGTCTGGGCGCGGAGTTCCTCCTCGGTCATCTTCTCAAACTGGGGCTCAAGACCGTTGATCTGGTCGACGATCTTGTAGTAGCGCTTAAGGTCCTTATCGGATCCAAAGGACAGCAGCTTTGACATGAATCCCATGTTGTTTCCTTTTTGGCCATCGCCCGTGCCATGCAGCTCCGAGCGAGTTAAACACAGATAGTTGTACTTTAGCCAAACAGGACGCACCCTATGCGGTCGACCTCAACCGCCACGTAATAACTACGACCAACCTGCCAAAAAGGGACTGGTTTATTTTGGCAGCTTTTATCTGGGAAAACGCCGTCTCTCTGCCATTTGGTGCAAACCAACCTGTCCCCTCCTCACCAATCTGGTGCAATGGGGACGAGCTAGCTTGCACCAATAAAAAGAAAAGGGCCGCGCACCCGAACGGATGCACGGCCCTTATGCCATGAATGCGAGCGATTCCGCGGCGAGCTATTTACTCAGCAGCCTCGGTGGTCTCGGCCTCGGCAGCGGCCTGGTCGACGGGAGCCTCTGCGGGAGCCTCGGCGGCCTGCTTGGCAGCCTCCTCGGCAAACTTAGCGGCACGCTTAGCCTTCTCGGCAGCCTTAGCCTCAGCGGCGGCCTTGCGAGCGGCCTCGGCCTCAGCAGCCTTGGCGGCCTTGGCAGCCTTGGCCTCCTCAGCCTTCTTGAGCTGGGCGGCAGCGGCGCCACCGAACTTGTCGGCGAAGCGCTGGACGCGTCCACCGGTGTCGACGAACTTCTGCTGGCCGGTGTAGAACGGGTGGCACTCGTTGCAAAGCTCGACCTTCATCTCGGACACGGTAGCGTGCGTCTTGAAGGTGTTGCCGCAGGAGCACGTCACCGTGCACTCGACATACTGGGGATGGATACCCTGCTTCATGGTAGGACTCCTTATTGGTCAGGCGCTGGTTACCGATCAGCGCATAAGGCGTCTTGGTTTCCGACCAAGACAACAAACTCGGCTATGGTACCACGGCGCCGCGCGTCCCACAAAAGGTTCACGGTCTTTTCGGAACGACACGAATCTGACCCATCGAAACACATCTCCACCGTTCCTTCAACTGGGAAAATGCCGTCCCCGGGGCCTGAGAAGGGCCCCGGGGACGTTCGACTGACTGCGGGAACGGCCTTTCCGCTCAATGTGTTCGGCTGAGATCGGAAATCAACCAAACTGAACTAGGTTCAGTTGACATGGTTAAAAACGAGGGGCGACGCTTTTGCGTCACCCCTCGTCCCGGCCGGGTTGCTTTAGTTGTACACACGGTAGTTACACTTGAACTGGGTTATGTGTCCATAGTTGGGGCCGTACCAACCCGATGTATAGCTGATTACTTTTGCGCCTAGATATTCGTATCTCTTGTTGTAGCGAAGCTCACGGTAGGTCGTGTCGTACTCTGCTATGTAAAACGCGTCTCCAGAGAAGGCTTTGTACCGGTCTTTAACCGTCGAGCTCATGTACAGAGGTTCGACATCGCCTTTCTCCCCGTTGAGCGCATAGACGGGTGTCGCGATTCCGCATAAAGCCGTTGCCACGAGGATGGCGTAGACAGCCATGCGCGACGCATTGGACTTCAGCTGTTCAAATAGTTTCATGTCATTCACCTCCTTCGTATGTATCGAGGTATTCCTGCTTGAGCGTCTGCGAGGACGACTCGATCTTTTCCACGAGCGAGCCGGCTTCGATGAAGTAGAACGAGTTGGTGAGGTCTGCCAGGTCGTCGAGTAGATGGCTTGAAATGAGCACGCTGCGTCCCCGCGCCACCTCGCTGCGCATCGCGTCGCAGGAGGTTTTCCGTTTTCCCGGATCGAGGCCGTTCAGCGGTTCATCGAGGATGAGGTACGGGCAATCGGTCGCTATCGCCATGGCAAGCTTTACCTGCTGCTTCATTCCTGTCGAGAGTTTACGGGTCGGCTTGTCGAGATATGGGGAGATTCCGAGGGAGTCGCAGAGCGAGTCGATGTCGGCGGCCGATTTCCACGCCTCCCTAACGAAAGCAAGGTGCTCGATGGCCGATAGCGTGGGATAGAGATCCGCGCTGCCCGAAGAGCTCAGGTAGACGAGTTCTGCAAATTCGGCTGATCGACGTTGGCAGATTCCGTCTGCCGCCAGGCTTCCCGAGCGGATGCGGGTGGGAAATTGGCCCGACAGCGCTTCAAGAAGGGTGGTTTTCCCCGAGCCGTTGGGAGCAACGAGGCCCGCCGCCGTTCCCGGGCTCAGGAAAAGCGACCCGATTGAAAGTATCGTCGTGCTTCCGTATCCCACGCTCGCGTCCAGAAGCTCGAGCCCATGGTGCTTTTTCGCGGGTCCAGGCTGTTTGGGGGAACGTGTCGCAACGGCGCCGACCGCAAAAAAGACCGCGACGTATGCCAGGGCCACGGCAAGCATCGATGCGCTGCCTGAACCGGAGCCAATGAATTCTGTCGGGAAGCATCCTACGTAACCCGTGGCCTCGATAGGCGAGAACACGGCCAGCGGCAGGAGCCCGAGCACGGCGTTATGCTCCAGCGCCGAATCGGACAATAACGGGAATGCCGGGGCCGCGACAAGCAGCGCGGAGGTAAGGGGGCCCGCGAGGACGCGCCTCGTTGCGGTCGATAGGACGGCGGAGAAAACGGATATCAAGGTTCCGCCCGCAAGCAGCGCGAGAAGCAGGGTCGTGAAGACGTTTCCCGCGGTCGTGGTGGTAAGCGCGCCGTTATGGAAGAAGGTGATCGGGTACCCAATTTGCCCGAAGCCGTTTAGGACCGAGGCGTAAATACTCCCGGGTGCGAGGCCGGCGAGGAGCATCGCGGTCCCCGCGCCAATTATTGAAAACACGGTTTGGATAAGGCGCCGGAATTTGGGCACGGGCGCCTTTGCCGCCAGGGTCCCGGGCCTTGTGGCGCCGAGCACGAGTATCGACGAGAGAAGGAAGGGGATGAAGGGAAGGAAAGACGGCGCCGTGGCAATGGTGTAAGGCAGGAAGGAAAGGAATGGCAGGTCGTTTGCGGAGGCCGGGATATCCGTGATGCCGGAGCTGCTCAGAGCGCGGCAATACGCGAGGTCTGCGTCATTGGTCTCTCGGTCTCCCACGATGGACCCGGATTGGAAGCCTTCGCCCATGAGCGCGTAGTAGCTCTCGGCAGAGTCGAGAAAGGCGGCGTCGGTTTGAGCGGCGAGGGCGGCGTTCGCGTATCTTGCAAGCTCAGCGTCATCTTGCTGCTCTGGCGATAGGTCTGTGCCGCTGGCCTGGGGCGCGCGCGTATTGAATGCGTCGACAAAGCTCTGCATGCCCTGCTTCATAAAGAAGGGCCCGTAGATGGGTGAATTGAACGCAATGGGGACGGAAAAGGCTGCAGCGAGAACGAGCGTACAAATACATACGGCCTTGTCTCTTAGGATTAGTTTGAGAAGAAGTCGACAGTACATTCAGAAGCACCTACGTTCCTCAAAGAATTGTTAGATTAAAAGTAACAGACCGGATGAAGATACGTGCGACGGGGGCGAGGCGAATGGCTGAACGGTATCGATATGCGGGTTTAACGGCATATCGACCACATAGATTATTTACTTGCATTTCTACCCGCCCTTTTCGTAGAGTCGCCGATACGTGCTTAGCGCACCCTCGGCGCGTCCGGCAGGCTTTGCGAAATGGGATCCAGGAGACTTCGGCGCAGCATCATCTTGCGGAATGCTTCTAATGAGCCTCCCATCCTTCAAAAACAGAATCTCATCGCACAGCCTATCGACCGAATCCAAGATGTGGGATGACATGATGATGCACGTACCAGAATCGGCCAGCTTCCTGAGAATCTCGGAATGCAAGTCCACCCTGCTGGGGTCGAGCGCGTTCATGGGCTCATCTAATAGAAGGTACCGCGCGCCCGTCGCATACGCAATCGCCAGGGTAAGCTGCTGCTTCATGCCCTGGCTCAGAGTGCGGATCCTCATCTTCGCGAACTCGCCTATCTGCGTTTGTTCCACTATCTCTTCGATATCGCGAGCATGCGGCCACATATCGCAAACCATCTTGAGGTGATCTTCCGCACGCAATCCGGGATACAGCAGCGTCCCCTCACCAGGTGCATAGAAGATCATAGAACGGACCTCTCTCGCACCCGTACCCTGCACCTCATCCAGAACGATGCTCCCGTCCACGCGAGGACCCGGCAAACCTGCCATCGCACGCAGCAACGTCGTCTTTCCATGCCCGTTCGGAGCGACGAGACCGTAGACCGTACCCGGGGCAAACTCAGCGTTCACCGAATCTACGAGCACCTTCTTTCCATAAGAGATCGTCAGCGTTTGAAGGTCAATCATCGAGATCATCCCCTTTCGATCTTTGGAACACTCAGGCGCACCATCAACGGAGATACGGCGCCCAAGACCACCAGCAGAGCGCCCGATGCGCCGACGACCTCTCCAAAAGGCATCGCGTTCGTCCCTCGCCCAAGGAACCCAATCGTCCCCACCTGGGAAGCGGGATCAAACGAGGCGAATGGAGCCAGCAGCGCGACGCCCATGCCCACGCTTTCAACATGAGCGCTCAACGAACCCAACACCAAGAGAACCGCGCAAACCATTCCGGTGACAACGGGGTTGCGGCTAATCGCTGCTGTCAACGCAGCGACGACGGAAATCACGCCGTATGCCATGACCAGCAACGGAATACTGCACAACACCGCCTCCCCCACCATGGACGTTGTCGAAGCTCCCGCCCGAATGAGAGCGACGGGATACTCCGATCCACCCGCGCCGTTCTTAATCACGGACACAACGACAGCGGGAGCCATCGACACCAAAAGCAGCACCAAGCCAAGCAGGAGAGCCAGCGCAACAGCCGTCAGAAAACGCACATGCGCTGTTGCGGGGATCTGGAGAACCAGAAGGGAACGACACTGCAGGTGGGTGCACGCGAGCGATGTGACAACCACGGGCAACAGCAAAAATAAGGAGGGAAGCGCTGCCTGGAGATACGAAAGGAGGATTAATGGGGGCATCTTCGTACTTAACTCGTAAACCTTGGGGTCCGGCAAGCTCGCGATCGACTCAAGCAGAAGGGCGCGCGCTTCCGCACGAGAAGGAGTCTCCGGCTCGATTCCGATCGATTGCAGGAGAGTCGCATCTGCCGCGCCCAGCTCACCTCGAGCGCGCTCGTACGTCGCAAGGCTTCGAAACCCCTCCGCAGGCATAGGCGCGTACACGAAACCCGAAAGAGCATCCCGCATGTCTTCCAGGGCCGCTTTGCCCTCGACGTCCATATTCGCAGCGTTCTGCTCTAGATACCGATCTATTGAACGGAGCTCCCCATCCCTATACCGAACAGCGGAAACGTTATCAGCGTCAGGAAACATCTCGACCAGAGCCGGGGCCAGCATCGTCGTCGACATTGCAATCGCGCATACGGCGAGGGTAGGAGAACGCAGGAGCAGTTTCCCCATCGTTCTTACGTATGCAACGGCGGAGGCACAAGCGCTCGAACGAGTTGCCGTTCTCGATGCAGTGAAGGAACCTCTCTCAAGACAAATCGGGGATATCGGGCACGCGCAGCCGCTCTTTCCAGCAACGCAAAGCAGGCTAATTGCCAGCACCTCGATCCCGATTGCGCATACGAGGGCAATCGCGCCACGCTCGAAGCAAAGTCCAGGCAGATTCACTATCTGCGTTGTCGGGTACGGGCTATAGGCGCCGACGGTCAACTCAGTGTTCGCATACGTAAGGGGATTCAACAGGGCGAACTCACGTAAAGCGATGGATCTTCCGTAATACCCGGGAACCATCGTCACCCCCATCAGGGCACATACGAACACGATTCCAAGCGTAGGGTTATTGGCAATCTTCACGGCAAGGTGAACGATAAGCGAGATGAACGCTGCCACCAAGAATTGCAGGATGGCCGTCTGCGCGAACACCAGCCAAGCCGGTTTGATAACCGGAGTCGCATATTGAATGTAGCCTATCGGATAGAACGGCGAGCCCGAGCCATTCTTCACAAGCGCGGCGATTATCCCTGGAAGATTGATGGCGAGGACGGCAAGCATTGCAAAAACACTCGCCCATACGCTCGATGCAACAAGTCTACCCAGCTCGCCCATCGGTGCCTGGATGATGAGCTTTTCACGTTTGTTAAGACGCGCGGCAAGGAACGAGACGGCAACGGCCGTTGCGACCCATAGCAAGTACTCCTTCGATCCGTCATAATAGGTGTACTCTCCATCCGATATCTGCAGAAACGGAAGTAGGGGAGAGAGCGGTGCCAAGATAAGACGTCCCGCGGCAAGAGGGTACAGAAGCGCGGGCATGCTTGATGAAGAGGTATAGACACCGTCCTCCCCCGCATTCACAAGCGCATCCGCATAGGATGCTGACAATTCCTGCTCAACACGGGTTATTCCCGACTCGAGGTATTCGACCCGTCCGTCGATGCCAGCCGCGCTCCTGAAGACGGGCAGAGCACAAAGAACCATCAACGCAACAACGACAACACAGAGCGACCTGGAGGAGAGAAGCGACCTAAAGATCGCCTTCGAGATTTTGAGCATATTCATCGCCAACCTTAACCTCATCCAGTCGGAACAGAGGGGCCGAACAAAATGCTCGGCCCTTCCTCGCATCTAGTAGGTGCTATAGACAAATTGCCATTTATCAGTTGTGCCAAGAACACCACAGGAGCACATTGCAGCGAGGCGGGATTCCCTATGATGCGCGGATCGGCGATAGCCATTTCGGTAGGAGATCGTCTTGCAAGAGATGTTGAACATCGAGATGCTGTGCCCGCTTACGCCGCGAGGACAGCTGTAGCTCCAGTAGGTATCGACGACGTCGTCCGTATACCCGAGGGGCTCAACGAGGGCACACCGGCTGCTCTCCTGGGAAGGAGGCATCGGGGCATCCGCAAAAGCGGGGGCTCCCGGCAGCAACAGACAAAGAGCGAGGCCGAGGAAAACCAAGAGCTTACACGACTTAACAGTACTGAACATAATCCTCTCCAATCTAGAGGGGTTTCGGTTGCAGCATGCCGTGATTACTTGCCGGCAAAGTAAATTTAACATAAACTGTTAAAAAGTAACCTGAGTTTTTTAAATTCTTCGGAGGTTATTATGAGTTCCGACAATCGCACTCCCCGGCTTCATTCCTTCCGCATCGCATGTGCGATAGCCTCTGCGACCCTTTGCGCCACCGCCATCGCACAAGTGGCGTTCTCCTTAAAGCCAGCAATCGAAGTGCTCGACAACCCTGTAATTGCAGACTCCCCCGCGTATCCAGCCCTTGCGATCTCGACATTGGTCCCTGCCGTCATCGGTATCGCTACGACCATCCTCAGCGCCGTTCTCGTGTGGACGATCAAGAGCGGAGACCTCTTCAAGAAAGGGTCTGCGACATGCTTGAAGGTGCTCGGCATTCTCTTCGTTGTTCAAGCTGCCACCAGCCTCTACGCCGGCTCACTCAAAACCTCCGTTTCGATGTTTGGCGGCGAGGGGGCCGTCGGCGCCCAAGAGATCGCTTCATCATTCGATTGGACCTCTCTGGTTCTCGGCATCGTCCTGTTCATGCTTTCCCAGCTCTTCTTGTACGCCCGAGAGCTGTACCTCGACTCCGACGAGATTGCGTAAGGAAACGCCATGCCCGTAATTGTTCGCCTCGACAAGATCATGGCCGAGCGAAAGATTTCCTCGAACGAACTTGCCGAAAGGATTGGAACCACGCCCGTGAACCTGTCCCGTATTAAAAAAGGGCATATTCGCGGCATTCGCTTCAACACACTCGAGCAGCTATGCCTCGCCCTTCGTTGCCAACCCGGAGACCTTCTCGAAGTCATGAGCGAAGAGGATGCCCGAAAGGAGTTCGGACTCGATTGGTCCGCCGAGGATTAGAGGGCGGTCGTACTCGCCCTGCACACGGGGATGCGAATCGGCGAGGTCTGCGGCCTTCGGTGGTGCGATGTGGATTTCGAGACGGGCCTGATCTCGATCAGACACTCGGTGGCGTACGCGAAGGGAATGGGTTCGTTCATCAAGGACACCAAGACCCATGACGCCAGGGGTATCCCCATCGACCCGGTCGGCCTACTCCCCTTCCTGAAGGAGACCCACGAGATCGACTGCGGAAAGCTGCGCTTGCGCGGCCTTACCGGGGCGGTCGAGATCGGGGACTGCTACATCCTGTCGGAGCCGGGCGCGACCTTCGCGACGACAAGCTATATCCGCAGGGCGTTCAAGACGTTCTCGGAGACCAACGGCCTCATGGGCACCAGCGACGAGCTGATCACGTTCCACGGCCTTCGCCACACGTTCGCAACGCAGTGGATCCGCCAAGGCGGCGATATCAAGGCGCTCCAATCGATCCTCGGCCACAAGGACGCCATGGCGACGCTCAACGTCTACGCCGACATCGAGCCCATCTCCAAAATCCATAACATGCTGCGCGCCACGCCGTGCCTTTGGCGCGGGCACCTCGGGCCGAGGGTCGATCCGGGTCCCATGTTCCAACAGAGGATCCAGGAGTCCATCGAGACGCTCCAGGCGTTCGGCTACGGCATCACCGAGCCGGACGACCGAAATATCGCCATACGCGACGTGAAGACGAACAGTTGGCTCTAGCTCACCGAGTACGCGGCAGTGCCGGGCCCATCCCAACTGAGGTCACGGTGGTCCGATAGGGGCGCCGCCCGCGGCATGCGCCGCGGAGCGGTATCCCCTACCGAAGGGCGGGGATGCCCTCCGCTTCCAGTTCGGAATCAGCCGTCGGAGGCGTTCGGCTGACTGCGGGAACGGCCTGTCCGCTCAATGTGTTCGGCTGAGATCGGAAATCAACCCAACACGAGCCGGACACGCGCCAGACGGCTCTTCCCCGTACGGCCTTCCCCCTTACGCTCATGTTGCAGGCATGTAACGCCGCAGCGAGCGCGCCTTTTTTGCGCCAGACAGGTACAATGATGAACACTGTACCGTAGCGGAGCGCCCCGCGCGCGCCGCAATCACGCGAAAGGGTTTCCCATGGCCGAGATCTCGTCCTCCCGTATCGTCATCACCGTCCTTGGCAAGAACCGCCCCGGCATCGTCGCCGGCGTCACCCGCGTTCTGGGCGAGGCCAACGTCGACATCCGCGACATCACGCAGTCCATTATCGAAGACATCTTCACCATGACCATGCTGGCCGACACCGCCGAGTCCAAGCTCGACTTTGCCGAGCTGCAGAAGGCCCTGGCCGAGGCCGGCGAGCTTTCGGGCGTCAATGTGTCCATCCAGCGCGAGGACGTCTTTAACTTTATGTACCGCCTGTAGCGAACAAGCCGCTGGGGATAGCCTGACGCGCGCATGCCCATGCAAGTCACCCCGATGCGGCCCGGAGAGGAGCGCGCATGGCCTACGACGCCAAGAAAATCTATTACCGCTTCGATGACCACTTGAGCCGCCTGGTTCTGGATTACGAAGCAAGCCGCCAGATTTCGCCTGAGAGCGAAAACCTCTACCACGGCCTGCCGACCGACCCTTATGACGAGGGCCTGTTTGTCGAGCACAATGTCAAGCGCGGCCTGCGCAATGCCGACGGCTCGGGCGTGGTCGCGGGCCTCACTCGTATCTCGGATGTGCACGGCTACAACAAGGTCGACGGAAAGGTCGTGCCCGATCAGGGCAAGCTCACGCTTCGCGGCTACAGCATCGAGGACCTAGTCAACAACGCCCAGGCCGAGAATCGCTATGGCTACGAAGAGGTCGCCTACCTGCTCATCACGGGCTCGCTGCCCAACAAAGAGGAGCTCGACGGCTTTTGTGAACGTCTGGGCGCTTTTAGGCATCTGAGCGACGAGTACGTCAAAGAGTTCCCCATGACCACGGTGTCGTCGAGCATCATGAATGTGCTTCAGCGCGCCGTGCTGCTGCTCTACGCCTTCGACGCTGAACCCGACGTCATTACACCCGAGCACGAAATCGACGTCGCCATTTCCATGCTCTCCCGTCTCCCCCGCATCGCCGCCTTCGCGCATATGGCCTCGGTCGCCAAGCGCCGCGGCTCCGAGGTTCATGTGCCGCACCCCACACCCGGCCTTTCCACCGCCGAGACCATCCTGCAGGTGTTGCGCGGCGGCATGGCATTCAACCGCGACGAAGCCATGCTGCTCGACGTGATGCTCATGCTGCATGCAGAGCACGGCGGCGGCAACAACTCCACGTTCGCCTGCCGCGTGCTGTCCTCTTCGGCCACCGACCCGTATTCTGCCTACGCCGCGGCTATCGGCTCGCTCAAGGGTCCGCGTCACGGCGGCGCCAACGCCAAAGTCGTGTCCATGCACGAGGACATCCGCGCGCATGTTTCCAACTGGGAAAACGAGGACGAGGTCGCGGCCTACCTGGGCAAGATCCTCGACAAGCAGGCTTTCGACGGCACCGGCCTCATCTACGGTATGGGCCACGCCGTCTACACGCTGAGCGACCCACGCGCCGAGGTGTGCCGCCGTTACGCGCGCACGCTTGCCGCCAAGAAGGACTTGGGCGAGGAGTTCGCGCTCATCGAGCGCATCGAGCGCCTGGCCCCGCAAGTGATGCGCGATCACGGCATGACCAAGCCCATCTGCGCCAACATCGACCTGTACACGGGCTTTATCTACAAGATGCTCGGCGTGCCCGAGACGCTCTTTACGCCGCTATTTGCCGTCGCCCGCATGGCCGGCTGGTCGGCGCACCGCATGGAAGAGCTCTTCTGCGCGCACCGCATCATCCGTCCCGCGTATCGCCCGGTTATCGAGCCGTTGGAGTACAAGCCGCTCGCCGATCGCTAGGGCGTGAACCGTTATAGAACCCGAGCGTGGCCAGGGCATCACCGCCCTCGGCCACGCTTTTTTTGCCAGTAGAAAGGGCTGCATCGAATGATTGTGTTTTCCGATATGGATGGAACGCTGCTGACGAGTGATAAGCAGATGAGCGACGCCACCTGGGCGATGCTCGACGAGCTTGCGCGCCGCGGTATTGAGTTTGTGCCCTGCACGGGGCGCCCGCTGTCGGGCGTCTTTGAATCCGTCCTCGCCCACCCCGCCGTACACTACGCGGTCTGCGCCAACGGTGCCAGCGTCTGGCAGCTCGACGACGACGTGCCCACCGATGCCTCACGTGCTACGCGCATTTTGAGCCGTCCACTCGATCGCGGCATCGCCCATCGCATCCATAGCATTGCCGCCGGCCACGATGTGACCTTCGATATCTTCGCGGACGGGCAGTGCTTCCTCCCCCGCTCACTCTACACGCGCCTGGACGAATTCTGCGGCGGCGACCCCCACATCGCGGCTTCGCTCAAGCGCACACGAACACCGATCGACATGGATATCGACAGCAAGATCGACGAGGTCGAGATGCTCGAGCGCATCGCCATGTACTGGCACGACCCGGCCGATCGCGACGCCATCGCGGCGGAGCTCGACACGCTCGGCGGGATTGAGGTCACGCGTTCGTACGCCATGAATATCGAGGTCATGGGCAAGGGCGCCACCAAGGGAACGGCCCTCACGTGGCTATGCGAGCACCTGGGCGAGCGTCTCGCCGACGCCTGGGCCTTCGGCGACAACATCAACGACATCCCCATGCTGCAGGCAGCGGGCCACGGCATGGCCATGATCAACGCCGAGCCCGAGGACCGCGACGCCGCCGACGCCATCACCGAGTTCGACAACGACCACGACGGCGTCGCCCGCACCATCATGGCTGCCCTCGCCTAGCAGCAGCCCGGCAGGGCAGCTAAAATAGCCCCGTCCCAAATTAGCTGCCCCAGTCACAGTAGTCGTTGGGGACACTCTTCGCGAAAAGCTGCAAGGACTGTCCCCGGCTGCCGGCAGAACGGGAACGTCCCCATCTGCCGGATTAGGCGAGGCTCTCCAGAACGTGGCGGAGTTCTTGCTGGACAGCGTGGTCGCGGTTGCACCCCACCACGCGATCGGCGACTGCCTTGAGTGCAGGACGCGCGTTTTCCATCGCGCAACCCGTGCCGACAAAGCGAATGATCTCGTAGTCGTTCATCGAGTCGCCAAACGCCATGACCTCATCGCGTCCAATGCCATAATGCTCCGCGAGCTGCTCGATGCCCGAAGCCTTCGACACACCGGGCTGCATGGCATCGATCCATGCGTTACCCGAAGGCGCAAAGGTAAAGAGCTGACCGAGTTCGCGCTGTAGCACGTACGCACTGTCCATAACGGCACCGTCGTCGCAAAAGACACTCGCTTTGATGATATTTACGCTGGGATCTGGCAGCTCCCAAATGCGCTCGGCATTGGGAAGGTCCTTATCGACCTCGCGCACGAACTTGCTCTCGTCATCGAGCAAAAAGGACTTGGTTCGGTCAAAGAGCGCAAGATGCAGATTGGGAAACGTCGCGACGGCCTGGGCGAGCTTTCGAACCGCCAGGTGCGAATACACCTCGCGGTCTACCATTTTGCCGTCGGCGTAGACCTGGGCGCCGTTAGCGGCGACAAAGTCCATCTTGTCGCGAACGGGTGCAAAGAACTCGCACAGGCGATCGTAGCGGCGGCCTGACGATACGGCAAAATGCACGCCATGCTCGCGTAGCGCCAAAATCAGTTCGTAGGTCTCGGGAGGCACCTGGCTGTTTTCGTCAAGCAACGTGCCGTCCATATCGGATGCAATCAGTTTAAACATAGAAAAGCTCCCTTCGGGCTTGTTGGAATCGGGCATCTATCCGAACCCACCGTACCCAAAGGGAGCACGAATAAGACCCCGCAGACATAAACGTTACAAGGACCTAGCAAATAGCTCACGCGCGCCAGAGGTCCCACGGTCGCAGCGTCAGGCGACACGCCAAAGAGCGTCGCAGGCGACTAGTCGTTTAAGAACGTCCCCGATGACTAGACGGCGTAGGTGAAGGTGGTGACGTCGAACATGCCCTCGGGGCGGATACGGAGTGTCGGGATCACCGGCAGGGGCAGGAAGATGATGCCCATGATGGGATCGAGCGGTGGCTCAATACCCATGGCGCGCGCCTTGACCATAAAGTCGTCGTGCTGCGCGGCGACATCCTCGGCCGTGCCCTCGCTCATCAGGCCGCCGAGCGCCAGCGGAATACGCGCCACGACCTCGCCATTGCGCACCAGCACGTGGCCGCCCTGCCCCACGGCTTCAACAGCCGCCATCATATCGGCAGCGTTATCGCCCACGACGCATACGTTGTGCGAATCGTGGCCAATCGTCGAGGCGATGGCACCGCCCGTGATGGTAAAGCCGCGCACCCAGCCGCGACCGATATGCTTGCCGACCAGGCCCAGACCCGCGGGACCGTCACCGTCGGCGCCCTCGGCCTGCAGTGACACGCCGCGGCCATGGCGCTCGATCAGCATAATGCGGCGCAGGCCCTCGTCAGTCTCGGGACGAGCCATACCCGTGATGGCCTTACCCGGCACCACGTCGATCACGGCCTCGCCCGGCTTAAAGGCATAGTCGAACACGTCGAGCGAAAGCTTCGGCAGCTTAACGGAGGCGCGCAGCTCATCGGCAAGGGCCGCAACCTCGGCCATCTCGGGCGCGATCTCGCCCACAAAGGTGCCGTCCTGCGCCACGAGCACGCCGGCGGCATATACGCGATGCGGAGCCGTGGCAAACGTCAGGTCGTTGAGCACCAGCAGGTCGGCACGCTTGCCCGGGGCAATCGCACCACGCAGCTCGTGCGGGTTGCGGCAGCCGTGGTCCAAGCCAAATGCCTCAGCCGTGGAGAGGGACGCCATAGAGATAGCGACCACCGGGTCGATACCGGCCTCGATGGCCACGCGGCAGGCATTGTCGATCATGCCGGTCGAAAGCGCGTCGGAGGGAGCGCGGTCGTCGGTCGCAAAGCAGCAGCGGCGGGCGCGGGCAGGGTTCTCCAGCAGCATCGGGGACAAATTGGCCAGGTCGTGGCTGCACGTGCCCTCACGCAGCATCACATACATGCCGCGGGACAGCTTGTCGAGTGCCTCCTCGGGAATCGTCGACTCGTGGTCGGCGATAATACCTGCTGCGGCATAGGCGTTGAGGTCCTTACCGGCAACGAGCGGCGCGTGGCCGTCAACCTGCTTGGACGGCGTCTGGTTGGCAGCATCGATGCGAGCACAGGTCTCGGGGTCGGCCATAAAGACGCCCGGCAGGTTCATCATTTCGCCCAGGCCAAAGACATCGCCTGGATGCTCGGCAAAAAACGCCTGCATATCGGCAGCCGAAATAACGGCACCGGCCTGCTCGTCGGGCAGTGCGGGCACGCACGAAGGCATCATGTACTTGATGGAGATGGGTGCGCGGCGGCCGTCCTCGATCATAAAGCGCAAGCCGTCGAGACCGGCAACATTGGCAATCTCGTGGCTGTCGGCAATGGCGGTAGTAGTACCGCGCGTCGCGGCCATGCGAGCATACTCGGCGGGACGGATGTTTGAAGACTCGATATGCAAATGCCCGTCAATAAAACCGGGAGCGAGATAGCGACCCTGGCAGTCGATGACCTCAGTTGCCTCGTAGGTGCCAGCGGCATCGTCGCGACCATCGTAGAGCACGCCGACGATCACACCGTCCTTGACGGCAACGCTACCGGGCGCCACACGCTGGCCATACACGTCGACGATCTGCGCATTGGTAAACAGCGTGTCGACGGGCACGCGGCCCTCGGCGGCCTCGATCACAGTCCTCATGACCTCAACGGACATACATACTCCTTTAACCGTAGAAAAAGCTACGGAGCGGACAGACCTTCACCGCAGCAAACCAATAGCCATTGTATGCCCAAAAGGAAGCCCCGCTAACACCCCTTCCGCTTAACGGCACACGCCGCTTGGCGCAATGGGGGCAGGCTGCTTTGCACCAATAGTCGTTTGGGACGTTCTTAAACGACTAGTCATTCAAGAACGTCCCAAACGACTACAACAACGGCAGCGCCGCTGTTTTGGTAACGACAGCGAAAACCCGCCAGAGTGAGCAAGGTGCCTTGAAACGAGGCGGCATTGACCTTATGGTCATGCCGCCGAAGTTGAAAGGCAGATTGCCGCTCTGGCGGGCTTGCAGCGTCGACCGGTTACGCGGTTTGGTAAAACCGCGTAACAAATAGGGCCGCAGTCGGGATTCCCGGCTGCGGCCTTATTGCACTTGTGAGGTCAACTCGCTCGTTAGACCAACTTGAAACCCTTGCGCTTGCCCACGGAGAGGGTGTCACCCAGCTTGAGGGCGCTCGGATCGATGTTGTAGCTCTTGGGAGCCACAGCCTTGCCGTTGATCTTGACGCCGCCGCCGTCGATGTCGCGGCGGGCCTGACCGGCGCTGGCCGAAAGACCCAAGTCCTTGAGCAGGCCGGCGAGGTAGATCTGGCCCTCGTCGTTAACAGTCAGCTCAACGTGCTTCTCGGGGAAGTCGGCGAGCTGGCCCTCCTTGAACACACGGTCGAACTCGGCCTGGGCCTCGTCGCCGGCGCCGGCGCCGTGGTAGGTATCGCACAGGTCGCGGCCCAGAGCGCGCTTGAGCTCGTAGGGGTCGGCAGAACCGTCGGCCAGGGCGGCGTCGATCTTGTCGACCTCGGCCGGGGCGAGCGAGCTGGCCAGACGATAGTACTTGCCGATCATCTCGTCGGGGATGGACATGGTCTTGCCGAACATATCCTTGGGAGCGTCGGTCAGGCCGATGTAGTTGCCATAGGACTTGGACATCTTGCGCACGCCGTCGGTGCCCTCGAGCAGCGGCATGGTGAGCGCAATCTGCGGCTCCATGCCCATCTTCTCCATGAGCTCGCGGCCGGCGAGCAGGTTGAAGAGCTGGTCGGTGCCGCCCATCTCCACGTCAGCCTTAATCATGACCGAATCGTATGCCTGCATCACGGGATACAGGAACTCGTGCAGGGCGATCGGCGTCTGGGACTGGTAGCGCTTGGTAAAGTCGTCGCGCTCGAGAATACGAGCGACGGTGAACTTGGAGCACACCTGCAGCAGACCGGCCAGATCCATCGACAAGATCCAGTCACCGTTGTGCACGATGGTGGTCTTCTCGGGATCCAGGATCTTCATGGCCTGGCTCACGTAGGTCTCGGCGTTGGCCTCGATCTGCTCCTGCGAAAGCTGCGGACGGGTGGAATTCTTGCCCGAAGGGTCGCCAATCAACGCGGTACCGTTGCCGATGATGAGGGTGACGTTGTGGCCCAGGTCCTGGAACTGACGCATCTTGCGCAGCGGCACGGCGTGGCCCAGGTGCAGGTCGGGGCTGGTGGGGTCGACGCCGAGCTTGATGTTGAGGGGCTCGCCCTTCTCAAGCTTCTTGCGAAGGTCGGCCTCGGGGACGATTTGGGCAGCGCCCGAGGTGATGATACGCATTTGCTCGTCAACAGACAGCATTGGGTATCCTCCTTTTGCTATAGCACCCTCGCCGAAAACGGCGGTGCTGGAAGTCCATAAACTCTCTTATGATAACAAACTGACGCGACGCGGCACCTACGACAGGAAAATCCTCGTCCTGCCGCACGCGTCAACGGCGACCGGCAGACGTGTACCGTCACGCTCGACCAGATAGCGTACCTGCCGACGGCGCGAGCAGTCACGACAATGGACCTGCCCCGTCGCATCCGTAGCGCAGACGCCCTCGGCGATCAGCAAGCAGTGCTCGCACACCATGAGCTCGGGACGGTCGGCATCGACAGGCCCCAAGACACCGGGACAAGCGGCAAGCTCGGCAATACGCTCCGCATCATTGCCGAGCAACTCGGCCGACAAGTACACCCGCCCCGCCCCGAGTCCGCGCAGCCAGGTAAGCGTGACCCGATTCGCGCAGAACACCGGCGCCGCCACGTCAAACGTCACGCCCAGCTCGCGAGCCATCGCCACCTGTCCCAGGTTGCGGCAGACGACGCGCCCGGCACGCTGCATCAGCGAGCGGGTCCGGTCAGCGTCACCCGTGCGGCACACCTCGTCAAGCACCACAACGGCGTCGGACAAATCGAGTTCTCCGCGCGGGTCGGCATCCATCAGCTGCCAAGCAAAAACCATGCGAGCGGGAGCCGCGCACTCCACCAACTCCGCCGACGCACCGCCATCCACCGCAACGTCCTCAAAGGGCAGCACCTCAACGGCACGCGCAACGGGCGCAATCGCATCCGCCTCGGCCCGCATGCGCTCCAACACCGCCGCCGTCTGATCCAACACGCCAGCGCTGCGAATCAGGTACACCTCGCAGCCCGCATCCACCTTACGCTTGCAATGCACGACGACGCGCTTCCCCGCTGCGGCATCCACCGGGCAGGGCACCTGCGGCCAGCGCTTGGGCACATCGGGACGCGCGTCGACACCCGGATAAAACCGAATCTCGAGCGTGTCACCCGCTGCCACGGCGGCGTCGAGCTCAACGGTCACCTCTTCGTGGCCCACAGCGACCAAGCGCCCCACGCGCACGCCCTGGTTAATTGCGCGCTCAAAACTCATCAGCTCGGCACCCGAACGCCCCCGCAGATACGCGTCGGTAAACCCACGGTTAAACGACCTTCCCAGCTCGCGTTCAAGCTCTTCCACGGCACCGGGGTCCCACGCGCCGTCGCACAGCATATCGAGCGCCCGGCGCCACACCCGCACAACGTTGAATACGTAATCGGGGTTCTTCATGCGCCCCTCGATCTTGAGCGACGCCGCGCCGGCATCTACAAGCTCGGGCAGATGCGCAATACCCAGATAGTCGCGCGGGCACAGCAGGCGATCCCCCTCGACGGCGACAACGCTCTGTCCCGCCTCGTCCACTAGGTCGTACGCCAGACGGCACGGCTGCGTGCAGTCGCCGCGCATCGCCGATCGTCCACGCCGCAGGGCCGAGAACTCGCACGCCCCCGAATAGCCGATGCAAATCGCACCGTGGCAGAATACCTCGATGGGCACGCCCGTGGCACAGAGCGTCGCAATCTCGTCGACCGTCAGCTCGCGCGCCGTCGTCACGCGCTCGACCCCCAACTCATCGGCGGCAAGCCGCACGGCGCCTTCGCTATGAACGCCCGCCTGCGTGGACAGGTGAATCTCGACCCCGGGAATCGCCGCGCGCAGTGCACAAGCCAACCCGGCATCGGCGACAATCAGAGCATCGGCGCCCAGCTCCAGTGCATGCGTCCCCAGCGCCACGGCGTCGGACAACTCATCGTCAAAAACGAACACGTTGAGCGTCACGTACACACGCACGCCATGGGCATGCGCCACAGCACAGCCGCGCGCAAACTCGTCATCCGTAAAGCCGTGGGCGCTCACACGGGCGTTAAAGCCGCCCAACCCCGCATAGATGGCATCGGCACCCGCGGCGATGGCCGCAAGCATCTGGTCGAGCCCGCCCGCCGGCGCCAGCAGCTCGGGCAGCGCCGCACTGACAACATCCAATCCAGTCTTGTATTGTCCGTTCGGCCCCATCGCCCGAATCGTCATCGACAAACTCCTTACCAAGGTATGCATTCACTCTGAAAAATGCCGTCTTCCAGCATACACGAGGCCTCGCGCGCCCCGTTTGGTTTATCGTGTAATAACTTATGTCCATCCTGCCCCGACGGCACATCCACCGTCCGGCACGACATACCTGGAGGTCAATATATGGGTCCTCGCCAACGACAGGGACACAGCCGTTCAAAGACGCACGCCCTGCCCATAATCCTGCTCTCGTTTTTGGGCTTTCTGCTGATTGCGGGCGTGGCGTTTGGCATCGGCATGGTCGGCAACGTCAACCGCTGGCTGTCCGATCTGCCCGACTACACCGACGCCAACGCGTATCTGGTGAGCGAGCCCACCGAGATCGTTGACTGTAACGGCAACAAGATAGCGAGCTTCTACACGCAAAACCGCAAGTCCATCACCAAGGACGAGGTCTCCCCCTACGTGCTGCAGGGCACCGTTGACGTCGAGGACGAGCGCTTCTACGAGCACGGCGGTATCGACCTGTGGGGTATCGCGCGTGCTGCGGTGGCAACCCTCGGCGGCGGGCACGAAGGCGCCTCGACTATCACCCAGCAGCTGGTGCGCAACACCATCCTGCAGGAGGAACAGTTCGACTCGACCATCGAGCGTAAGGTGCGCGAGGCCTACATCGCCATCAAGATGGAGGACATGTACTCCAAAGACGAGATCCTCATGATGTACCTTAACACCATCTATTACGGCCACGGCGCCTACGGCATCGAGGCCGCAGCCGAGACCTATCTGTCCAAGAGCGCCGCCGACCTCACCCTGAGCGAGGCCGCGCTGCTCATCGGCCTTCCCAACTCGCCCTCGCAGTACGACCCCACGGTCAACCCCGACCTGGCGCTGTCCCGTCGCAACAAGGTTCTCGACAACATGCTGCGCCTGGGCCACATCACCCAGGAGGAACACGATGCCGCACAGGCCGAGCCCATCACCCTCAATGTGACCGAAATCTCAGGCAGCGGCGTCGACGTATACTCGCAGCCCTACTTTGTCTCCTACGTCAAGCAGCTGCTGGAGCAGGAGTTCTCGACCGACGTGCTCTTTAAGGGCGGCCTGACCGTCAAGACCACCATCGACCCCACGATGCAGCAGGTGGCAGAGAATGCCGTCCGCGAGCAGCTCGACACGCTCTCGCTTGACGGCCTGGACATGGGCATGGTCGTCGTCGACCCCAAGACCGGCTACATCAAGTGCATGGTGGGCGGCTACGACTACAACGCCGACGATAACCACGTAAACCATGCCACGGCCAAGCGTCCCGTCGGCTCCACCTTTAAGGCCTTTACGCTGGCAACTGCCATCCAAAACGGCATGAACCCCAACGTCACCCTCAACTGCAACTCGCCGCTCAAGGCCAAGGGCACCACAACCGAGGTACAAAACTACGCCAATCAAAGCTACGGCACCATCACGCTTAAGCAGGCGACGGCATACTCCTCCAACACCGGCTACATCCAGGTGGCGGAAGCCGTCGGCAACAGCAAGATCATCTCGCTCGTCAAAAAGCTCGGCATCGACCCCGCCAAGGACAACATCGAGGACGTTCCCGTCATGACCCTCGGCACCGGCTCGATCTCGCCGCTCGAGATGGCCGCCGCCTACGCGACGTTTGCCAACGGCGGCTACTATCGCCAGCCGATCGCCATCACCGAGATTGACTCTCGTACCGGTTCGGTGCTGTACCAGCACACCGACAATCCCTCACAGGTGCTTACCGAGGGCGAGGCCGCCGCGGTCACCGATGTTCTGTCCGGCGTCATGAAGGGCAGCGGTACGGGTGCTGCCGGCGCCCTGAGTGTCAACCAGCCCTATGCCGGCAAGACGGGCACCACCGACAACACCACCAACCTCTGGTTCTGCGGCTATACCCCGCAGCTGGCGTGCGCCCTGTGGACCGGCTATTCCGCGGGCGAGATCCCCATCCAAAAGTACGGCACGGACCTGCTGGGCGACAGCACCAACCTGCCTGTCTTTAAGCGGTTTATGAACACCGTTCTGACCGGTACCGAGCGCGAGGAGTTTGCGACCGGAACGGCGCCCACCTACAAGAACAACAGCGTCTGGAAGTTCTACGGCACCAATAACACCAAGAAGTCGGAGAACGACGACAAGGACAAGGACGAAAAGGAAGAGGAAGAGGAAACCACCACAACGACTACCACGACGACCACGACCACCGAGACCACGGGCGGCGACACCACCGGCGGCACCGGTACGACCGGTGGCTCGACGGGCGGCTCCACTGGTGGTTCGACCGGCGGCGATGGCGGCACGCCTACGCCTACGCCCACTCCCGACCCCTCGCCCACGCCTGACGATACGGTCGGCTAAGAAGTACGCGACTAAAGCCAACAAGGCCCCGAGCAGCTTATTGAACTGCTCGGGGCCTTTTAGTTTGAAGCGACCTGGTGGGCGGTCTTTATACCGGCAAACAAAAAAGGGGTACCGACCAACGTCGATACCCCTTACAAGCCACTATGTCAGCGCACACAATGCCGAGCGCACGACCCGCACGCCTACTTGCGAGAATTGCTCAGCTTATTGATCAGCGCCTCGAGACGCTCGCCGTCCTCGGCCGTCTGGGCAATAACCAAAATCGTATCGTTGCCGGCAAGCGAGCCAAGTACATCGGGCAACTCTGCCGCATCAACGGCGGCGGCGATGCCGGAAGCCGTGCCAGGCTGAGCCTTGATCATGACCAGATTATCGGTACGCAGAACGCCCGTTACGAGCTCGGAAACCATACGCTGCAGGTGCAGGTCCTCTGCCAGAACATAGATGCCCTCAGGGAGCTTACGCAGCCCCATATCGGCAATATCGCGAGAGACAGTCGCCTGCGTGCAATCAAAGCCCATAGCGCGGAGCTCATCAACCAGCACGCGCTGCGTGCGGACATCCTTATTGCGCACAATATCTCTAATGGCATCCTGGCGCCCATTGCGTTTTTTAGCCATACAAACCCTCTCTCCAAAAGATGGCGGAGACAATCAATCAGTGATTGAATAGTTTAACGCTATTTGAAGGCTTTTGTGTATAAGAACGCATTTCGAAACAATTCTATGCAAGTTTGTTTCGTAATGAGCCGTTTAGGCGGTTTTTGCGCCCGTCCGGTTAAGAAAAGCTGCCAGATGCGTACACATCACGCAGCGCGCGGGCTTAGCGCTGGCGATCGGCCCAAACAACAGACCCAGTCCCCGATGGTTGTCCTTGAGCGCGGCGACCATCTGACGGGTTCGAGGCGCCTCGAGCATATCACGCATGCGGGCGGAACGCTCGATTGACGACACCCCATGCGGGCTCAGACACAAATTCTCGATGCAGGCGACCAGTCCGACAAAGTAGAACTTTTGGCTTGCCAGCTTGAGCCGACCACCGCTATCTGCTTCCGAGAGTGAGTCCGCAAGCTCGTCGAGCGCTCGGGTGTCATCGGATACCCTGGCATACATGGTGGGATCAAAGGCATCTGTAAGCTTAGGCGCTACCGCGTGGAAACAAGCGTCGCCGCATCCGGAGACACGCTGCGCCTGCGAGAGCGCGCATGCCATAAACCCAACTGTGCGAAACGCCTTGTCGCACAAAAGGCATGCCTCAAACAGCGGACGGCTATACATCACGCCAGAGACTTGAGCAACCAAGCCGCCTAAAATCAACTGAGGCAGCCCGGCCACCATCGAAGATTTGCTATCAATGGAAATATGAGTAGCATCCAAGACGCGCGAATGGCGCTCTCGATGTGCATCATAGCGGTCGAGCGACACCGTGGGGAACACTATGTCTGCCGCAGTATCGCACGCGATATCGACCATCTTGGAAAGGGATTGCGGAGCAAACCACTCATCGGCGTTCATGGCGATGATTTGAGAGCCGCGCGAGGCAGCAAAACCGGCACGAAGACACGCGCCGCGCGTCGCGTCCTCGACGTCAATCAAATCAATATGAATGTCCCTGTCGGCAGCAACTTGAAGCGAACGGCGCACACCGGGCGCAGCATCGCGACAGACAACGACAATCTGCAAATCGTAGAGGTCTTGGTTCTGGATACTCTCGAGCGCACGCATCGCATAGCTGGGCGAACCTTCTATCACAAGGATCACCGAAAGTCGCGGATGCGAGCCACGTCGAACCAAATTATCCGTCCTCTCGACAGAAATGAATCAAACCGTTGTTCATGGTACACCCCGGCAATAAAAGCAATGAGACACCGGTTGTATTGCACGCCAAGAACAGATGTTGCACACGCGCAGCCCACAGATGACAGGAGTCGACGCACGACGCGTCGAGCCCTCCCCTAGTCGAGCACGACAAGCTCGGCGGGATCGTAATCCACGCCCATAAACGTAAGGCCGCAGGCGGGCGCCGTGGGGCCCGCGGCGGTACGGTCGCAAGCATCGATAACCTCGCGCATCCACTCGGGTTCACGGCGATGCATGCCAATCTCGACAAGCGTGCCCACGATCGTACGGACCATCGAATGCAGAAACGCATTGCCCTCGATGGTGAACGTCAGGATGTCCTCGCCAAACGCAACCTCATGGCCAAATTCGGCACGCATCACGCAGCGATGTGTGGGCTTGCCAACGGCCGAAGCAACCTTGCAAAAGCTTTTAAAGTCCTGCTCGCCCAGCAGCGCAGGGCAGGCAGCAGACATAGCCTCAACATCCAAGGGATAGCGATGCCACCACACGGCACCGCGGGACAGCACGGGGCGCGCATCTCGATCGGCAATACGGTACGTATACGTACGGGAACGCGCGTCAAAACGCGCAGAAAAGCCTTTACGGGCCTTATAGACCTCGTTAATGGCGATATCTTTGGGCAGCAGGGCATCCATAGCCCGCAGCCACCTACGGCGCGTACAAGCGAGCTCAGCGTCCGTTACGGGCACGCTGATGTACTGAGCCACGGCATGCACGCCGGCATCGGTACGCCCCGCGCACGTCAGATCGATCGGGCGGCGAAGCAGCGTCTCAATGGCTCGACGTAGCTCACCCGCAACCGTCGTCTGTCCCGGCTGCTCGGCAAATCCGCTATACGACGAGCCATCATAGGCCACGCGAAATACGAGTGTGGCGTCAAGCTCGGAAATCGAATTGAAATCAGACGGCGCAGTCATGGGCGCTCCCAACAAACAAGTAAAGGTATCGCGACAAAAAAAGAGGGGCACGCGAACGTACCCCTCGAATATAGCCTATGCAGACGGAAAGTCTACTCAGCGGTCTCCTCAGCAGGAGCCTCCTCGACGGCCTCGACCTTCTTGGGAGCAGCGGCCTTCTTGGGGGCCGGAGCAGCCTTCTTGGCCTTAGGCGTGCAAGGCTCGGTGACGAGCTCCATGATAACGATGGGAGCGTTGTCGCCCTTGCGGTTGCCGAGCTTCATGATGCGGGTGTAACCGCCGTTGCGGTCCTGCCACATGCCCTGGGCAGCCTTGTCGAAGATCTCGGCAACGAGCTGCTTATCGCCGAGCTTGGCGATAGCCAGACGACGAGAGTGCAGGTCGCCCTTCTTGGCCCAAGTGATGATCGGGTCGACGACCGAACGCAGCGCCTTAGCGCGGGTCTCGGTGGTCTTGATGCGGTCGTTCTCGAAGAGGGCCTTAGCAAGGCTCTTCTTCATGGCCTTGGTGTGGCTCGCATCGGTGCCGAGCTTCAGGCCCTTCTTAACGTTGTGACGCATGGTCTAGTTTCTCCTCAAATATGCGAAGCATTAAGCCTTCAGGCTCAGGCCCATGGACTCAAGCTTGTCCTTCACTTCCTCGATCGACTTAACACCGAAGTTACGGATGTTGAGCAGATCGTTCTCCGAGAACTCAACGAGCTGACGGACCGAGTGAATGCTGGCGCGCTTAAGGCAGTTGTAGGAACGGACAGAAAGGTCCAGATCCTCGATCTGCTTGTCCAACTCGGCGTTGTCGTTGGTGACCTCGGGAGCGAAGATCGAAGCCTCCTCCTCGACCTCGGGGGTCTCGGCAAGGTTCATAAAGGCGGCCATATGCTGGTTGATGATATTGGCAGCCTGGACCACGGCGTCGCGCGGGGCGATGGAGCCGTTGGTCTCGATCTCGAGGACAAGGCGGTCGTAGTCGGTGTGCTGACCGACACGGCAAGCCTCAACGAGCTTGGCGCAACGGGAAACCGGCGAGTACAGCGAGTCGACGTGGATCACACCGATGGGATCGTTGTCGCGCTTGTTGGCCTCGCCAGAAACATAGCCGCGGCCATAGCCGATGCGCATGCTCATGGTGAGATGGCCACCCTCGGTGAGCGTAGCGATGTGCTGCTCGGGGTTGACCAGCTCAAACTCGGACGGAATAAAGAAGTCCGCACCGGTGACCTCGCAGGGGCCGTCAACCGAGATGGTGGCGGTCGCCTCGTCGGTCGTGCCGAGAGCCCTGAAGACAAGACCCTTGACATTCAGGACGATGTCGGTGACATCCTCGACCATGTTAGGGATGGTCATGAACTCGTGCTGCGCACCATCGATCTGAATAGCCTCGACGGCGGCACCCTCGAGCGAGGACAGAAGAACGCGACGAAGGGAGTTACCCAGCGTATCGCCGTAACCACGCTCGAGCGGCTCGACGGAGACACGAGCAGACGTCTCGTTGATCTCTTCGACCTGAACCTGAGGCCTAATGAATTCTGACATGTATTACCTCCAGCCTCAGCAGCCCGGATGGACTACTTAGAGTAGAGCTCGACGATGAGCTGCTCGTTGATATCACCGCTGATCTGCTCACGCGTCGGCAGAGCGAGCACGTTACCAGACAGCTTCTCGATATCGACCTCGAGCCAGCCAGGAACCTCAAAGCGCTCGGAGGAAATCAGGGCCTCCTTGATGGGGAGGAGGTCACGGAACTTCTCGCCGACAGCGACGACGTCGCCGGCCTTGACGCGGTAGGACGGGATGTCCACGCGCTTGCCGTTCACGGTGAAGTGACCGTGACGGACGGACTGACGAGCCTCTTTGCGGGTGCGGGCGAAGCCAAGACGGAAGACGACGTTGTCGAGGCGAGACTCAAGGATGATCATGAGGTTCTCACCGGTGACGCCGTTCATCTTGCGGGCCTTGTTGAAGTAGCCGTGGAACTGCTTCTCCAGAACGCCATAGATGAATTTGACCTTCTGCTTCTCGCGCAGCTGCATGCCGTACTCAGATTCCTTGCGACGGCGCTTGGGCTGACGGATAGATTCCTTCTTGCTGCTGTAACCGAGCTCAGCGGGATCGATCCCGAGCTGACGGCAGCGCTTAAGAACAGGAGTCCTGTCGATTGCCATATTGATACGATCCTTTCAGTTACACGCGGCGACGCTTCTTGGGGCGGCAGCCGTTGTGCGGAATGGGGGTCTTGTCCTGGATGCTCGAGACCTCGAGGCCAGCGGCCTGGAGGGAGCGGATGGCGGTCTCACGACCGGAGCCGGGGCCCTTGACGAAGACGGAAACCTTCTTCATACCGTGCTCCATGGCCTGCTTGGCAGCAGCCTCGGCAGCCATCTGGGCAGCGAACGGCGTGGACTTACGGGAGCCCTTGAAGCCCACCTGGCCAGCCGACTTCCAGGAAATGACGTTGCCCTGGGGATCGGTGATCGAAACGATCGTGTTGTTGAACGTAGAACGAATGTGAGCCTGGCCCACGGAAATGTTCTTACGGTCCGCGCGCTTCAGACGGGCAGCGCGAACGTTCTTCTTAGCAGTAGCCATCTATCTAGCGCTCCTTATTTCTTCTTCTTAGCACCGATCTGACGCTTCGGGCCCTTGCGGGTACGAGCGTTAGTGTGGGTGCGCTGGCCGCGGACCGGGAGGCCCTTGCGGTGACGAAGGCCGCGGTTGCAGCCGATGTCCATAAGGCGCTTGACGTTCTGGTTGCGCTCACGGCGGAGGTCGCCCTCAACCATGATCTGGTTCTTATCGATATAATCGCGGATGGCGTTAACCTCATCCTCGGTGAGGTCCTTAACGCGCGTATCCACGTTAACGTTGCACTCGACGCAGATCTTCGTCGCAGTGGTGCGGCCGATGCCGTAAATGTAGGTCAGACCGATCTCAACGCGCTTCTCACGCGGGAGGTCGACACCATTAATACGGGCCAACGTAGTCTCCTCTCTTAACCCTGACGCTGCTTATGACGGGGGTTCTCGCAAATGACGAGGACCTTGCCATGGCGCCTAATGATTTTGCACTTATCGCACATCTTCTTGACCGAAGGACGTACCTTCATCGTTCTTCCTTTCGGTAGCGCTCAAACTACTTCCCTACTATCTACTCGCCCAGCCGCAGGCGTTTAAAACTATGGCTGGTCTTCACACACAATCCGACCGTAGGTTGAGCTAAGCCTGCAGCCGGAAATGGAGTGCGTGTATGCGTGCCGCTATTTGTAGCGATAGGTGATGCGGCCGCGGGTCAGGTCGTACGGGGAAAGCTCCACGACAACCCTGTCACCGGGGAGAATACGGATGTAATTCATTCGGATCTTGCCAGAAATGTTGCACAGAACCGAATGACCGTTCTCGAGCTCGACCTTAAACATGGCATTGGGCAACGGTTCCTTTACCGTACCCTCGAGCTCAATTGCGTCTTCCTTCTTCACAAGCAATCATCTTTCTCTAGAAAACGACAGCGATTGAGTATTCTACAATACGCATGCACGTATCGTAATATCTTCGTAATGGCTCCACAACTAAGCGGAACTTGTTACTTTTAAGAAATGTAAATGCCGACGTGTTTGAACGCGGCCCCTACATTTCACCGCCCTGCAAGGAACACCAAGCACCTTGCGCGTCGGTGGTGAGAATCACCGGACCGTCATTGGTAATGGCGACGGTGTTCTCGTAGTGCGCGGCGGGCAGGTGGTCGTTGGTCGTAACAATCCAACCGTCGGAGCCCGTGCTCACATGATTGGAACCCATCGTAACCATCGGCTCGATGGCAATGACCATGCCGGCCTGGAGGCGAACGCCCCTCCCCTTCTTTCCATAGTTAGGAACGTTGGGGTCCTCGTGCATCACACGGCCAATGCCATGGCCCACATAGTCGCGAAGCACGCCGTAACCGTGAGACTCGGCGAGGGACTGAACGGCATAACCGACGTCCCCGATATGGTTACCGGGAACAGCCTGCTCGATGGCAGCCTTAAGGCAATCGCGCGTGACCTCGCACAAAGCCTTGGCCTCGGGCGTGGGGGTACCGACGAAAAACGTCCAAGCGTTATCGCCGACCCAACCGTCAACGACAGCTCCGGTATCGATGGAGATGATATCGCCATCGCGCAGGATCATGTCGGGGTTGGGAATACCGTGGACCACGGCATCGTTGATCGATGCGCAAATGGTCCCCGGGAACCCGCCGTAACCCTTAAAGGCCGGGGTGCCGCCATGCATGCGGATAATCTGCTCCGCGAGCTGATCGAGCTCAAAAGTCGAAACGCCGGGGCGCACCATGGCTCCAACGTGGCGGAGCGCCATCTTAGATAGCGCTCCTGCCTTCTTCATCTGCTCGATTTGCGTTGCAGACTTAATCTTGATCATAGACCGAGAGCCTCTTTGACATCCCCGTACACGGTCTCGCGAGCCTGGTCACCGTTGACCGACTTGAGCAGACCCTGGCCATGATAGTAGTCGACGAGCGGGCTCGTGGACTTCTCGTAGACGTCGAGACGGTTCTTGATGGTCTCGGGCTTGTCGTCGTCGCGCTGGTACATCTCGCCACCGCACTTGGGGCAGGTGACATCGGCGGCGGTGCCGGTGTAACCGCAGGCGCGGCAGGTGCGACGCGAAGACAGACGATCGATGATGACCTCGGGGGCCACATCGACCAGAAGGGCGCAATCAATCTCACGACCCATGGCGGAGAGCTCGGAATCGAGCGTCACAGCCTGGGCGGTGTTGCGCGGGAAGCCGTCGAGGATGAAGCCCTGCTGGGCGTCATCGGCGGCAAGGCGCTCCTTGACAAGGTCGATCACGAGCTGGTCGGGGACGAGCTCGCCAGCGTCCATGTACTTCTTAGCCTGAATACCAAGCTCGGTGCCACCCTTGACGGCAGCACGCAGCAGGTCGCCCGTGGAAATGTGAGCGACGCCAAACTCGGCAACGAGCTCCTGTGCGACGGTGCCCTTACCGGCACCCGGAGCTCCGAGCAATACGAGGTTCATGAGCAATCCTCCTCTAGCCTATTTAAAGAATCCATCGTAATCATACATCTTGATCTGGCCTTCGAGCTTATCGACCGTGTCGAGCACGACGCCGACCATGATGAGGATGGACGTGCCGCCAAAAGCCTGGATCAGATGGTTACCCGTGAAGGAGAAGATGATCGAAGGAACGATGGCGATGAGCGCCAAAAAGACAGCGCTGGGAAGCGTGATCTTGTTGAGCGCGTTCTTGATGTAGGCCGCGGTAGCCCTACCCGGACGCACGCCCGGAATAAAGCCGCCCTGCTTCTTAAGGTTATCGGCCGTGTCATCGGGGTTGAACACCATGGAGGTGTAGAAGTACGCGAAGAACACGATGAGGACAACGTTAAGCACCCAGTTGAGCCAACCGGTCGAAAGCGCAGAGGCAACTGCCTGAATCCAGCCGATGCCGGGGAAGAACACGGCAATCTGAGCCGGGAAGTACAGCAGCGCCGAAGCGAAGATGATCGGCACGACACCCGCGGTGTTGACCTTGATGGGCAGATAGGTGGTCTGACCACCCATCATGCGACGGCCCACGACGCGTTTGGCGTAGGAGACCGGGATGCGGCGCTGGCCGCGCTCGAGGAAAACAATCAGCGGGATAACCAGCAAGATGATGGCGCAGATGATCACCATGGTGATGATGCCACCGGCATTGCCCTCGGTGCTGGAGAAGATCGCCTGCGGCAGACCGGCCATGATGTTCGCGAAGATGATCAGCGACATGCCATTGCCGATACCGCGCTGGGTGATGAGCTCACCAATCCACATGATCAGCATGGCGCCCGCGGTGAGCGTGCCGACGATCATGAGGTCGAAGATGATCTCGGGAGCGCCGGCGCCATTGAAGCTGATGCCGAAGCTCTTAAAGAGGAAGAGGTAACCCACGGAATTGAGGATTGCCAGAGCCAGGGTGAGGTAACGCGAATACTGCGTAATCTTGGTCTGACCAACCTCGCCCTCGCGGGCAAGCTCATGCAGGGAAGGCACAACGGCCTGGAGCATCTGGAGGATGATCGAGCTGGTGATGTAAGGCATGATGCCCAGCGAAAATACCGACACATAGCTCAACGCGCCGCCAGAGAAAAGATTCAGGAGGGCCATAGCACCTGCGGCGACCGAATTGTTATCGGTCGAGAAAAGGCCCAGCATCCCCTGGAAGGGAATGCCGGGCACAGGAACGTGCGCACCAATGCGGTACACGACGAGCATAGCTATGGTAAAAAGAATCTTTTCGCGCAATTCTTTGATGCGGAAAGCATTCTTAAGACCATTTAGCACGGCAGCTCGACCTTTCCGCCGGCGGCCTCGATCTTGGCCTGCGCAGAAGCGCTGACCTTGTCGACCTTGACCGTGAACTTCTTGGTGAGCTCACCATTGCCGAGCACCTTGACGGGCTCGAACTCGCTCTTGGTGATGCGAGCGGCCTTAAGAGCGGCACCGTCGATCACAGCGCCGTCCTCGAACTTACGCTCGAGACGCTCAACGTTAACAGCGGTGTACTCGATACGACGGGGGTTGCGGAAGCCCGGAAGCTTGGGCAGGCGCATAGCCAGCGGAGTCTGGCCACCCTCGAAGCCGGCACCCTTGGTGCCGCCAGAGCGGGAACCCTGACCCTTCTGGCCGCGGCCAGAAGTGGTGCCGTGACCCGAAGAATTGCCACGGCCGACGCGCTTGCGGTTCTTGGTGGAACCGGGCGCGGGAGTAAGATCGTGAAGCTGCATTTGCTACTCCTCTACAATCTCGACAAGGTGCTTGACCTTGAAGATCATGCCGCGGACGGACTCGTTGTCAGCAATCTCGCGAACCTCGCGGATCCTGTGGAGACCGAGGGCACGGACAGTACGGACCTGGTCCTGCTTGCAACCGTTGGTGCTGCGGACCTGCTTGATCTTGATGGTGTCAGCCATGCTTAGTTCTCCTTACCGACGAACATCTCGGAGACCGTCAGGCCACGGCGAGCCGCGACGTCCTCAGGGCTGGAGAGCTCCTTGAGGCCCTCGACGGCAGCCTTGATGATGTTGAGGCCGTTGTCGGTACCGAGGGACTTGGACAGGACGTTCTTGATGCCAGCAAG
This sequence comes from uncultured Collinsella sp., assembly GCA_958412345.1. Lineage (GTDB taxonomy): Bacteria > Actinomycetota > Coriobacteriia > Coriobacteriales > Coriobacteriaceae > Collinsella. The sequence continues at coordinate 93,297 of CATYSO010000002.1, read as the reverse complement.
CTCGAAGAGGGGACGCACAGCGCCGCCGGCGATAACGCCGGTACCCTCGACAGCGGGCTTGATGATGATGCGGCCGGCACCAAAGTGACCGAGAACCTCGTGCGGAATGGTGCCCTGCTCGGTCACCGGCACGTGGAACATGTTCTTCTTGGCATCGAGAGACGCCTTGGAGATGGCCAGGGGCACCTCAGCGGACTTGCCCATGCCAACGCCGACGTTGCCCTTGCCGTCGCCAACGACGACGAGAGCGACGAGGCTCATGCGACGACCACCCTTGACGGTCTTCGACACGCGGTTGATGTAAACGACGCGCTCCTCGAACTCGGAGGCCTCGCGCTGCTGCTTCTGATTACGAGCCATGTGCTACATACCTCCTAGAACTCGAGACCGGCGGCACGAGCACCGTCGGCGAGGGCCTTGACGCGGCCATGGTAGATACGGCCACCGCGATCGAAGGCGACCTTGGTGATGCCGGCCTCGATGGCACGCTTGCCAACGAGCTGACCGACCTTCTCCGCAGCCTCCTTGTTCGAGGTGTGGGTGCCCTTGAACTCGGCCTCGAGGGTCGAGGCAGAGACGAGCGTCAGGCTGGAGCCCTTGCTGTCGTCGATGATCTGGGCATAGATGTTGGCGTTAGTACGGGTCACGCGAAGACGCGGACGCTCGGAGGTACCCGAGACCTTGCCGCGAACACGACGCTGACGACGCTTGAGGCCTTCCAGCTTCGCCTTATGCTTGTTCATACGTAAACTCCTAAAAAGGTTGATCTTGCCAGCACCTGACGGGGTGCTGGTCTTATGCGAGTGAGTCGGTTACGACTACTTGGCGGCCTTACCCAGCTTGCGGCGGATGTGCTCGCCAACGTAGTGGATACCCTTGCCCTTGTAAGGCTCGGGAGGACGATGGCCGCGGATCTCAGCGGCGATCTGACCGACCTGCTGCTTGTTGATACCCTTGACGTTCACGTGGGTGTTGTCGGGAACCTCGAAGGTGATGCCCTCGGGAGCCTCGACGATCACGGGGTGCGAGAAGCCCAGGGAGAACTCGAGGTTCTTGCCCTTCTGCTGCACGCGGTAACCGACGCCGGCGAGCTCGAGCTTCTTCTCGAAGCCCTCGGAAACGCCAACAACCATGTTGTGGATGAGGGCGCGGGTGAGGCCGTGACGGGCACGGGTCTCACGCTCGTCGTCGGGACGGGAAACGGTGAGGACGTTGTCCTCGACGTTGATAGCGAGCTTCTCAAAGACATCGAGCTCGAGCTGGCCCTTGGGGCCCTTGACGACAACGTTGTTGCCGTTGACTGCCACTTCGACTCCGGCGGGAATCTGGACAGGCTTATTACCGATACGAGACACGGTGATCTCCTTTCCTTCTACCTACCGAGCGAATTACCAGACGTAAGCGATGATCTCGCCGCCGACGTTGTGCTTGCGAGCATCGCGGTCGGTCATGACGCCATGGCTGGTGGAAATAATGGCGGTACCAAGGCCACCGCGGACGCGGGGCATGTCGGCAACGCCGGTGTACTTACGCAGGCCCGGCTTGGAAATGCGGCGGATGCCGTTGATGACCTTAGCCTTCTTGGGACCATACTTAAGCGTGATGTGCAGAGTCTTCTGGGGAACGGTGTCCTCGACATCGTAGCCCTCGATGTAGCCCTCCTCGTGCAGAACACGAGCGATCTCGACGAGCTTCTTGCTGCTCGGCATGGAGACCGTGGCCTTGTTCACAGAGTTAGCGTTACGGATGCGCGTAAGCATATCTGCGATCGGGTCTGTAAGGTTCATACAGATTCTCCTTCGTTCTTGATGAACACGTGCTCTTGGTTCTTCGCCGCCCTTAACGGCAAAGCCTTTTTAGCGCGTTTTCCCTGTTCCAAACTGATGCTTGAAACGCTGGTAGTGACTTACCAGCTGGCCTTCTTAACGCCGGGAAGCTCGCCCTTGAGTGCAAGCTCGCGGAAGCAGACACGGCACAGGCCGAACTTGCGGTACACAGAGTGCGGACGGCCGCAGCGCTGGCAGCGCGTGTACTCACGAGTAGAGAACTTCTGCTTGCGATTGCACTTGACGATCATCGATGTCTTAGCCACTTATATCCTCCTCACATAGAGTATTGTTCGCCCCAAGCGCCGCCCCCTTGTGGGAACGGCGCTCATAGGGCAGGTGAACCTATTTCTTGAACGGGAAACCGAAGGCGTCCAGAAGGGCCTTGGCCTCCTCATCGGTGTTGGCGGTGGTCACGAAAGTGATGTCCATACCACGCTGGTGATCAACGGAGTCGAAGTCGATCTCGGGGAAGATGAGCTGCTCGGTGACGCCCATGGAGAAGTTACCACGGCCGTCGAAGCTCTTGGCCGAGATGCCGCGGAAGTCGCGGATACGGGGGATCGCGACGGAGGTCAGACGATCGAAGAACTCCCACATACGGTCGCCACGCAGGGTAACCTTGCAGCCGATCGGCATACCAGCGCGCAGGCGGAAGGTAGCGATGGACTTGCGGGCACGGGTGATCATCGGCTGCTGGCCGGTGATGGCGCGCAGGTCGCGCACGGCACCGTCGATGGCCTTGGAATCGGTAGCGGCCTCGCCGACACCCATGTTCACGACGATCTTCTCAAACTTGGGGATCATCATGACGTTCTCGTACTGGAACTTGTCCTGAAGCTGCTGCTTGACCTCGTTGTTGTACTTGGTCTTCAGACGCGGCACATACTTCTCTTCTGCCATTGTTCACTCCTTCTTGGGGTTTTAAGCACGGGGCGTGGCCACGATGGGTTGTCCTCGTGCCTCCTGGCTGCATCCGCGCCGCTCATGGCATTTCGCGGTTTGGACTCGACGCAGCAGGAGCCGACAAAACAATCGGTACTATACGCGCATCGGGAGCGTATTTCCAGAAAAACCTCGTCTGCCTGCACAACTCCACAACTCCCCCGCACATATTGATCCCTAGGGGACGGAGGAAAATGGCAGTTGCGGTGAAATAGGGACCGTTTGGCGGCCTAACAGGCTTAAACAGTCCGTATTCCACCGCAACTTATTGATGGGGATGCGACTAGCGCTTGCGGGGGACGAGCTTGGTGCGGCGCAGGTGGATCATCTCGGCAGCGATGGAGATGGCGATCTCTTCGGGATCCTCCGCCTCGATGGCAACGCCGATCGGCAGGTGCAGCCCGTCGATCTGGTCCTGCGTAAAGCCCTCCTGCTCCAGGCGGGCGCGCACAAAGGCCGTCTTGCGGCGCGAACCCAGACAGCCCAGATAGGCGGGCTTGGCGTGCATGGCCTGAATCACCACGTCGATATCGGACTTGTGACCCGCCGTGGCGACGACCACTAGGTCACGCGGGCCGATGGGGCACTGCTTGCTCAGGTTCTTGTAGTCGACCAGACGACGGTCGTAGACACCGGGCACCCATTCGGGGGTCAGTGTGCCGGGGCGGTCGTCGCAAGCCACGACGGCAAAGCCCGCCGCCGTGAGCACCCGCGCCGTCGCAGCACCCACGTGGCCGCAGCCAAAGATATAGGTCAGGCCCTCGGGGCAGAGCGTCTCGATGTGCGCCGGGGGAATCTCGGAGGCGGCGTTGGTGTAGGTGACCTTACTCCCCTCCTCCACCAGCGAAAGCTCGGGGCAGTCGGCTATGGTATGGCGCGATGCCCCGCCATGGTACTCGGCCACATCGCCCTCGAGCGCGTTTGCGATAAACGGTTCAAAGTCGATGACGAAGTCGCCGATGCGTCGATATGCCAAGACGTCGGCAACCGACTGGAACAACGGCACCTGCGATACATCCAGGTGCAGATAGCACAGGCAGATGGCTCCGCCGCAGATCATGCCGGTATCGGAGTTCTCACCGCCCATGGTGTAGCGGACCAGACGCGATTGACCTGCGGCCAGCAGCTCGCGCGCCTCGTCCAGCGCAAAGAGCTCAATCTTGCCGCCGCCGATGGTGCCCGCTTGGCTGCCATCGGCAAAGACGGCCATCCAGGCGCCCACGCCGCGCGGCGATGACCCTGCCGTGCCGGCCACGACCACCAGCTCGCACGTCTTACCAGCCTTCAGAGCGCCAAGCGCAGCATTCACCACATCGAGCTTTTCCATCGTCGCTTCCTATTCCTGAAATACACCGGTGAGCATGGCGAGCGCCTCGAGCACGCCGCCGCCGACCGACGTCGCTTTGTCCGAAATGTAGTTGATATAGCTGGCATCGCCGCGCGGATCGACATCGGCGCATTTAAAGCCCTCAGTCACCTGCACGCCGTTCGCCAAAAGCCCGCGCAGACAGCCATCGATCTGCGTGCACATGGGCGTATCGCCCGCGTAGCCAATCACGTCTCCGGCACTCACGATGTCGCCGATCGCGCGGTCGGACCTAAACACGCCGGCGGCGGGGCTGTGGATAACGCGCTCCTTGCCATAGCCGGCGATGATGCCCGGCACGCCCGTATTGGGCTGGGGCGAACCTTGGGTGATGACGCGGCCGAGGAAATGACCGCGCATGGTCTCGACCACGGCGTCGCAATCGACCGGCGCGGTAAAGCCCGGCCCTACGGCGATGACGGCAGGCGCCATGTCGCGCGTGGTACCCAGGTTGCGCTTAGCCAGAATCGCGTCGACCACGGCAGCGGGTTTCAGCTCGCCGACCATCTGTGCCTGGGGGTCCACCACCACGGCGACATCCCCCGCCTCGGTAATCTCAAGCACCTCGGCCGACGTCTGTGCCAAGCGAGCGCGAATGCCCTCGACCTCGACCTCGCCCAAGCGAATAGCCTCGCAAAAACTGATTGTGCGGCGGATGCACGTGGGAACCGCGATATCGGCCATAACGACCGACACGCCGGCGCGCACCAAACGGGCGGCGACACCCGTGGCGATATCGCCGGCGCCGCGAACATAAACGAGCATTCCCGGGGCACCTCCCTGTGCTACGGTTTGAGCAGAGCAAAAGCGGTTCGACCGCTACTCTGATGATTATTTATTATCACAGTATTATACGGCGGTGAACAGATGGAAACGGTTAGCGGCAATCTTGCCTCGGCGCTCAGGATCGAGCCGGGCATTACCGCGATTATCGGCAGCGGCGGCAAGTCGACGCTGCTGAAGACGCTGGGTCTCGAGCTCATGCGCGCTGGCGGCCGCGCGCTCCTCTGCACCACCACGCATATGTTCCCCGTCGCCGGCGTGCCGTGGGACGGATCGAGCCGTCGCCTGGACGCCGCGCCTTGGAAGCCAGGCGCCTCGCATGTCCCCGGTTGCACCTGCGAGGCATGCGCGGGCATGAGCCGCGGAAGTATCTGCCAGGCGGGTGTTTTGGACCCGGAGACAGGCAAGCTCTCTGCTCCCGCCGAGCCACTCGACGAGCTGGCGCAGCGCTTTGGCTACGTCTTAGCCGAGGCAGACGGTAGCAAGCGACTCCCGCTCAAGGCCCACGCCGCCTGGGAGCCGGTGATTCCCTCTGGCACGACCAACACCGTCTGGGTCGTCGGCGCCTCGGGGCTCGGCAAGCCCATCAACGAAGCCGTCCACCGCCCCGAGCTCTTTTGCGAGCGCTGCGGCTGCGAGCCCACCGATACCGCCACGCCCGAGCGCGTCGCCCAAGTGCTCAATGCCGAGATGCAGGCGCTGAAACTCAGCACCGCACGCGTCATGCTCAACCAAGTCGATACGCTCAACGACCCCACGATGGCAGATCGCTTCGAGGCAGCCCTCAACCGCCCCCTCATCGCCACCAGCCTCCAGGGGTAGCTAATTTGGGACGAGGCTCTTTTTGCTACCCCGTCCCAAAAAATCATCTCCCAAATTAGCTACCCCGGCGGTCTTCCTGTTAGCGGGGCACGTAGCGGCCGGGTTGGGCTCCGGTGGGCTCGCCGTCGCGTGCCGCCAGCACGCCGTTCACAAACACGGCCTTGGCGCGGCCATGTGCCTCAAAGCCCTCGAGCGGCGTGTAGTCCACGGCCTGATGCTGCGTCGCGGCGCTGATCGTCCAACGCGCGTACGGATCCCACACGCACACGTCGGCATCGGCGCCCTCGGCAAGACAGCCCTTGCGCGGATACATGCCAAAAACGCGCGCCGGATTCTCGCTCATCAAGCGGCACAGATCCTCGGGACCCAGCTGTCCCTCAAAGCTCGTGGCAATCGCAACGGGACGATGCTCCACGCCGGGCCCGCCGTTGGGAATCGCGCGGAAATCATCGCGTCCTCGGTCCTTTTGCCCGTGCAGGTTAAAGCTGCAATGATCGGTCGCAATAGTATCGATCTCGCCAGCCACAAGCGCCTCGCGCAGCGCGGCACGGTCACCGGCATGGCGCAGCGGCGGGCTCATCACGTACTTGGCGCCCGCAAAGCCGTCCTCGCCCTGCTCCAGATAGCAGGTGTCGTCGAGCATCAGATACTGAGGGCAGGTCTCGACATAGATGTTCTTCTGCCCGCGCGCTTTGGCAGCGCGAATGGCCTCGAGCCCCAGCTTGGTCGAAAGGTGCACTACGTTGACCGGAGCGTCCCCGGCCAAGTGCGCCAGATACAGCAGGCGGCTCACGGCCTCGGCCTCACACACGTCCGGACGGCTGAGCGCATGGCCCTCGGGCCCGTGGATACCCTGCTCAAACACGCGCTTCTGCAGCGCGTTGACCAACGTGCCGTTCTCGCAATGCACGCACAGGATACCGCCCACGCGCTTGAGCTCCTCCAGCACCTCGAGCGTCTCGGCATCGTCCAGGCGCAGATGGTCGTAGGCAAAGTAGGTCTTAAACGACGACACGCCCGCCTCGCGCATGGCCGAAAGATCGGCGCGGTTGCGCTCATTCCACTCGGCAAGCGCCATATGGAAGGCATAGTTGGCGGTGCAGGTGCCGTCGGCGCGATGATGCCACTCGACCAAGGCATCGGGCATGGTCACGCCGCGATCGGCCGTCGCGTAGTCCACGATGGTCGTCGTACCGCCGCAGGCAGCCGCACGCGTACCGGTCTCAAAGCTATCGGCCGTCCAATCCATGCCGGTCCAGCACTGCATGTGCGTGTGGGCGTCGATAAAGCCGGGAAACACCCAACAGTCGGTGGCGTCCTCGACGGTATCGCCCTCGCCCGGCTCGATTGCCGCGGCAATCCGCACGATCTTGTCGCCCTCCATGGCAAGATCGGCGCGGCGAAGCCCCTGTGGCGTCACGAGCGCGCCGTTTTTGATGATGATCATTATTGCTCCTTATTGATTGATGCAGTTGGCCACGCGATCAAAATACGAGCAGGCGGCGATATGCTCCGTAATGCGTTGCTGTCCCTCGGCGGTATCGACGTCCCACAGCTCGTAGGCACGCGCCTCGACCAGCACCACGTCGATACGGTCCTTGAGGATCGAACCGCCACCGTCCTTGCCCTCAAGACACATAAGTGCATCGAACAGTTCCGCCGGAAAGAGCACCGGGCTCGAAGGCTCACCGTTGCACGCAAGGCGCACCGGATGCTTGCGGCCACGCTCATCAAACGCGCGAACCATGGCCTCAAAAGAATCCGAACTCACGAGTGGCTGGTCGCCCGGCAAAAAGAGGCAACCTTTCCAGCCGCGGCTCGCCCCCCACGAAAGGCCCGCACGGACGCTTTCGCTCCTGAGCTTGCCATCGTGCAGCACGCACGGGCAATGCTTGTCATCACAAATCTGAGCGACCTCGGGCCAACGCGTCGAAACCACGACGTCAAAGCCCCGGGGAACCGAATCAATGGCCCGGGCAATCAGCGGCTTGCCATAGATATCGGCAAGCATCTTGTTAGAGCCAAACCGCTTGCCCTCGCCCGAAGCCATAATGACGCAACCAAGTTTCATGGCGATACCTCCCCTGAAACCATCGTACCCATAACTCGCGTCGCGGGGCATCTACATCGAAAGCGCTTATCCCGCACGCCCACGATGCAAAAAGGGGCACCCCGCCGGTTGGCAGAGCGCCCCCTTTACATGGCTTACCTCAGCGCGGCTTTAGGCCTGGAACCAACGGGCGGTGTTGCGCTCGTCGAGGGCCTTGAGGGTAGCGGCGGGATCGGCAACCTTCTGCAGGAACATCATGGCTGCGATGGCGTACGGCTTGTAGCTGGCCTCCTTGTACATGCCCACGCGGTGCATGTCGAAGACGTCGGCGTTGACCTCGCCGTGCTCGCAAGAGACACCGGAGATGTCGGCGGGCAGCGGATGCATAAAGATGGTGTCCTGGCCGTTGGCGGTCTTCTCCATGAGCTCGGTCGTGGAGCACCAATCCTGATGCGTAGCGTTCTGAGCGAGCAGCTCCTTCTCGAGCGCAGCGATGCCGGCGTCGTCGCCCTCGGCGTACAGGTTGGTGCGCTTCTCCATGGCGGCAAACGGAGCCCAGCTCTTCGGGATCACGATGTCGGCGCCCTCGAAGGCCTCGGCCATGGTGTTGACCTGCTTAAAGGTGGTGCCGGACTCGGCGGCGTAGCCCTTGGCGCGCTCGACGACCTCGGGCATGAGGTCGTAGCCCTCGGGGTGAGCCAGGGTGACGTCCATGCCAAAGCGGGGCAGCAGGCTGATCAGCGACTGCGGGCAGGACAGCGGCTTGCCGTAAGAGGGCGAATAGGCCCAGGTGACGGCAACCTTCTTGCCCTTGAGGTTCTCGAGGCCGCCAAACTCGTTGATGAGGTAGAGCATGTCAGCAGAGGACTGCGTGGGGTGGTCGGAATCGGACTGCAGGGAGATGAGCGTGGGACGGTGATCCAGAACGCCGTCCTCGTAGGCCTGCTGGACAGACTCGGAGACCTCGGCCATGTAGGCGTCGCCCTTACCGATGTACATGTCGTCGCGGATGCCGATGACGTCGGCCATGAAGGAGATCATGGTAGCGGTCTCGCGGACGGTCTCGCCGTGAGCGATCTGGGACTTCTTCTCGTCCAGGTCCTGCAGCTCAAGGCCGAGCAGGTTGGCGGCCTTAGAGAAGGAGAAGCGCGTACGGGTGGAGTTGTCACGGAACAGGGAGACGGCCAGACCCGAGTCGAAGATCTTGGACGAAACGTTGTTCTCACGCAGCTCGCGCAGGGCGTCGGCAACGATGTAGAGCGCCTTGAGCTCATCGGTGGTCTTGTCCCAGGTGTGCAGGAAGTCGCTGCCGTACATGCCCTTAAAATCGAGGCCGTTCAGCTGCTCGACGAGCTCGGTAAACTTGGCGTCCATGTAAATATCCTTTCCAAAGATGAAACGATTGCAATGAGTAGATGTGCTCCGGCATGCGCGTGTGGCTAGAACATGCAGAGCACTATGACGAGGACCCGCTACCGTTGAGGAAGCATGGGAGATAACGACCGCGGGCCCCAAGTCAACAGGGGGTGCCGGAGACACGAGCGGCCCCCGGCTCAACAAGATCAAGGAATGGGACTAGTCGATCTTGTTGTTGGTCAAACCGGCACGGAAGACGGTGGCGTCACCATCGGCCTGGCTCGGATCGTAGAGGTTCAGGGCAGCCACATACATGGCGGCAGCGGTGACCAGGTCGTCCTTGTAGGTGACCTCGTTGGGAGCGTGAGCCTGAGACTCGGCACCCGGGCCAAAGCCCACGCAGGGGATGCCGTAGCGGCCCTGGATGGAGACGCAGTTCGTGGAGAAGGTCCACTTGTCGCACAGCGGACGACCGGTGCGCTTGTCCATGCTGGGCTCGCAGCCGATGCGCTCGTCACCGAACATGGCCTTGTGGGCGTCGACGAGGGCCTTGACGTGCGGAGCAGTCTCCTTGTTGATCCACGTGGGGAAGTAAGCCTCGGTCTCGTAGACCTCGCCGGTCCAGGACGGACGGTCGTACATGTACATGGAGACCTTCACGTCGTCGCCGTACTTCTTGGCAGCCGGCAGGTTACGGATCTCGTCCAGGCAGGACTCCCAGGTCTCACCGGCGGTCATGCGACGGTCGATGGAGATGGCGCAGGAATCAGCCACGGCGCAACGGCTGGGGCTGGTGTAGAAGATCTGGCTGACGGTGCAAGTGCCGCGGCCCAGGAAGCGGGCGTCCTCGAAGTGCTCGGGATTGTACTTGGGGTCGAGCATCTTGACGAGACCCTTGATGTCGGTCGACTCGTCGCAGCCGTTGTTGTTGAGGGCGCGGACGTCGGCGATGATGTCGGCCATCTTGTAGATGGCGTTGTCGCCGCGGTCGGGAGCGGAGCCGTGGCAGGAGGTGCCGTGAACGTCAACGCGGATCTCCATGCGGCCGCGGTGACCACGATAGATGCCGCCGTCGGTGGGCTCGGTGGAAATGACGAACTCGGGCTTAATGCCGTCCTTGTTGTAGATGTACTGCCAGCACATGCCGTCGCAGTCCTCTTCCTGGACGGTGCCGACGACCATGATCTTGTAGCCCTCGGGGATGAGGCCCATGTCCTTCATCATCTTGGCAGCGTAGGTAGCAGAAGCCATGCCACCCTCCTGGTCGGAGCCGCCGCGGCCGTAGATGATCTCGTCGGTCTCGTAGCCCTCATAGGGATCGGCGTCCCAGTTCTCGATGTTGCCGATACCGACGGTGTCGATGTGGGAGTCGATGGCGATGATCTTGTCGCCCTCGCCCATAAAGCCCATGACGTTGCCCAGGCCGTCGACCTTGACCTCGTCATAGCCAAGGCTCTCCATCTCGGCCTTGATGCAAGCGACAACCTCGCCCTCCTCGCAGGACTCAGAGGGGTGAGAGATCATGGCGCGCAGGAAGCGAGTCATATCAGCACGATGGGACTCAGCAGCGTTTTTAATTGCCTCGAAATCGAGTTCTTTAGCCATTGTTCATAACCTTTCATACGAAGGGATCTACCTGTGAGGTGGCGGAGCGATACCTATTTACTCCGCCCAGTATTAGCAAGTGGGGTATTCGCCCTCCCAGACGATGCGGCGATACTGGTCGGGGTCCGTGTCACCTTCCGTGGAGAAGCAGAGCACGGAGCTCGTCTTGTCCAGGCCGATGAGCTCCTTGAGCTCGGCGTACTCGGGATCGAGCATGAGGGTCTCGACCAGGCCGGTGGTCACCGCGCCGGACTCGCCGGAGATGACGCGCGGGTCGCCCTTCTCGGGAGCGCCCAGGGTGCGCATGCCGCGAGCGGTGACCCAGTCGGGGCAGGACACAAAGGCGGTGGTGTGGTTGCGCAGGATATCCCAGCCCAGGATGTTGGGCTCGCCGCAGCACAGGCCGGCCATGATGGAGGGCATGTCGCCGTCCACGATGCGCGGATCGCCGTCGCCGGCGGCAGCGCCCTTGTACAGGCAGGCGGCCGGAGCGCACTCGACCACGACGAAGGTGGGCGGGTTATCGGGATACAGGTTGGTGAAGTAGCCCACCACGGCGCCGGCGAGCGAACCCACGCCAGCCTGGACAAACACGTGCGTCGGGCGGTTGATGGCCATCTCGCGCAGCTGCTCGGCAGCCTCGGATGCCATGGTGCCGTAACCCTCCATGATCCAGGACGGGATCTTCTCGTAGCCCTCCCAAGCGGTGTCCTGAACGATGACGCCGCGCTCGCAGGCGTCGGCCTCGGCGGCGGCCATGCGCACGCACTCGTCGTAGTTGACCTCTTCGATGGTCACCGTGGCGCCCTCGGCGGCGATGTTATCAAAGCGGGGCTTGGTGGAACCCTTGGGCATGTGCACGACGGCCTTCTGGCCCAGCTTGTTGGCAGCCCATGCCACGCCGCGGCCATGGTTGCCGTCGGTGGCGGTAAAGAAGGTGGCCTGGCCAAAGTCCTTGGCAAGCTGATCGGAGGTCAGGTAATCGAAGGTGCACTCGGCAACGTCCTTGCCGGTCTCGTCGGCAATGTAGTTGGCCATGGCAAACGAGCCGCCCAGGACCTTAAAGGCGTTGAGGCCAAAGCGATAGCTCTCGTCCTTAACGCACAGGTTGGACAGGCCCAGGCGCGCGGCCTGGCCGTCCAGGCGGGCAAGCGGAGTGACGGTGTACTGGGGGAACGACTGGTGGAAGGCGCGGGCCTTCTTCACGTGGTCGAGACTCATGATTCCCAAGTGCTTGTCATCGCTCTTGGGCATCGTGTTGCCCGCCCACTGGATCTTATCGGCCATACGGTGAACTCCTTAAGTCCTCTCTTGCCGGCCCCCGCATACGCGTTTCAGCCCATTCCCATTCATGCGACTAAACTTTTATGTGGATGCCAAACAAAAAGTTTGTTAGTAATGTTCTATCACACTTTTTGATTGGCATACCTAACGAATTGTTTGTTGCCGTAATCGGTACTTTTTCGCCGCCGAACGGTCATGAATTGCCTTGTTGATGGATTTGTTTGCGGTCAAGTGGGGTTTATGGCACAGTGAGCCCAAACTAATTTTTAGGAAGGCACCCATGACCCCCGCACAGATTGAGTTCTACAAGCGCCTTGCACACGGCCTGGCGCTCCAATTTGGCCCCAACTGCGAAATCGTCGTCCACGATCTGGAGACCGATGACGTGGACCACTCCATCGTAGTGATCGAAAACGGCCACGTCAGCGGGCGCAAACTGGGTGACGGCCCCAGCCATATTGTGCTTGAGTCCATGCACGAGGGCACCACCGACGTGCACGACCGCGAGCCATACCTCACCAAAACCGCCGATGGCAAGCTGCTCAAGTCCTCGACCATCTTTATCCGCAACGACGAGGGCAAGCCCGTCGGCATTTTGGGCATTAACTTTGACATTACGCTTATGAAGGCTTTTGAGCGCTCGCTCGATGCCTTTACCGGCACCGGCGGCACGGGCTACACCGAGCCCGAGCCCATTACCAAAAACATCGGCGACCTGCTCGAGGACCTGCTGCGCGAGTGCGAGCAATACGTGGGCAAGCCGGCAGCCCTTATGACCAAAGATGAGCGCATTCGCGCCATTGGCTACCTCGACCGTCGCGGCGCCTTCCTCATTTCCAAGTCGAGCGAGCGCGCCTGCGAGTTCTTTGGCATCTCCAAGTACAGCTTCTATAGCTACCTCAATGAGGCCAAGGCGGCGGCCGACGACAAGTAGGCACTCGCCTAGATTGCCCCTCCCCTTTTGGGCGCGAGTTCTGGAAAGCATGAATCCAAGACCGAGCCGCTTGGAAAGTTCCATATAATCGATGACATTAGTATTTCGAAAGGGTGGAACAGAATGGCGTTGAGCAAGGCATCATGCACCGGTCGCGGATTGATTCCGGCAATTGGTGGACATGTGCACCGCATGTTCGATGAGGGTGAAGACGACCTGTTTTCGCTGAGCCTTGACGACGTGATGGATGATCGCCCGTGGACCGCCGACGAACTCATGGGCGGTGGGGCTCGCCCGTCAAGCCCCAATCCCGCACTTGCGCCTAAGTCCGCACCTGCGCCGACTCCTGCGCAGTCGCCTGTTTCGACGCCCGCGCCTACGCCCGCACCCACTTCGGCGCCCACGCCCGCTCCCCGCCCCGCAAGCGACCCGTCCGAGACGGCGGCATTTCTCGCTGCAGCGACGCAGGGCAAATCGGCCGACAGCACCGTTATGTACAACGCCCAGCAGTTGCCCGTTCCTGCGGCACGCAAGCCTCCGGTCGCAAGGCTCGATGAGCCCGTTGCCCGTCAGGTTGCCTACGATTCCTGGGCTGCAGCCGATCTGGATGAGACCTCTACCGGCATGCCGGCGCTCGACGTTCCAGTTAACCCGCTTTTTGCCGCCAACACGAGCGCAGCGGACTATGAGGGCGGTGCGGCATATTCCGATTATTCCGATGACTATGCTGGCACCAGTCGCATCGAGACCGAAGATTATGGCACCGCATCGAGCGATTATCTCAACGATCCGTACGCTGCCACGCCTGCACCGGAATATGACCCGGAGGTCGCGTCCGCGCCGGCGTATACCAAAAGCACGGGCGAAGAGCGCTTCGCCGATTATTACGCCGAGGAAAAGGCGCTGCGTTTTTCGGAATTTCCGCAGGCAGTCAAGGTTGCCTTTATCGCCATTGTCATTGCCCTGCTCGGTGTCATTGCGTTTGAGGGATTCCGGCTGTTCTCCGGCCCCACCCAAGCGGAGTCGGAGACCCAGCAAAAAGAGGACGATAACGAGTATCTGGACATCAACACCCTCAAGGGCGACCCCAACGACGGAGACGATGAGTAGCGAGAGCTGAAGGCGGCCGCAGGATCCCGCATCCAGCACCGGCTTCTAAGTGCTGTCTTGTCATCCAGCTACACTTTTCCGGATAATTTGCCTATCGAATTTGACACTTTTCCGTACTTTTACACGGGAGATTTCGACACTTTTTCGGATTTAAGCCGAATAATCACTTGGGAAACCAACGCCGCCCGCGCGTCATTTCGCAAGCGGCGCTTGATTTCTGTCCGTACACGTTGATAGACTCCATCGTGCCCGCAAGGAGCGGGCGTGTTTTATCCAGAGTCGGGGTAGAGAGTTGGCTCCACGATCCCGACGCCAACCGGCCAAGAGGCACGGTGGCCCTGCCAACATCGATGAAAGGAGTCCGTATGGACAATTTCTCTGTGCGCAGCGAGCGTAACTTCCACAACCTGATCATCAAGCCAAAACGAATGCATCTTCTAGACGAGCCGAGCGGCTACACCTCGGCTTTGGTGAAGAGCGGCCTCTCCCACCAGATGCGCTTTACCATACAGAAGCTCGAGGAAGAGCTCTGTGCTGCTGGCAATCCACGTATTCTGCAGATCAAGCTGCTCGGAGACGACTCGCGCGAGCCGTCCAACTGGAAGCTCTTCGCCGACGGCGCATGCATCGCGAACGGTTCAGGAGAATTTGCCCGTGAATGCTTCTGCGAGGGAGCCGAGGTGTTCCTGGACCTGTGCCGCGACGCCGTCGACGCGGCCGAGCTGTGCCAGTGGAGCCAAAGGGAGTACGAGCTGCTGAGTGCCGTGCGCGGGATTGCAATGATTTAGAAACAGAGCGGTGGCGTTATCGAACTGTCGACGCCGCCGCCTCCCCAATGCCCGTCGTGCTCAACGATCAGATCGACCTCAAGGCCCTTCTCATCTCGGAAATAATGAACACTGTTGTCGACACCGCCGTAGGTGGAAAGGAACACGCGCACGTCGCGCAGGATGAGATTCTCAAAGAGCATCCCCAGCGTTTGCATATCGCCAAGCAGCCGCTCAGGGGTAGCCCCCAGCAACGCCGCCGCAAGTGACGGGTCACAGAAGTAGCGCTTGGGGCGCACGCGAACGCGGGCCTTCGAGCGCACATACTGGCCTGCTCTCTCGCGCAAGCTCGTCCGAAAACCCAAGGTTTGCAGGTCACCGCTCCTGCAGCACCAGCGGGCGACGTCATCCTGCGAAATTACGCCATTCTCAATGCAGTTTTTACGCCGTTTTCATTGTAGGTTTTACGCTCGGCATCCTTGGCGCGGCGCTTGCTCAACCACCGGACCAGCGAATTGCCCGGATTCTGGGACGTGCTTTCCGCTCCAGGCCTCTACCGGAAAATGCGTCCCACTCTGAGGCCGAAATCTGGGATGCGCTTTCTGCCAAAGGGAAAGCGCGTCCCATTCCGAGCATCACATCAGAGCGCGCTTGGTTATCTCCGCTCGCACATCTCGGCAAACGAGATCAGCTTGACGTCTCCCCTGCTATCCGCGGCATCCCGACATCCCTGCGTAAAGCCGCTTTTTGAGAATAGTGCATAGCTTTTTCGTTGCCGTCTAAAGAGCTCGCTTCGGTGCACGAGCTTTTGCAGCACGTCTTCGCCCACCGGTTCATTGCGCCATTTGCACTCCGCAAACAGAGCAGTGCCCTCGCCATCGTCAACAATTAAGTCGATTTCTTCCTGCGTATGCGTGCGATTATCCGTCCCCCACCAGCGCCCGACGCTCGCCGGAACCACATCGAGCCGGCCTGCGCGCGCGAGTTCGTACACATATTGCCTGCATATAAGCTCAAAGACCGTACCCATGTAATCCGATACGTGCGACTCAATGCGTTTATACGCCATCTCGGCCATATCGTTTTGAATCAGCCCGATGTTCTGCGGAACAAACTTGTACCAGAACCTAAACATCTGATCGCTCAGCAGATACACGGCTCGCTTATTGCTCGTCTCGTTTAGGGGCAGCTCGCGCTCGACAATCTCAAGCGACGCCAGCTTATCCACATAGCTCTTTACATTGCTCGCAGGGATTCCCGTAGAGCTCGCAATCTCCGAGATCCTCGAGCGCCCCTGAGCAATTGCTTGCACGATCGCATCATATTGCTCAGGATTGCGGCACTCTTGCAATAGCAGGTTACTCGGCTCCTCAAAGAGATAGCCCGTAGGAGTAAGAAAAAGACGTTTGATGTTATCCTTGAGCGGTGCGGCAGGATCGACTTTCTCGATATATGCAGGAATGCCGCCCGTCATGCCATAGCAAACTGCAGCATCTTCGCGACTCATGCTCTGCCACAGGCCGAGGGTCGTCGTAAAATCGAGCGGCATGATCTTAAACTGGGCCGTACGCCTACCGTATAGCGGACTCTCGTAGCCCAACACCTGTTCCTCCATAAACGAAAGAGACGAGCCGCATAGGATCAGCATGAGCCTGGTCTCTTTGTACAAGTGGTCGATCTTGTCTTGCAGCAACGAGCTGATTTCGGGATTCGATTGGGCGAGATAGGGATACTCGTCAATCACGACAACCAAACGTTCCGTGCGAGCCATGGTGGCCAATGCATCGAACGCTTCGTCAAAACTACGAAACGACACGCCTGCAGCACCAACCGAGCCTGCAAGTATCGCCTGGCTAAAGCCGTGCAGGTTTGCCTCCGCATTGGTACGACGAGCTTGAAAGTAAATAGCCTTCTTGCCTTGGATGAACTCTGTGATAAGGCGCGTTTTACCCACACGACGGCGGCCGTAAATCACAGGCATTTCAAAGGAGCCCGTGCCATACAGTCGATTGAGCTCGGACATTTCCGCTGTTCTTCCGATAAACATAGGGCCATCCTTCCTTTACGTTATAGCTAGCTATATTATACCTTCCTATAATATAGCTAGCTATAACGTAATTCGACAAGCGGCGCACGCAAAAGGGGCGGTACACCACCGTACGTGGACCGTTCCGGAAAATGCATCCCGTTCTGGAGCCAAAAACTGGGCCGTAGTTTCCGCCAAGCATCCCATCCGGAAAGCGTGTCCCGTTCTGAGCGACAATTCCGGGACACAGCTTCCGCATGCGGCCCGTTGGGAAAGTTCATCCCGCTCTGAGGGCTCGTTCCGGGATGCAATTTCCGTTTGAGGCCCGATCTGGAAACGGCATCCCACTCTGAGGCCGAAATCTGGGATGTAGCTTCCGCTTGAAGGGCGATCCGGAAAGCACGTCCCATTCCGAGTGGCAATTCCGGGTCACAGTTTCCGCAGATACAAGGCGACAGTCCGCCGCCCTTATCACATGCCTTCAAATATGCGATCCAGAAACACAAAACAGCAGATAGAATGCTCTTTTTCAAAAAGTACACGTCCCGAAACTTACCAAGACTTCATATCCAGCTACCGTTCACGGTCGCCGATCACCGCCCACCGATTCAAACAAGAAATATGTCGCCAAAAGCAGGTCATCTACCTGCATGGTTAGATTTTGGTCAGCTTTTGGTCAGCTGAGCGGCAAGTTCCAGCTGATACGTTTTTGCTACCCAAAAGGAGGCGGTAGCTCATGACCCATTGCAATAACCAGCTCATCGACCAACTGCTCACTCAAGCCGAACAAGAGGGGCGCTGTCTGATTCCCCCGAGCACGGCGATCCGAAAAGCGCTCCTTCGGCGCACCGGCGGCACGGTTGTCTCGCCCATGCCGGGGTTGTTTGCGCGAAAAACGCGCTGGGATGAACTCAACCGAGCGCAACGCCATTGCGAAATCCTCCGCGCCCTTGCGATCATCCACCCCGATTGGACGTTCTGCTCGTTTTCGGCCGCCTGTCTGCTGGGGCTCGAGGTCTCGTGGCGACACCTGAATGTCGTGCATGTCTGCAGCTCGACAAAGCCGTCGGCTCGCCCGGGCGCACATATTCAGCGGCACCAGATTGAGCCGGCCGGAGCAATACTCAGAGCCGGCATATCGGTAACGCCGCCCATCCAAACGGTTACAGATTGCCTGTTGCAGACCGGTTTTGCCGACGGTATGCCCATTGCCGATTCGGCGATCTCAAAGCTCGGCCTTGTGCGGGAACAGCTGATGGAGGCCGTCGAGCAACGAGCGACCGCCCGCAATGGTCGCACGATTCGCACCGCCCTCACGACACTTCGATATGCCGACGCCCGCGCCGAAAGCGGTGGGGAATCGGTCGCCCGAGCCATCATGATCGAGACGGGCTTTGCGCCCGATTGGCTTCAATACGAGCTGACGGACCCCTTCGATTCGGCCAAGCCCATACGAACGGACTTTGCCTGGGAGCGCCAGGCGCGAGAACTCACGCTGGGCGAGCTCGACGGGTTCGTCAAATATACCGACCAGGCCATGCTTGCGGGACGCACTACGGCCGAGACGCTCGTTGCCGAACGCCAGCGCGAGGCGCACCTATCGCTCTACGGTCACCCTCTGTTGCGCTTTACCATGAATGAGGTCCGCTCGGCAGGAATGCTCGCCAAAAAGCTGCAGACAGCAGGCATCCGACAGACCGCTCTACCGACATGGCTCAACGAGGTGGACCTGTAGGAGCTGCTAGGCCACGCATCGCCGGATCGCATCCCCCCTATCTGGGCCGCGTTTTCCCAACGGCCACGCCAACGGAAAGCGCGTCCCAGCCTGGACACTCAAAACGGGATGCACTTTTCGGATGGCGGACCTGGCGGAAAGCGTGTCCCGGAATCCCGTCTCAGAGCTGGACAGGCTTTCCGGTTGAGTCCTTCAGCGGAAACCGTATCCCGGAATAAACACTCAAACTGGGATGCGCTTTCCAAACGACCGGCCAGCGGAAAACGCATCCCATTCTGAGGCATGATTCCGGGACACAGCTTCCGGTTGAGGGCCAATCCGGAAAGCGCATCTCACTCCGGGGCTGGATTCCGGGACGTAGTTTCCGCCGAGGGCCCAAAAAGGAAAGCACATCCCTTTCTGAGTGCCAATTCTGGGTTGTAATTTCCGCCGAGGGCTCCAAAGGGAAAGCGCATCCCATTCTGAGCGCCAAATCCGGGACGCAGCTTCCGTATGCGGAGGCGCTCCAAACAAAAGGCCCCGGCTCACGATGGAGCTGGGGCCAAAGGCGCAGCTTATACAGTTGATGGCAAGCGCAGACGGCAGTCAGCGATGGCCGTCCGCGCTCTACTCTACCCGCGGTTGCGAGCGCGGCTGTACGGCGTATCCACCATGGGCAGATCCGGACGCAGCTTGCCGTCAAACGCGCGGTAGGCGTTCTGCACGGCGGGTGCCGTGGGGATCGTTGCGATCTCGCCGATGCCCTTGCCGCCGTATGCCACGGACAGCAGTTCGTCCTTCTCCACGTAGATGGCGTGGATATCCGGAATCTCGGGCGCACGGAACAGTCCGAGCGTACCGTACCTTGCCTGGGGCACGCAGTCCTTGAGCGGCCAGTCCTCGGTCAGCGCATAGCCCATACCCATGAGCACGCCGCCTTCGATCTGACCCTGGATGGAGATGGGGTTGACCACCTTGCCGGAATCGTGCGCGGCATAGACCTCGCTCACGCGGCCGTCATCGTCCAGAATGACCACATGCGTGGCAAAGCCGTAGCAGATGTGGCTCTTGGGGTTGGGAACGTCGGCACCCAGCTTGTCGGTCGGCTCCAGGTACACGTAGCCAAACTCGCATCCCTCGAGCGCCTTGATGGCGGCCGCGGGGTCCTGAGGATGCATACCCTGACCAGCGACGAGTTCCTGCGTGCGCAGCTGGTAGGCGCGACCGTCGTCGTACTCGATCTTGACGCCGTCGCCATGCGCGCTCACGGGAGTATCGGGTGCAGGCTTGCCGGCCTCGATGCCAACCATGGCATCGCGCAGCAGGAAAGCGGCGCCGCGCACAGCCTCGCCGGTCACGACCGTCTGACGCGAGCCAGACGTGGTGCCGGAGTCGGGAGCATTCTCGGTGGAGCACTCGCCGTTGGCGATGCAGCTCAGCGGCAGACCGCACGCCTCGGCAACGTCCTGCAAAAAGACGGTGTTGCAGCCCTGGCCGATGTCGGACGTGGCGGCATAGACCACAGCCACGCCGTCCTCGATGCGAATCTTGCAGCGGCCGGCATCGGGCAGACCCACGCCCACGCCGGCGTTCTTCATGGCGCAGGCGATACCGGCGTGTCCGGGATGCGCATAGTAGGCATCCTTGACCTCGAGCAATGTCTCCTTAAGCGCCGTGGAGCAATCGGCAATCTGGCCGTTGGGCAAAACCGCGCCCGGCTCGATGGCGTTACGGTAGCGGATCTCCCACGGATCCAGGCCGACCTTCTCTGCCAGCAGGTCGATCAGGCTCTCGAGCGCAAACTCGGACTGGCAAACGCCAAAGCCGCGGTACGCGCCGGCGGGCGGGTTGTTGGTGTAGTAGCCAAAGCCGCGGATGTCGGTGTTCTGGTACTTGTAGGGACCGACGGCATGCGTGCAGGCGCGCTCGAGCACCGGGCCGCACAGCGACGCGTAGGCGCCGGTGTCAAAGTTGATCTCGCAGTCCAGACCGGTAAAGTTGCCCTCGGCGTCGCAGCCCAGCGTAAAGGTGCCGTCCATGGCGTGGCGCTTGGGATGGAAAGCGAGCGACTCGGCACGCGTGAGCTTACACTTCACAGGACGCTGGAACTTATAGGCGGCGAGCGCGGCCAAGTGCTGGATGGACACGTCCTCCTTGCCGCCAAAGCCGCCACCCACGAGCATGGTCTCGACGACCACGCGCTCGGGCTCGTTGTCCCAGCCAAACATGTGGGCACACTCTTTGCGTGTGTCGTAGGCACCCTGGTCGGTCGACTGCACCTTGACGCCGTTCTTGTACGGGAAGGCGACGGCGCACTCGGGCTCCAAGAAGGCATGCTCGGTAAAAGGCGTGGTAAAGCGCTGTGTCACGGTGAACGCGCTCTCTGCCAGCGCCTTGGCGGCGTCGCCGCGCGTCACGTGACGGCTCTGGCACACGTTGTCCTTGAGCTCCACCGTGTTGCCAAAGGCAAAGAAGCTGTCATGCAGGCGCGGCGCGTCGGCGGCCTTGGCCTCGGCGATGTTGCGCACGGGCTCCAGCGGCTCGTAATCAATCTTTACGAGCTTCTTGGCCTTCTCGAGCGTCGCCTCGTCCTCGGCAACCACCAGCACGATGGCGTCGCCCACGCAGCGGGTGATATCGCCCTGGGCGATCATGACATCCCAGTCCTGGATAAGATGGCCGACCTGGTTGACCGGCACGTCCTCGGCTCGCAGGATGCCCACCACGCCGGGCAGGGCCTCGGCCTTGGAGGTGTCGATGGAGAGCACACGGGCGCGCGGATACTTGGAGCGCACGGCGCTGGCATAGGTCAGGCCCGGCTGATCGAGCTCGTCGATGTCATCGGGGTATTTGCCCTCGCCGAGCACCTTCTTGCGCACGTCGATACGGAAGGCGCGCTTGCCCACGCCGTAGTCGTTGCCGCGCTCCAAGTCCTCGTCGATCTGCTTTTCGCCGCGGAGCACCGCAGCTGCCAGCGAAATGCCCTCGATGATCTTCTTGTAGCCGGTGCAACGGCAGACATTGCCGCGAATGGCGTACTTGATCTGCTCCTCGGTGGGCTCGGGGTCCTCGGCGATGAGCGCTGCACCCGCCATGACCATGCCGGGGATGCAAAAACCGCACTGCACGGCGCCCACGGCGCCAAAGGCGTACACAAAGGCCTCGCGTACGTCCTCGGGCAGGCCCTCGACGGTCACGATGTTGCGGCCGGCGGCAAGAGCGGTGGTCAGCACACAGGCCTTGACGGCCGCACCGTCCACATGGATGGTGCAGGTACCGCACGCGCCCTCGGAGCAGCCGTCCTTGGCGGAATGGATGTGCAGGTCGTCGCGCAGGTAGCGCAGCAGCGGTTTGTTTTGGGTCGTCGTGCGCTCGACGCCGTTAACGGTAAAAGTGAATTCCTGTGCCATGGTGATTCCCTTCTACACGCCGGCGGCGATGCCGGTGCGGTCGTGGATGGCGCCATGCGGGCAGACGACGGCGCACATGCCGCACGACAGGCAGTCCGCGCCATCGATATGGGCGCAGTTGTCCTCGATGCGGATGGCGCCGGCGGGGCACTTTTTAGCGCACATGCCGCAACCGATGCAGCTTGTGTCACAGATCTTGCGCGCAATGGCGCCCTTATCGGTGTTGTTGCAGCGCACCAGGATGTTCTGGTAGCCGGGAACGAAGGCAATCACGCGCTGTGGGCACGCCATGCCGCACAGGCCACAGCCCGTGCACTTTGAGCGATCCACGCGGGCAATGCCATCGACCAGCGCAATGGCGCCGTGGGGGCAGGCCGTGACGCAGGCGCCACAGCCAATGCAGCCTTCACTGCAGCGGGCGTCGCCGCCTGCGGAGGCGCAACCGCTTCCGCAGGCAACGTAGGCCACGTTATGTTGAATGGATTTGGCCATAAGAGACTCGCCTATTTCTTAAGAAGGTACGAATAGTTGTCGCGCACAGCCCTGATGGTCAGGCGGACGGCCTCGGGAAGGCCGGTGTTGACGGCATCGACCGAGACGGTGCGGACCGTGCCGGCGACGCGGACCTTAAAGTGATCCTCATCCACGGCCAGGAAGCCCTCGTTCTCGGAGTTCTCCATGTCCTGCTCGCTCCAGAACAGGGTGAGCTTGTCCTTGTAGGGACGACCCTCCTGGTAGGGGCAGAACACGGCGCAGTTGCCGCACTCGTTGCACATGCCGTCGACATGGACGACCTGATGCTTGGCCAGGCCCGGCACCTTAATGGCAACGTTGGCGCGGTTGGGGCACACATCGCAGCAGACCTCGCACACCGAGCCGCAGCCCAGGCAGCGAGTCTTGGTGCAGTTGCGCTTGTCGCGGCACAGAGTGCCCTTGCGCTCGTAGCAGGCGTCCTCGCGACCGGCTTGAGCATTCTGGTCGGCGTACTTGTTAAAGTCCACGTCGGCGATGGCGCGGGCGACCTCGGCGGCATCGGCGATAGCCTCGACCACGGTGGCAGGACCGCGACGGCAGTCACCTGCAGCCCAAACGCCCTCGACGCCGGTGGAGGTGGCGGCAAGACGGCCGCGACGGTCGTGCTCGACGCCCGCGGCATCGTACAGGCTAGCATCGATGCCCTCGCCCACGGCGCAGATCACCGTGGTGGCGGGAAGCTCGACGGTCTCGCCCGTGGCGACGGGGCTGCGACGGCCGCTTGCATCCGGCTCGCCAAGCTCCATAACGTCGCAGGTCAGCACGGCGCCGTTAAGCGCCTTGGGGGCCAGCAGCTCGCAGAACTCAACACCGTCGGCAAGAGCAAGATCGAGCTCTTCCTCGTCAGCGGGCATCTGCTTCTTGGTGCGGCGATACACCAGGCGCACGTTCTTCACGCCAGCCAGACGCTTGGCCACGCGGGCCGCGTCCATGGCGGTGTTGCCGGCGCCGATGACCACGACGTCCTCGCCCAGCTCGAGTTTCTCGCCCTTCTTGGCGGCCTCGAGGAACTCCAGCACGTCGAGCTCGGCGCCCTCGCCCAAGCCCGCAGAGCCGGGCATCCAGGCACCGGTGGCCACGACCACGTCGGTAAAGCCCTGGGCCTTGAGCTCGTCAATGGACTCCACGCGGGCGTTGAGCTGCACCTTGGCGCCAAAGGCCAGACAGAGCTCGGCATCGTGGGAGATATCGTCGCTCGCAATGCGGAACTCGGGGATGACGTGACGGACCACGCCGCCGAGCGAATCGCGGGCCTCAAAGATGGTGACAGGCACGCCGGCACGCGTCAGGAAGAATGCCGTCGCCAGACCGGCCGGGCCGCCGCCGATAACGGCAACGTTGCGCTCACCGTCGTTGGCGATGGCCTGGGCGCGCAGCTTGGGCAACACGGCCGTCATGGCCTCGCGGGCGGCCTTGAGCTTGCTGGCGCGAATCTGGGCGCCCTCGGGCTCGTAGAACGCACGCTCGCAGGCACGGCCGCAGGGATGCGGGCAGATGGTGCCGGTAATGAACGGCAGGGCGTTGCGCTCGATGATAATGTTGAGCGCGTCCTCGTAGCGACCCTCGTCAACAGCCGCCAGATAGGCAGGGATATCCTGCTGGATGGGGCAGCTCGTACGGCAAGGCGTGGTGAAGCAGTCGGAAAGCGGGCTCTTGCCAGCGACCTTGCGGTCGGGCAGTGGGCGCAGCGGCTTCTTGTAGAGCGGGTTGGTGAGCGAGTCGGTCTGGATCGCGGTCACGGCCTCGAGCGAAATGCCCTCAAACGGCTTGCCGTCCAGATCGGTAAATTCGCCAGCCATCTGGCTAAAGCGCTCGTAGCCACCGGGCTTGAGCACGTCGGTCGCCAGGGTAACGGGCCAAATGCCGGCATCGTACAGGGCACGGATGTTGTAGACCGTGGCACCGCCGGAGTAGCTGATGCGCAGCTTGCCATCGAACTGCTCGGTAATGCGGCGGGCGGCCTCGATGGTCAGTGAGAACAGCGAACGACCCGACATGTACATCTCGGTGGAAGGCAGCTCGTTCCTCGTCACGTCGACGGGGAAGGTATTGGTGAGCTTGACGCCAAACTCCAGGCCGCGCTCGGCACACAGGGCAATCAGGCGCTCGAACATGGGCACGGCGTCGACCCACTGCAGGTCCTCGCGGAAGTGCGTATCGTCGAAGACGATGTAGTCAAAGCCCAGCTCGTTCAGACGCTGGCGGGCAAACTCATAGCCCAGCAGCGTGGGGTTGCACTTGATGTAGGTGTTGAGGCCCTTCTCGGTGATGAGGTAGGTCGCGATGCGCTCGATCTCCGCCGGCGGGCAGCCATGCAGCGTGGACTCGGTGATGGAGTTGGAGACGCGCGCCGGGATGGACTCGACAAACGCGGCGTCGACATGCTCAAACTTGTCCAGGTTAGCGAGCGCCCACGTGCGGCACTCGTTCCAAACCTCGGAGCCGCTGGCGTCCTGCATGCCCTCGATATAGGCATCGACCTTGGGGCTCTTGATGCCCTCCAGGTCATAACCAACGGACATGTTGAAGACAAAGCCGTCCGGGCTACCCAGACCGTACTCGCGAGCGATCAGGTGGCAGGCAAACCATGCCTTCACGTACTCGGCAAAGGCCTGCGGAACCTCGAGCTCGGTCGACCACTCGCAGTTGTAGCACTCGTCCTGTGCCACAATGCAGGGTTTGTTCACACACTTGGAGAGCTCCTCGCCGTCCATAACCTGGACGGTCTTGAGCTCAAAGAAGCGGGAACCGGCCACGTAGGACGCCACGATGTTCTGGGCAAGCTGCGTATTGGGACCGGCGGCCGGGCCAAACGGAGTCTCGATGCGCTCGTCAAAAATGGGAAGCGCGCCCTCTTGGTTGGTCGTGACCATCTTACGCACACCAAAGATGGCGTCCTGGGTCTTGTGCTCCTCGATGATCCAGTTCATCAGCTGCGAAAACGGGATCGGCCTCATGATGTCGCTCATAGTGAGCTCCTCTCTGTAACGCCCGGCGAGACCGCGCGGCGGGCGCAAATACGGTGTAGCGCTAGCACAGCGCCGGCGACCCCGCGGAGGTCGCCTATACGCGCGTCGGATGCGGCGAAACATCCGACGCGCGTGAATCTACTTGTAATTAGTAGGCGCGATCGTTGAGCGTGCTCCAAAGCTTCTTGGACTCAGCCATGGTCCACGCGTTGATCTTGTCCTCATCAATGCCAACGAACTCGCGGTCCTTGTACAGGACGCGGCCGTTGATGATGGTGGTACGGCAGTTTTTGCCCATCATGCCAAAGAGCATGTGACCGTCGATGTTCTCCTCGCTCAGCGGCGTAAAGGGCTTGTAGTCCATAACGATGACGTCGGCGGCAGCGCCGGGCTCAAGCACGCCGAGCTTGCGATCGAAGTACTTGCTCGCCATCTTGGCGTTGTTCTCAAAGAGCATCGTCATGGCTTCGCACCAGCCCACGTTGGGCATGGCGGCGTTGTGGCGCTGAATGATCAGGAAGACCTTGAGGCTCTCGAGCATGTCGTGGGTGTAGGCGTCGGTGCCCATGCACACGGGGATGCCGCGGCGGAAGAACTCAAGCACGGGAGCGCAGCCCACGGCGTTGCCCATATTGGATTCGGGGTTGTTGACGAGCCAGGTGCCGGACTCCTTGACGATATCCATCTCGGCAGGCGTCACGTGGATGCAATGGCCGAGCATGGTGTCGGGACCCAGCAGATTGTGCTGCAGCAGGCGCTCGACGGGGCTGATGCCACCGCGGTTGAGGCGGGAGTCCCACACGTCATTCATGCCCTCGCACACATGGATGTGGAAGCCGGCCAGGCCGTTGTTGGCCTCGGCCATCTTGTCCATGGTCTCGTCCGACAGCGTAAAGGTGGCGTGACCGCCAAACATGGCGGCGATCATGTGGTTGTCGTTATCGCGACGCTCCTTGGCGGCCCACTGGGCAAATTCGGCGTTCTCGGCAATGGCCTGATCGCATTTTTCCTGGCCGCGGCGATCGGAGACCTCGTAGCACAGGCACGAACGCATACCCAGCTCCTGAGCGGCGTCCTTAATGGTAAAGAGGCTTCCCGGGATCTCGCAGAAGCTCGCATGGTGATCGAAGATCGTGGTGACGCCATCGCGGATGGAGTCAAGAATCGTGGCATAGGCGCTGGCCTTGGTGCCGTCGAGCGTCAGGTTGTCGTCGATCTTCCACCACTGCTGCTCAAGATTCTCCAGGAAGTTGGTGGGGTTGCAGCCCTTGATGGCAAGGCCGCGGGCCAGACCCGAGTAGATGTGGGTGTGGCAGTTGATAAGTCCGGGCATGATGAGGTTGCCCTGGGCGTCGACGTACTCGGCATCCGGGTACTTGGCCTTGAGCTCGCACTCGGGGCCCACTTCGACGATCGTATCTCCGTCAATGGCGACTGCACCGTTTGGAATGAACGGGGTCTGAGCGTTGCGGGTAAAGACGGAACCGTTAGCGACCAGAAGCATGGATGCTCCCTTCGACATCAGAGGCGGGGTTTGACACCTCTGACATGGCGGAGTGCGAAGCGCCGGCCTACACCGGAAACGGGCCCTCTCCCGTCAACGCTTCACCAAAGGGACAAACCCTTTGAAGTGCGGCTTGGCGCCGCATAGCGTCGGCGGACGAGGCGATGCGCCCGCCGACGAATAGCACCGAATTGGTTACTTCTTGCTCTCGGGCAAGACCAGATCCACGGCAGCGTCCTTGGCGGCATCGATGTGCTGAGCCACGACCGGCGTCTGCGGAAGGATCAGGTTAAGGACAATGGCCATGATGGCGGTGGGGGTCACGGCATTGGAGCCGATGACGGTGGACACCCAGGTGGGCATACCCTCGCCGGCAAGGCAACCGCTGGCCATCCAGATACCCAGGCCAAAGACGACGGAGGTGCCGACGATGGTGGTAGTGCGCTGCGTGAGGCCCTCGCGGGTGAACATGCGCACACCGTTCATGGTGATGGTGCCAAAGACGCCGACGGTTGCGCCGCCGATGACGGGCTGCGGGATAGCGGAAAGGACGGCAGAGAGCTGTGGGAACAGACCGGCAATGGCAAAGACGGCCGCGATGATCACAAAGACCCACTTGTTGACGACCTTGTTGGAGCAGATGATGCCCACGTTCTGGCCAAGGGCGCTGGTGGGAAGACCGCCCAGCAGGCCGCCGACCATAGAAGTGAGGCCCTGGGACACGATAGCGCCGGAAAGCTCGCGCTCGGTGGGCATACGGTCGATGGAGCCCAGGCAGGCGGCGGAGACGTCACCGATAACCTGAATGGCAACCATGGGGAACACGACAGCGAGGGTAATGCAGACCTCGGGATCAAACTCGAGCGCGTAGGGCATGAGCTTGGGAAGGGCGAAGACCTGAGCGGTGGCGACGCTGGAGAAGTCGATCATGCCAAAGGGGATGGAGACGATCATGCCAACGATCATGCCAAAGAACACGGATCCCAGCTTGAGCGTGCCCTTGCCAAAGTTGGCGAGCGCAAAGACCACGGCGAAGGTGATAAGGGCGACGCACCAGGCCTGCGGGGTGCCCCACAGCGGCGTGCCCATACCGCCGGCCATATACTTGACGGCCGTGGGATACAGCGAAACGCCGATGGAGAAGATGACCGTACCGGTCACGACGGGCGGGAACAGCCACTTAATCTTGCTGTAGGCCAAACCAAAGAGGACCGCGACGGCACCGCCGACAATCTCGCCGCCCAGCAGCGCACCAAAGCTAAAGCCCGAGGCACCCATGGCCTGCAGGGCCGGCAGGAACGCGAACGAAACGCCCATGACGATGGGCAGGCCGCCGCCGATGCGACGGAAGGGAGCGAAGGCCTGAAGGGCCGTGTCGATTGCCGAAAGAATGAGCGCAACCTGAATGATGTCGGTGCTCTGCTGGCTATTAAAGCCGTAGACGCCGGCCATGATGACCGCCGGGGTAATGATGCCGGCAAACGATGCCAGTACGTGCTGAAGGGCACACGGGATCATTTCCGTAACGGGCGGCATGCCCTCGCGAGTAAACAGGGCTTCAGTGCCGTTCGTAACCGTCTCCTGGGCCATTTGACCACCAATCCTCGAAATAGTTGTTTTCGCATCTAACGCTCTATTGTGACGCAGTGCGGGGGTGAGGTTGTGCCTTCGTTGCATATCGTATTAAAGATGATTCTCATTCTCAATAATAATTTTTTGTTATCAGACTATTCTTGAGCTGAGACAATGCATTTCCGCAGGTCAGGAAAGTGTCTGGTCAAACTAACATCTAACTTTTCTTTTGGTCGACCGTTTACCGCCAAATTCCTACCGCTCGTCCGTATTACGCAAGGTACCTGCGAATATGCGAGTTAATAGACACCGTGTTACCATGAGAAAAAATTGTTATGAACATTTCCGATTTCACCACAAGGAGTTGTCCGTGAACGAGACCGTACGTCGCTTTTTGCCAATGGTCGATTTCCTGGAGCAGATACTCGGCAAAAACAGCGAAATCGTGCTGCACGATTTCTCGGACCCCGACCACGCCATCGTCGATATTCGCAACGGCATCGTGAGCGGTCGCAAGGTCGGCGGTCCCGCGACCGATCTGGCACTCAAGATCATGCACGATGCCAAGTATCGCGACCTGCCGTTTATTACGGGCTACGAGGGCCGCGGCGCCGGAGGCAAGACGCTGGAGTCCGCGACGTTCTTTATCCGCGAGGATGGCGAGATCGTCGGTATGCTCTGCGTCAACACCGACCTCTCGACCGTACGCTCCATCAACGCCATGGCGCAGCAACTCATGGCGTGCTTTGACGCAGCGCCGACGCGCACGGAGCCCGCCCCTATCGAGGTCGAAAGCCTTTCGGAGTCCACCCAGGAGCTCATCGATCGCAGCATTGCCGAGTTGCTGAGCGCGCGCGGGCTGGATGTAGCGTCGCTTGGTCAGAGCGACCGCGTGGACGTCATTCGCCACCTCAACGGCAACGGGGTGTTCATGCTCAAGGGCGCCGTGGCCTGCGCTGCCGCCGCGTTGGGCATCTCGGAGCCCAGCGTGTACCGCTACCTGCAAAAAGTCCGCAAGGAGGGCTAACGAGCAAAATGGAGCGCGGCTCCACAAGCGATTCGTCACTTGACAAAAGACCCTGCAGCTCGCACGCGCTGCAGGGTCTTTTTGCATGTCATGTTTAGTTGTGGCCAACGCCTTAGAGAGCGGCGACGACCTCGATCTCGACCAGACCGCCAGCCGGAAGAGCGGCAACCTGGAAAGCGCTGCGCGCGGGGAACGGGGCCTCGAACTTGGAGGCGTAGATCTCGTTTACGGCAGCGAAGTCGGCAATGTCAGCCAGGTAGACTGTGGTCTTGACGACATCGGCAAAGGTGGCGCCGGCGGCGGTCAGCAGGGCCTCGACGTTAGCAAGGGACTGCTTGGCCTGGGCCTCGACGCCCTCGGGCATCTTGCCAGTTGCGGGATCGATGCCCAGCTGGCCGGACAGGAACACCATGTTGCCGGTCTGGATACCAGGGGAATACGGGCCGATGGCTGCGGGTGCGTTATCGGAAGACACGACGGTCTTGCTCATGTTTATCTCCTTACGATCAGTTGAGAAAGCGTGAGCGCGGCGTTCACACCGGGAGGCACAGTTCGGTCTGAACACCGCGCTTGATTGGGATAGTACTCAAGGTTTCCGTTTGATGCAAGATAATTATCAGCTTGCGAGAATATTTTATCGCCCAACGGTTTCCCCGGACCGCTGAACGGTTCTCATGTGGAGCAGCCAGTCCAAGCTGCTGAAGACTTTATCCCGCTTGGAGCACGGGCATCGTCTGCCGCGACGGCACCACTATACTTTTGAGTATCTGAGCATTTTGAAAGGCAGGATATGACCGCAACCGCCAGTCGAACCACCAACCGCAGACCCGAGCTCTTGGCCCCCGCCGGAGGCCCGGAGCCCTTTGCCGCCGCACTCGCCGCCGGGGCAGACGCCATCTACTGCGGCATGGGCAGCTTCAACGCACGCCGCAAGGCCACCAACTTTACCGACGAGGCCTTTGAGCAGGCTTGCCGTGCTGCACACCTGGCCGGCTCGCGCGTCTACGTCACGGTCAACATCGTCATCAAGCAGTCCGAGATGAGCGATGCGCTGCAACTCATCCACCGCTGCTCCACGCTGGGCGCCGATGCCTTCATTATCCAGGACTGGGGTCTGTTCTTTGAGGTCAAGCGCACCATGCCCGACATCGAGACACATATCTCGACCCAGGCGAACATCCATGACGACCGCGGAACCATCTGGTGCCGCGAGCAGGGCGCCGACCGTGTGACCCTCTCGCGCGAACTTTCCATCGACGAGATTGCCGCCATTCACAATGCCGCGCCCGATGTGGACCTTGAGGTCTTTAGCCACGGCGCCATCTGCTTTTGCTACTCGGGCCTGTGCCTGCTGTCGAGCTTTGCCATGGCGGGCCGCTCGGCCAACCGCGGCATGTGCGCTCAGCCCTGTCGCCTGCCTTACGAGCTAATCGACGAGAACGGCCGTACGCTCTCCCCCGCCGGTCGCGAGCGCGCTCTATGCCCGCGCGACACCAACACTTCGCAGCTCGTTCGCCGTCTGTATGACGCCGGCGCCGCATCGCTCAAGCTCGAGGGCCGCATGAAGGCGCCCGACTACGTGTACTCCATCGTCGATGTGTATCGCCATCAGATCGATGACATGCTCGCCGGGGTCGCCGTAGATAAGCACGAGGACGCCGCTCGCCAGCGCCAACTCAAGCGCTGCTTTAACCGCGACTTTACGCACGCCTATCAGGACGGCACCTCGGGCGACGAGATGATGAGTTACGAGCGTTCCAACAACCGTGGCCAGATTGTGGGCACGGTACTGGGCAGCCGTCTGGCCAACCGCGACGTGCGTGGGCTCAAACCCGACGACCGTCGTCGCCGCGCCGCCATCGCCCGCATTGAGCTGTTTGAGCCCGTGGGCAAGGGCGACTTGTTGGAACTTCGCCACGACGACGAGTTCGACCAGTTCCTCACCACTATCGCTACCGATGATGCCGCCGCCGGTGACATCATCGAGTGTCGCGTGCCCCGCAGCATGCCCGAGGGCTGCCGCGTGCGTGTCATCCGCAGCCAGCGCGCCATCGACGCCGCCGGCGCCGCGCTCAAGCGCGACGTGCTGCGCCGCCGCGCCGTTGATGTAACCGTTGTGGCGCGTCTGGGCGAACCGTTTGCCGTCACGCTTACTTGCTGCGACGACCCATCGCTTACGGCCACGGCCACGGGCTTTACCGTCGAGGCCGCCAAGACCCGCGCGGTCGAGGCGTCCGATCTGGTTGAGCATGTGGGCCGCATGGGTTCCTCGCCCTTTGAGGCCGCAAGCTTTGATGTGGCACTCGATGAGGGCTGCGGCATGGGCTTCTCCGCCGTACATAAGGTGCGCGCCGCCGCTTGCAAGGCGCTGGAAGAGGCCATTCTGGCGCCGTACGCGGAGCGCGCAAAAACGCTCGAGCTGCCGGCGATTGTCACCAGTGATTCCCGCCCCGCGCCCGAGCACTACCGCGATGAGCCGCAGATCTGCGCCACCGTCACCTCGCTCGAGGCCGCCGAGGCGGCGCGGGCGGAGGGTGCAACGCGCATCTACATGACCACCGACGCGCTCGATGCGGCCAAGCTCTCCCCCGCCGATACGTTTGAGCAGGGCATCGTACCCGTGCTCGATGAGGTCTGCCGCGCCGTTGACCACGTCCGCGTTGACCCATGGGTTGTTGCCGGCGCCACGGTCGCTATTGGCAACATCTCTGAGCTTGCCCTGGCCGCCCAGGTTGGCGCCACGGCCGAGATTCGCTCTTGCCTGCCGGTACACAACACGCCCTGCATGGAGGCGCTTGCCGAGCGCGGAGCCGGTGCGTTTTGGCTCTCGCCCGAGATCACGCTCGACGAGATTGTCTCGCTCGGCGCCGCCGCGCCCGCGGCTCTAGGCATCACCGTCTTTGGCCGGCCGCGCGTCATGACAAGCGAGCATTGCATTCTGCAGGTTGTCAACGGCTGCATCCACGATTGTGCCAACTGCCGCCTGCGTGCCCGCAAGCTCTCGCTCAAGAATATCGACGGAAAGGTCATGCCCGTCCGCACCGACATCCACGGCCGCTCTCGCCTGTACGACGCCTACCCCATCGACCTCACGCCGCAGGTTCCTCAGCTGCTCGATGCTGGCGTGCGTCGTCTCATGGTGGACGGAACGCTGCTCGCGACGGATGAGGTGGGCCGTGCCGTCGCCCGCGTCCGTCGCGCTGTCGAGGCGGCTCAAGCCGGCCGCAAGCCGGCCGCCCGCCTGCGCGGCGCCACCTCGGGCTGCATGTTTGTGGGAATTAGCTAACCGAAAGGCTTACACGTGAACGAAGAACCTCAAGTCCTCTACTGCGACGCCTGGCTCATGGCCATCGACAAGCCCGCCGGCATGATCGTCCACGGTGACGGCACCGGCGAGCGCACACTTACCGACTACGCCAGCGACCTGCTGCTGGCGATGGGCGACGGCTTTGCCGCGACCGACATGCAGCCGCTCAATCGCCTGGACCGCAGCACCACCGGCGTGGTGCTGTTCTCGCTCGACAAGCAGACGCAGCCCGCCTTTGACCAGATGGTCATCGACCACGCATTCGAAAAGCACTATCTGGCGCTCGCCGAGGGCAAGATCGACTGGAACGAGAAGCTCATCGACAAGCCTATCGCCCGCGACCGCCACGATAGCCGCAAGATGCGCGTTGGCGCCAGCGGCAAGCCGTCTCAAACGCGCGTGAAGGTGCTCAAGCGTCTTAAGAGCCGCCGCGGCCTGCCCACGCGCTCGTATATTGATGTCGAGCTGCTCACCGGCCGCAAACACCAGATTCGCGTGCACCTGGCGAGCGAGCGCCATCCCCTGGTGGGCGACGACCTGTACGGGACGCCGCGTCCCTGCGGCCTGATGCTCCACGCCCACAGCGTGTCCTTCACGCATCCCGTAACCGGCGAGCACATCCACATCGAAGCCCCCTGCCCCTGGGAGCCCTAAAACCTGCCGAAAAGGGACAGGTTTATTTTGGCAGGTTTTATCTGGACAAACGTCAAGGCCACCACAAAGGTTTCTGCCCCTTCGCGGTGGTTTTGGCCTTAGCCCGTCCCCTGCTGTTAGACCGTGATGACGTTGTCCATTGCCCGGTACTTGGCGGGGACCTCGCCTGCGGTAATAATCGTTGCGTCGCGGAAGTCCGCGAACTTGACAGGCGCCACCATGCCAAATTTACTGGCGTCCGAGATTACGAAGCGCTTGGCCGTATGGCGCATCGAGATACGCTTTACTTGCGCCTCCTCGATATCGGGCGCCGTGAAGCCCTGCTCGGCGGCAATGCCGTTAGAGCCCCAAAAGCCACAGTTGAAGTTGTAGCGGTCTAAGGTTGCCAAGGCATCGGGGCCAACGAGCGCCTCGGTCTCGGGTTTGAGCTCGCCGCCCAGCACCACGGTACGCATGCCGCGCAAAGCAAGGTGTTGAGCATGGAGCACGGAATCGGTCACATAGGTGACATCTTCAAGGTGTGGAAGATGCTCGATGAGCCTGAGCGTCGTCGAACCCGAGTCGATGTATACAAAGCTCTCGGGCTCCACAAGTGCCGCCGCACGGGCGCAGATACGCTCCTTGTCGTCGTTATGGAGGTCGCTGCGCTCATTAAGCGTTAGGTCGCGCGTCACGTGCGCGCGCTCAAGACTCGTCGCTCCACCGTGGACCTTGGCGATGCGATGCGCTCGGTCGAGCGTCTGCAGGTCGCGCCGAATGGTAGACGCCGTCACGCCCAGGGCTTCGGCAAGCTCCGGCACCGTTACTGAGCCAGCCTGCTGCACCATCGAGACAATCGCATTGAGCCTATCTTCCGCGAGCATCGCTTACTCCTCCTCGGGGTAGACGACTCCCCAATCGGCACGGAGCTTGGTCATCAGCTCCATAACATCAGAAGCATAATCCAGAAGCTCACGCTTGGAATCATCGCCGGCGACGGCCTTCTCGAGGTCAGCCATCTCGTAGCATAGGGCGTAAGCCTCGGTGCCCGCGGCGACCTCCTCGCGATGACCGTCTGCGGTCCACACGATGGTCGCATGGTCGGCACGCGGATACTCGTTGACCTCGATATAGCAGTTATCAAAGCTGATAACCGAGCGCTTGGGCTGCTTGGAGTGGAGCGTAAGGCTCACAACGCCCAGCTGCTGTTCGGCATTGCGGCAGACGATACCGCCCGCGACGTCAACGCCAGTCTCGCAGGTATTGCCCAGAGACACGACCTCGGCGGGTTGGCTGGCCATAAACAGGCGCATGACCGAAAGGGCATAGACGCCGATGTCGAGCATGGCGCCGCCGGCGAGACTACGATTGTAGAAACGGTTGGTCAGGTCGCCGTACTCCTTGTAGCTACCAAAGTTGAGCTGAGCGAGGTTCATGCGGCCGAACTCGCCGGCATCCATGCGGCGGCGCAGCTCTTGATACAAGGGCATGTGGAGCACCGTGGTAGCGTCCATAAGGACCACGTTGTGCTCGTCGGCGATGCCGCGGGCCTCATCGAGTTCGGCAGAATTGAGGGTAATGGCCTTCTCGCAGAGCACGTGCTTGCCGGCGGCCAGCGCGGCACGCAGATAGGTGATATGCGTGTTGTGCGGCGTGGTAATATAGACGGCGTCGATGTCCGGATCTTCATAAAGGTCCTCGACCGTTTCATAGACCTTCTCGATGCCATACCGCTCAGCAAAAGCTTGAGCCTTGGACAGCGTGCGGTTGGCGACACCCGTAAGCTTGCGGCCGGCAAGAGCGAGAGATTGGGCCATCTGGTTGGCAATAACGCCGCAACCGATCACAGCCCAACGGAGCTCGGGAGCCGTAAAAATATCGTCGGGGAACGGCTTGTCCTGGACCGAAGCGAATGCTGCTTTGGCGGCTGCCGTGGCGTCGAGTGGAGCCTGCTTGGAATCTGCCATCATGTGCCTCCTGTGTCATAGAACGTCTTGCATTTCGGACAGCTCTATATTCGCACAAACACGCGCGTCTATGCGCGTTTTTGCGTATCTCACCGCTAAACGGTCATTTTTGCTCAGTAAACGGCGCTTCTATACGCATATTCACGCAATCCCACGCACGCAAATACGCACAAATGCGCATTGGTCATTGCTCAGAGACAGGGGCTTATGCTTAGAACTCAAAAGACAGGATGATCCGCTTAGCCTCGTCACTCATGGCGCGATGCAGCTCAAAGGACCGCCCCTAACTGCCAACAGTATGCCCACTCATTTATGTCTGTCCCCAATGAGCGTTCTCACTCATTTAAGTCTGTCCCCAATGAGCGGTCCCCAATGAGTAGGGATCAAAAAAGGCCCGGATGCCGTGGCATCCGGGCCTTTGCTAGCAACTTGATGTTGCAGGCAGCTTAGAACTTGTGGCCGCACTTCTTGCAGACGCGCAGCTTGTTCTTGCCGTCCTTCTCGTGACCGACGCGGGTAACCTTACCGCACTCGGGGCAGACGAGATTGACGTTGGAGGCGTCGATGGGAGCCTCCTGCGAAACGATGCCGCCCTGCTGGTTGGCAGCGTTGGGCTTGACGGCCTTCTTGACGACCGAAACGCCCTCGACAACGACCTTGTTCTCGGCGGGGAGAGCACGCAGGACAACGCCCTGCTTGCCGCGATCCTTACCAGAGAGAACCTGGACCTTATCGCCCTTCTTGATATACATATATCTCCCCTAACTACAGGGTCTCGGGAGCGAGCGAGACGATCTTCATGTACTTCTTGTCACGAAGCTCGCGAGCGACGGGCCCGAAGATACGGGTGCCGACGGGCGAACCATCGTTGTTGATGACAACGCAGGCGTTCTCATCAAAGCGAATGTAGGAGCCATCCTTGCGGCGGATCTCCTTAACGGTGCGAACGACGACGCAACGGACAACGTCCTTCTTCTTGACGTTGGCGCCAGGGGTAGCCTCCTGGACAGCACCGATGAACACATCGCCGATGCCTGCATAACGACGCTTGGAACCGCCAAGCACCTTGATGCAGCGAATCTTGCGAGCGCCGGAGTTGTCGGCGACGTTCAGCATGGTTTGCATCTGAATCATGGTAGATGTTCCTCCGAACTAAGAACCGAAGAGAGGTGCGCAGCCTTTATACGGCCGTGGTATGCAAGCCAGGCATACGCACATCTTCGGAAACGTACAAGTCGTAAGAGCGACTGCTTATTTAGCGCGCTCGACGACCTCGATGAGGCGCCAACGCTTCATCTTGGACATAGGACGGGTCTCCATAACGCGGACGGTATCGCCCACGCCAGCCGTGCACTCCTCGTCGTGAGCGTGCAGCTTCTTGGAGCTGGTCATCATCTTGCCGTACTTGGCGTGACGCTTACGCTCGGTGACGGTGACAACGATGGTCTTGGCACCGGAGACGGAGGTAACGACACCCGTACGGACCTTACGCGAGTTACGCGAATCAGTCATGTTCTCTCCTTAGGTCCTACTCGGCGACAGCGGACTTCTCCGCTGCGATCTCGCGGGCGCGCTGCTCCGTGAGGACGCGAGCGATGTCCTTCTTCACGGTGTTGACGCGAGCGGTGTTGTCCAGCTGGCTGGTGGCCATCTGGAAACGAAGGTTAAAGAGCTCGGCGCGCATTTCCTTCAGCTTCTCAACGAGCTGAGCGTCCGAGAGCTCACGAATCTCTGCGGGCTTCATTAGTTCTCCTCCTTGGCGGCGGCGGCGTCCTCAGCAGCCCACTTGGCCTCGAGAGCGGCCTCCTCAGCCATTTCCTTCTCGATGCGCTGCTCAGCGTTCTTGGCAACCACAATCTTGGTCTTGATGGGGAGCTTGTGCTGAGCAAGACGCAGAGCCTCGCGAGCGACCTCCTCGGGCACGCCCTTGACCTCGAACATGATGCGGCCGGGCTTGACGACGGCCACCCACTCCTCGGGGTTACCCTTACCAGAACCCATGCGAGTCTCGGCAGGCTTCTTGGTGATGGGCTTATCGGGGAAGATCGTGATGTAGACACGACCGCCACGCTTCATATAGCGGGTCATGGCAATACGAGCGGCCTCAATCTGACGGTTGGTAATCCAATGGGCCTCGAGAGCCTGGATACCAAACTCGCCGAAATGCAGCTCGGTATTACCCTTGGCCTGGCCCTTCATGGAGCCACGCTGCACCTTGCGGTGAAGAATACGCTTAGGGGCAAGCACTACTGACCCCTCCTCTCGGAGTTACGACGACGAGGACGGGAAGAGCCCTCGAGTGCAGGGTTGGGAACAGGCTGGCCCGGGAGCTTCTCGCCCAGGTAGATCCAGACCTTCACGCCGCAAGCGCCCATGGTGGTGCTGGCGACAGCCGTGCCGTAGTCGATCTTGGCACGGAGGGTGTGCAGAGGCACGCGACCCTCGCGGTACCACTCACGACGGCCCATCTCGGCACCGCCGAGACGACCGGAGCACTGGATACGGATGCCCTTAGCGCCGGCCTTGCGGGCAGACTGGACAGCCTTGCGCATAGCGCGACGGAAGGCAACGCGGCCCTCGAGCTGCTCGGCAATAGACTGAGCAACGAGGTTGGCGTCGAGCTCGGGGCGCTTGATCTCGACAACGTCGACGGAGAGCTGGCCCTTGGAGACGCCAGCGACCTTCTCGAGCTCGGTGCGGAGGGTATCGATCTCGGCACCCTTCTTACCGATGACAACGCCGGGGCGAGCGGTGAGGATGATGACCTTCACCTTGTCGCCAGCGCGCTCGATCTCGACGCGGGAGACAGCTGCGCGGGAAAGACGCTTCTCGAGGTACTTGCGGATCTCGAGATCGTTACCGAGGGTCTTAGCGTAATCCTTCTCTGCGAACCAGCGGGAGCGCCAGTTCTCGGTGATGCCAAGACGGAAGCCGGTGGGGTAGACTTTCTGACCCATACAGCTTTACGCCTCCTTTCGAGGAGCAACGACGACGGTGATGTGGGCAGTACGCTTCAGAATGCGAGAAGCGGAACCCTTGGCGCGGGGACGGATGCGCTTAAGCGTCGGACCCTCGTCAACATAGGCAGCGGCGACAACCAGGTTGTCGGCACGCAGACCGTTGTTGTTCTCGGCGTTCGCAACGGCGGAACGGAGAACCTTCTCGACATCCACAGCGACGGCGCGGTCGCAGAAGTGGAGGATGTCGAAGGCCTGAGCGACAGGCTTGCGGCGGATCAGATCGACCACCAGGCGGGCCTTGCTGGGGGAAACACGCACGTACTTAGCGACGGCGCGAACCTCGGTGGCCTCAGTTTCAATAGACTTAGTTGCCATTTACGGTTAACCCCCTATTTGGCCTTGTGGCCACGGAACGTACGAGTCGGCGCGAACTCGCCGAGCTTGTGACCAACCATGGACTCGGTAACATACACGGGCACATGCTTGCGGCCGTCGTGGACGGCGATGGTGTGACCAACCATCTCGGGGAAGATGGTGGACGCGCGGGACCAGGTCTTCACGACGTCCTTCTTGCCAGCCTCGTTCATCGCGGTGATACGCGAGAGAAGGCGAGTCTCCACGAACGGGCCCTTTTTGAGACTTCTGCTCATAAGTGCTTTCTCCTAAAACTCGGTATCCGAAATTACTTCTTACGGCGACGAATGATGTGCTGGTTCGAGACCTTCTTCTTCTTGCGCGTACGAAGGCCCTTCGTCGGCTTACCCCAGGGGGTAACAGAGGGACGACCAGAGGTGTGGTTCTTGCCCTCGCCACCGCCGTGCGGGTGGTCGACAGGGTTCATGACGGTACCGCGGACGGTCGGGCGCACGTTCATGTGACGCTTACGGCCGGCCTTGCCGATGACGATGTTGGCGTGATCGGCGTTGCCGACCTCACCGACGGTGGCGCGGCAGGTAACGAGGATGCGGCGCATCTCGGAGGAAGGCATACGGACGATAGCGTACTTGCCCTCCTTACCCATCAGCTGGCAGGAGTTACCGGCGGAACGGGCGATAGCGGCGCCCTTGCCCGGCTGGAACTCGACGGCGTGGATGAGCGTACCGACGGGGATGTCGGCGAGGGGCAGAGCGTTGCCCGGCTTGATGTCGGCGTCAGAACCAGACATGATGGTCTGACCGACCTCGAGGCCCTTGGGGGCCAGGATGTAGCGCTTCTCACCGTCAGCGTAGTGCAGCAGAGCGATGCGAGCGGAACGGTTCGGATCGTACTCGATCGTGGCAACCTTGGCGGGCACACCGTCCTTGTTGCGCTTGAAGTCGATCACGCGGTAACGACGCTTCACGCCGCCGCCCTGGTGGCGGGTGGTGATGCGGCCGTTGTTGTTACGACCGGCCTTCTTGGGCAGGGGCTCGAGAAGAGACTTCTCGGGCTTGGTGCAGGTGATCTCGGAGAAATCGGAGATCGTCTGCCAACGCCTACCAGCGGAGGTCGGCTTAAGGTGCTTTACAGCCATTACAATCCCTTTCAATAGGAATCCGTTAGCCATCGCAGACAGGGATTCGAGGTTCTGCCTCGGGTGCGATGACACCGGACGTATACACGGTTCCGGGCGTGTCCATTTTATACGCCCGAAACCTTGAGCTCCCGCCTCCCCTATTTGGGAGGCATGAGCTCACTCAACAGCAGCGAGTCTTAGGCCTGGTTGCCAAAGACCTCGATGGTGTCGCCCTCGGCCAGCGTGACGATGGCCTTCTTCCAAGAACGGGTCTTGCCGGCGACATAGCGCACGCGCTTGGTCTTGGGCTTGACCGTCAGGGTGTTCACGCGAACGACCTTGACGCCGAAGATCTCCTCGACAGCGTCCTTGATCTGATACTTGTTAGCATCCTTGGCGACCTCGAACGTGTACTTGTTCTGCTCCATGCCGGAGAAGGAACGCTCGGACACGATCGGACGGATGATGATCTCGTGGGCGGTCATTTATGCAAGCACCTCCCCGAAGTGAGCGGCGATGTCGGCGGGCATCAGCACAGCGTTGTTGTTGACGAGGTCGTAGGTGTTGGCCTCATCGGCGGTGATGATGAACGTCTTGGGAATGTTGCGGAACGACAGGTAGGCGTTGACGTCCTCATCGCGAACGATGATGGTCAGACGCTTGCCCTCAAGGCCGAGAGCCTTGAGCATGGCGACGGCAGCCTTGGTGGAAGGCTTCTCGAAGCCGTAGTCGTCGACGAGCACGAGCTCGCCATCGGCCAGCTTGGCGGACAGCGCAGAGCGCATAGCCAGCTTGACCTCCTTGTTGTTCATACGCTTAGCGTAGGAACGGGGCTTGGGGGCGAAGACAACGCCACCGTGACGCCACTGGGCAGCACGGATGGAACCCTGGCGGGCACGGCCGGTGCCCTTCTGACGCCAAGGCTTCTTGCCGCCACCGGAAACCTCAGAGCGGCCCTTAGCGGACTGGGTGCCCTGACGCCAAGAGGCCATCTGGCACTTGACGATGTGGTGCATAACGTGGATGTTCGGCTCGATGCCGTACACCTCAGCGGCGAGCTCGGCCTCGGCGACCTTGTTGCCCTCGCTGTTCTTTACTTCAAACTTTGCCATTTAAGTGTTCTCCTTGGTATGACGCTGGGCTAAATGGGCTGGGCCCTTAGGCCATACGGATGGCGACGAGACCATTCTTGGCACCCGGGACAGCGCCCTTGACCAAGATGAGGTTCTGCTCGGCATCGATGCGGACAACGGAAAGGTTCTTGACGGTAACGCGCTCGTTACCCATGTGACCGGCCATCTTGACGCCCTTGAGGACGCGCGCAGGATAGGCGCACTGACCGATAGAACCGGGGTGACGCTGGAAGTGAGAACCATGCGTCATAGGACCGCGGCGCTGACCCCAGCGCTTGATGCGACCCTGGAAGCCCTTACCCTTGGAGGTACCGATGACGTCGACCTTCTCGACATCAGCGAAATCAGCGACGGTAACGACCTCGCCGACCTTGTGCTCCTCGCCGTTCTCGACGCGGACCTCACGAAGGAAGCGGACAGGCTCGACGCCAGCCTTAGCGAAGTGACCAGCCATGGGCTTGTTCACGTTCTTGGCCTTGATGTCGCCGAAACCGATCTGGACGGCGTCATAGCCGTCGGTTGCCTGAGTTTTAACCTGCGAGACAGCGCAGGGGCCAGCCTGGATGACCGTGACGGGAACGACGTTGTCGTCCTCGTCCCAAACCTGGGTCATGCCAATCTTGCGGCCGAGAATCATGCTGATCAAGATATGATCCCAACTCTCGCGTGGTCTTGGGACAATGCGTACACCACCGAGCGTACGCCCCTAGAGGACCACTACTTACACGACGTGCTCCCCAGCCTTGTATTTCGCCCGGACTACCTGACAACCCTATTAAGCAGGCATTTTGTCCAGCCAGAATACTCCCCTGGTTTCACACAGCTGTTTAGTATACACGGCTGCGGGCGTATCCATCGAGATTCATATTTCACTCACATTGTTTACGCAGGTAAAGTGCGCGGAGTCGCCTGGGGCCGGCAGAGCGGCGGCGAAATATATTAAGGTTGCTGCTCTGCCGGGCTTGGGAGACGACACGTTGACGCCTGCTTAACTCTGCTCGCTCAGGCTAAAGACTTTGTTGGGGATCCACTATTTGTTGGAGGGTGAATTTGCTTTGAAGCGGTTTGCCTTCCGCCTGTGGCTTTTTTGAATTGGCGGCTGACGCTGCCGCGACTTATTGCCAAGAGGACTTCAACACCATCGGCGCTCATGAGACGAGCGGGACACGGCGACCTCCTCAAGGCAGAAGAGGAAGGCCCGCGTTCCAGCTCCATTATCGCGGCATCCCGTTTCGGGGCGAAGAACTAGAGCACCGAGAACCGGATGAAATTGTACGTGCAGATCACGATGATGAGCACGAGGGCGAACACGTAGAGCTTATCGACCGCCGCCGAGTCCATCCGGCGCAGCAGGCGGCGCCCCACGACCGACCCAAGCACCGCCATCGCCGCCATGCCCAGCAGGACCACGGGGAGGAACGCGGGCACGCTGCCCGTGGCCAGCGTGTAGATGAGGCTCGCCGTCTGCGAGAACGCGATGATGAACAGCGACGCCTGCGCGGCGGGCTTGCTCTCCATGGCGAAGAAGAAGACGAGGATGGCCAGGTTGAAGGGGCCGCCGCCGATGCCGAGGAAGGACCAGCACGCCCCGGCGCAGAACCCTATGAGCGCCTGCGCCCACGCATTCTCGAGCTTGAGGCCCTTGATGCGCGCCTTGTTGAGCGTGTAGGCCAGCACGAGGACGGCGAGCACGATGAGCACGGCGGCCTGGACCGCGCCGACGAGCTCGGCGTCGGGGAACACGGACCCCAGCCGGTTGAACAACATCTTGCCGATCACGCCGCCCACCGCGGAGCTGACGGCGATGGGCGACATCGCCCGCGCGTCGATATCAGACTGCCCGCTCGCCGCGTTCTGCGCGAGCGTGGAGAGCGACATGATGAGCACCGACATGCTCGAGAGGAAGCTCACCGTGCTCACGCTCATGACGTTCATCGCGTCGACCACGGGCTTGATGATCACGCCGCCGCCGATGCCACAGAGCGGCCCCAGAAGCGACGCCAGGAAGCATACCGCGAAGACCAAGATGTATTGAGGACCCATCCGAACAAGCTCCTATCGATCGAGCAACACCCTATGCAACGAATTGCAAGCGTTCGTATCATTCAAAACCGCAGCGTATGGTTGTGGACTTTTACATATCTCGAACGCTGCTGCGCGATATGTCCCTATTTACGCCGCTCATGCGGAGCACCGTTGCGCCAAGGGCTAGGCGTCCCCGCCAATCTGCCTGCCGAGTCCATCAATGGCCCGCGCACCGTCTCGACACGCCGCTAGTAGTTAGCGAAGTAATCCTGGTTGAAGATGCACGCGTAGACGACGTCGAGCAGCAGCGCGGTGGAAACGCTCATGGCGAAGTGCCCGATGTTGTCCTCGCGGTGCATCCGGACAGGAAGTTGATGGTCGCCACGTCGGCGACACCCACGGCGTCCATCACGGGCTTAATGATGATGCCCCGCCGACACCGCAGATGGCACTGATGGTAGAGGCGAAAAACGCAATGGCGAATACGATTGCTAGCATATGAAACGCCTAGACTCTTCCCTACTTGTCAGGCATGGCTGCTGCGAGCGTCCGCTCAGCGCGCTCGCAATAGGACGCGGCGCGCCCCTCGTCACCCTTGTTCTCGTACTGAACCGAGAGCATCTGGCAGAGCAGGGCCTCTTCCATGCCAGCCGCCTCCGACAACGCGCGCTCCATCTCGTCGATATAGGCATACGAGCCCTTGAGGAAGACGTCATAGGTGCGACGGTCGGCACGCGCAGCCTCGCGATCACCGTGCTCCTCGAGGTAGGAGAGCACCTCGCGTGCGTGGGGCTCATCCCCGATCTCCACGTAGAAGGAGAACGCCTTTGCCGCCAGCGCGAGTGTCTGCTCCTC
Source organism: uncultured Collinsella sp. (assembly GCA_958412345.1). Classification (GTDB taxonomy): domain Bacteria; phylum Actinomycetota; class Coriobacteriia; order Coriobacteriales; family Coriobacteriaceae; genus Collinsella. Next base: position 49,318 of record CATYSO010000002.1, on the reverse strand, counting down.
GCTCATCTTGAGCGAACCCATCTCGCGGATGATGCGCTCGGATGCCTCGACGTCATCCATGGCAAGAGCTGCGTTCAAGCGCATGAAAAGCACGTTGTACTTGGGGTACAGCACGCTAGTGAGCGGGCGGTTCAGGACCTTGAGGTAGTTGTTGAGGTCGCCCTCGCGCAGATACGCCTCGAGCTTGGCGAAGGTTGTGCGCTTTTGGACCTCCATGTAAATGGTGAACCCGACCGCAACCACTACGACCACAATGCCGATCGTCTTCATATCCATGGATAGGCCTTTCTCTTAACGTTGGAGGCGCGAGGGCCGGGGGCGCTCAAGCATAACGGCGGGCGCACGTCCCGCCACCAACTCGCCGTCACGAACATATCCCTCTTCGCGACCAGCGAGCTCCTCAATCAGGCAGGCACGGAGCACGGCGATGCGCGCGGCGCGCTCCGGAGCGTCGATGAGGTCGTGCTCCTCACGCGGATCGGCGTCCAGGTCGAAATACTGCTCCACCCCGGTCCGTGTGAACCAGATGTACTTGTCATGCGGGGTCACGATCCACTGGTTGGACTGCTCGCGGCTGCCGCTGTGCTCGCCGTGCAGGTATGCACGGTTCAGCGGCGCGGCGCCGGTAAGCTCGCCCATGAGCGAGGCGCCCTCCACGCCCTCGGGCACGGGCAGGTCGCACGCCTCGAGGATGGTGGGCATAAGGTCCATGAGTTCCACCGTGCTCTCGCTCACGCCGCGAACGCGCTCGCCGCCCGGCACATCGACGTTTTTGCCCACGTGCACGATGAAGGGGATGCGCGCGGAGCCCTCGTAGGGCAACACCTTGCGAAAGAGACTGTGGTCAAAGAGCATCTCGCCGTGGTCGGAGCAGAACACGATCACGGTGTCGTGGTAGGTCTCGTCGTTCTCGAGCGCCGTGATGAGCCGGCCGATCTGGTGGTCCATATGTGTGATGCAGGCATAATAGCCCGCCATGGCCTCGCGGCGCAGCTCGGCGTCGCGGCAGCCGTGCACGCTGTCCAAGATCATGCCATCGCGCTCGGTGGCATCGGCGTCATCCCAATCGCCAGCGGCAGGCGCGCGCAGCTCCATGTCGCGGTACAGATCGAAGTAGGTCTGCGGCGCGTCGAAGGGCGGGTGGGGCCGCACGAAGCTCGTCATGAGGAAGAACGGGCGCGTGCGATCGCGGGTCTCCAAAAAGCGGATGGACTCGTCCACCACCCAGTTGGTGGGGTGCAGGCGCTCCTCGTAGGCCCAGGGATGGGTGATCCAGGAGTTGTTCTCAACGCCCGAACCGTTCACGTCGGCGAATTCGCCCAGTTCATTTTTGAGGAAGCGCATGTAGTCGTCGGAGACGTTCTGGTGCATCCAGTACGGCAGGTTCGCCTTGCGGTAGTGGCCGATGTAGCCGTCATGCAGGCGCATGTGCTCGAAGCCGCAGCCCAAACGCGGCGGATGCACGTGCATCTTGCCTACCACGGCGGTCTGGTAGCCGCCGTCGCGCATCTCCTGCGCGAGCATATGGTCGTACTCCCACGCGATACCGTCCTGGTAACCCACGCGGCCCGTGCCCGCGGGCGTCTTGCCGCAAAAGAGGGCGGCGCGCGCCGGGATGCAACTCGGGCAGGCGGAGTAGGCGTTCTCGAACAGCATGCCGTCGGCGGCGAGCGTGTCCAAGTAGGGCGTCTGCACGTCCGGATGGCCGTCGATACCCAGGCAGTCGCCGCGCATCTGGTCGCACATGATAAGGAGAACGTTGGGTTGCTGGGGCATAGGGAACTCCAAACTCACGGGAACGGGATGAAGATTGAGTGGTCAAGGCGGGAGGGGCGCAGAGCCCCACACAACTACGACGAGGCAAAACCCGGGCAGGATCAGCGCCGCGTGAACATGCGAGCCACGCGCTGCAGGCCGGGATAGGCGTACTCCAAAAACTCACGCAGCCCGCAGTAGCCCGCATCGTAATAGGCGATGTTCAGGCGCTTGCAGTTGCGATGGCAAATGCCCTCAAAGGGGCAATCGGCGCACCGCGCGCAATCGCGACGCGGCTCGTTCAAAAACATGCGCATGGTCTCACAGGTCGCCATTGCCTCAAGGGAATCGACGCGAATATCGCCCACGCGGTACTCATCCAGCGCATAGAAGTCGCACGGATACACCGAACCGTCGCTTTCCACCACGAACTGCGGAGCGCAGCGGCCGAGCATACCGCACTGCGACGGAAACTGCCCGAGCGCCATCTGCATGACGTTCTCGAACAGCCAGATGCTCACATAGCGCCCAGCACCGAGCTCGCGCCACCACAAGTCGAACAAGCGGCGGTAGAACGAGGAGAAGGCACGCGGGTCGAGCGAGAACGTGTCCCGCTCATCGTCGAGGCCCGGCAGGCACGGGATGAACTGGATATGGGTGATCTTCTCCTGCTTGATGAAGGAGAAGACGCGCTGTGGATGCGCCGCCATCTGCGAGGTGAGGACCGAGAGTATGTTGACGTCCACGCCGCGCTCGCGCAGCAGGCGAACGCCGCTCATGACGCGCGCGTACGTAGCGGCACCGTGCGCATCGGGACGCATCGAATCGTGCAGGTCGCGATAAGCGTCAACCGAGACTCCGATGAGGAACCCGTGCTCGCGGAAGAACTCGGCCCATTCCTCTTCGATCAGGTAGCCGTTGGTCTGCAACGCCCAGCTCACCCGCTGGTTCTCACGGCGCTCCTCCACCCGCGCGACGAACGAATGGAAGAAGTCAAGGCCGGCCAGGGTGGGCTCGCCGCCCTGGAAGGCGAAAGAAATGTGCGCATCACTCGCCACGGCGAGTGCACGGTCGATGATGGCACTTGCCACGTCTTCGCCCATGACGCGGGCGCTCCGCTCCTCGCGATGAGCAGCGACATCGCAGTAAAAGCAGTACCTGCACCGCATGTTGCAAGCACTCGATGCCGGTTTTATCAAAAAGCCAATATGCTTCGCGCACATGGCACATACCCCCCTTCGCACAGGCTAGCCCTCACTCATCGGGCCGGAAACCACCTCCTTACCCGAGGCGGCGCATCCGGCCCGCACAATCACCGCATGAATCTTAGGCCAAGCCCAGGCGCTCCTTTTGCTCGGCCGGGGACTCATGCTCCTCCAGGCCGCGCAGCAGCAGGTCAATCATGCGCTGTTCGGCGTGGTCGTCCTTGCCGGCGAGATTATTAACCTGGCCGTAGTCACTCTCAAGGTCGAACAGCATCGTCTGCTCGACCTCGGCGAGCGGCGTGGCTCCCTCGATCTGGGCCGGCTTCTTACAGGGGATCTTGAACAGCGGGTACTTGGTGCGTTTGAAGTAGCGGCCACACTCAATCTCCTCCGGGCAGTCCGAACCCATCTTTTTGCGGATGGTGTGCGGCAGTGCGGTGTACTCGAAGCACGGCTGGTTGCCGGCGACCGGCGCGCGGAAGTAGGTGTAGCGGCCGTCGGTGACGTTGACGGTCATGGCGTGCACGCCGTACAGGGCGTAGCCACGCGTGGGCGCGTCAGCATCCGTCATGAGCGGCACGAGGGAGGTGCCGCACACATCTGCGGGAATCTCGCAGCCGTGGGCCTCAAGCACCGTGGGCATGATGTCGATTGCCTGAGTGAGCTGGCGGGCATGCTCGCCGGCGCGGGCGTTACCCGGGAAGTGCACAATGAACGGCAGATGCGCGAGCTCGTTATACAGGTGCATGTAGTTTTTGCCCATGTAGTCGCGCTCGCCCAGGAAATAGCCGTGGTCGGTGGTGACCATGACCATGGTATCGTCCAGCATCCCGCGCTCCTCGAGCTTGTCGATGAGCCTACCAAACCAGCGGTCGGTCATGGTGACGAGGGCCTTGTAGCGGCGCTGCAGGTAGTCCTCCGCGCCCTTGTTGACGTCGGTGGCGGAGACGCGCTTGTACTCAGGAATCTCGAAGTAGTCGCGGTCGAGCTCGCCAGTGCCGCCGTACATCTCCATGTACTTGTCGGGCACATCGAAGGGCTCGTGCGGGTCGAAGGCCTCAACCATAAGGAAGAAGTCGTCGGCCCCAGCATTGCCGTCGATCCAGTCGCAGGCGGACTGGAAGGTCTTGGGGCTCGGCATGTCCTCTTCGTTGGGCCAGAGCTGACGGTTCTTCTGGTACTGCTCGCGCACGCGCCCGTAGAAGGTCTCGGGCATGTTATTCGGCTCATCGATGCGGCTGACCCACGGGTCGCCCTCCTGGCCGCGGTAGTAATCCCAGGTGTTGAACTCCTGGAGGTAGCCCTCGCCACCGGTGCGTAGGTAGTGGCAGTGGTCGGTGGTGATGTGGCAGAAGTTGCCGTTCGCGCGCAGGCAGGCCGGCAGCGTCACATCGAAGGGCTCGATGGGGCCCCAGGGGCGCTCGAGGAAGTTGTAGCGACCGGTGAGGATGTCGCGGCGGGCAGGCATGCAGGGAGCCGAGCCGATCCAGTGGTTGTCGAACACGCAGGAACGCTCGGCAAAGGCATCGAGATTGGGGGTCTGGACGTCGGTTGCGGGGTTGTAGCACGACAGGACGTCGCGACGCAGAGTATCCATGAGCACGAGGACGGTTCTCATTGGCATCCTTTCGATAGTTGGATTTGCCAGATGGCGATACGCCAAAGGCACATGGGCATAATGGAGCGCACCCCGATCGCGCACGATGGAGAGCACATGAGACAACGAGGCCCGCACCCGGCATGCGGGGCGCGGGCCTCAAACGATTTGCCTTTTGATAAGCTCGCGATTAGGCGAAGATCTTGAACGCCGGGAAGTAGAAACCGATAGCGGCGAACACAAGGGAGAACACAATCAGACCGATGATGATCTGGGCGGAGTTCTTGCCCTGGCCCTTCTTGAGCAGGCGATAGCAGATGAAAGTCAGAACGACAGGCAGCAGGAAGGGCAACACCTTATCGAGCTGGTCCTGGAGCACCAGCGGGTCACCCTCACCGAAGGCGAACTGCACGGCAAGCTTGAGCTTAACGGTCGTGGCGATCAGGCCGCCGGTGACCATGACGCCCAGCACGTTGGCGAGGTTGCCCAGACGGTCGAAGACCTGGACGCCCGCCTTCTCGACGAGCTCCATGCCCATCTCGTAACCCTTGTGCAGGCCGAAGTACTTCAGCGGCCAGTACAGCAGGTTGATGAGCAAGAACATCACGAGCGGACCCACAATGGAGCCGTTGTCGACGCACATAGATGCGCCGATGGAGCCGGCGATCGGGAACCAGGTGAGGTTCAGCAGGGAGTCACCAAGGCCGGCGAAGGGACCCATGAGGGAGGTCTTGATGCCGACGACGGTGTCCTTCTGATCCTCATCCGTGGTCTCCTCCAGGGCGGCGGTGATGCCAAGGATGAAGGGGATCGCGAGCGGGTGGGTGTTGAAGTACTCGAGGTGGCGCTTCATGGCGTTAACGCGCTCCTCCTTGGGGGCGTCCTTGTAGAGCTCCTCGAGGACAGGGGCAAAGCAGTAGGTCAGGGACAGCGACTGCATGCGCTCGTAGTTGTGCGCGAATTGGCAACCCTGGGTGCGCAGCAGGACCTTGTTCAGGGTGGAGTTGGAGATCTTACCCATTAGAGATCGTACTCCTCGTCATCATCGGAGCCGGCGGCAGAGGCGGCGGCAGGGGCGGGTTGATTCTTCTGGCCCTCGGTAATGACGTCCCACACGCCGGCGGCGGCGCAAGCGGCGAGCGCGATGCCCACGGTCGGGACGTTGAGGAAGGCGGCCATGATAAAGCCGAGCAGCAGGAAGATCCACATGTTCTTCTTCATCATCATGGTGAGGAGCATGGCCAGACCGACGGCGGGCATCATGCCACCGGCGGTGGAGAAGCCGGTGAGGACCCACGGAACCTGGTTCTGCAGGAAGGCCATGATGTCCTCGATCACGAAGGAGCCGATGCCCGTGGCGATGAAGACGGGAACGGCGCGGGTCAGGAAGAAGCACAGGGCGCCGGTCCAGAAGAACTTGTTGACGGCGTTGAACTTACCGGACTCGATGGCCTTGTCGGCACCGTGGACAAGCGAGACGTTAGTGGTCATGACCAAGATGTTCAGCTGCTGAACCAAGGTGGCGGTGGGGATGCCGATGGCGACTGCCAGGGCGATGGCGCTGGCGGTGTCGGTGGAACCCATGATGCCCAGGGCGGCACCGACGATGGTGCCGGAGATGACATCCGGCGGAACATAAGCGCCGATGTTGTTGACGCCGAGCCACATGAGCTCCATGGTCGCGCCGATCATGATGGCGGTCGTCATGTCACCGAGGATGATGCCGACGCCGACGGATGCCAGCAGGGGCTTGCGGAAGCCCAGGTGGGGACCGAACTGGTCCCAAGTGCACAGACCCGCCCAGATGGCGAGCAGAAGTGCCTGAAGCATAAGCCTCTCCTTCCCTATTCGCCCATCGTTCCCTCCGATGGGCACGCCCCGGGTTCACATGCCCGGAGATGGTTACTTACTTAGTAGTTCTTGAGGAGCTCGGACACGGGCTCCTTGGAATCGCGCGTGGTGGTCTGCATCCAGCAGTCGACGCCGAGGCCAATGAGCTCCTCGAAGGCGGCCTTTTCCTCGGCGGTGACGGACATGTTCTTGTGCAGGCGATGACGCTGCTCGTTGAAGCGCATGCCGGAGACGTTCAGGTAGTCGAACGGCAAGCCGTTCTCGTGCAGCTTGAGGGCGTCGATGGGGTTGGTGAAGAGCACCATCGTGGCCTTCTTGAGCTCGGTCTTCTTGAGGACCTCAATGAACTTCTCGACACCGAAGACGGAGACCTTGATGTCGGGGGCGGCGAGGCCGGCGACGGACTTCTGGACGGGGTCGTTGGCGACCTTATCCGAGACAATGATTGCCGATTCGATGCCGAAGTCGGGAATCCAAGTGGTGGCGACCTGACCGTGGATCAGGCGGTCATCGATGTCGACGAGTTTGAGTGCCATGATGTTCTCCTTTTCGTTTGCACGTTCCTTCAGTACCGTTTACGAATGCTCTGCTCGATCGAGGCGCCCACTCGGGGGATACGGGTGAGCGCCACTCGAATCGACGGGCTAACGAGCCTAGAGGTCCAAATCGTCCTCGTCTGCCTCCACGGCCGGAGCGGGAGCCTTGATCTCCTGCTGGGCCCCGGCGTGAGCGGCAGTGAGCTGGGCACGGACCGCGTCGGCGGAATCGAGGCCATCGCGGGTGAGCAGGAGCTCGACCGCAACGGGCATGGACAGGCCAGTGTAGGCAACCATGTTCATGCCGTTGAGCAGGCAGCGGGTAGTCACGTTGAATGGGGTGCCGCCGTAGATGTCGCATAGGGTGACGACGAGTTCGCACTCGGCGCTGAGGGTCTCGTAAGCCTCGCGCATCTCGGACTCGAAAGACTCCAGGCTCTTCTCGGCGGTGAGACCAAGAGCGATGACATCAGGCTGCTTGCCCGCAATCATCTCGACGGCGCCGAGGGCGGCCTGAGCGAACTCTCCGTGACTTGCAAGGATGACACCGATACGCATCTTCTGTCCTTTCATACTTATTAATTCTCTTCGTTCTGTTCGTTCTGTTCGTTCTGTTCGTTCTGTTCGTTTATGTTCGTCTATATTTGTTTATTGGTCAAGAGATGATTTTTGGAATGAGCTCTATTTACCTCCTATTTGATGGTTTTTTCCGTGAGCGTTATGTTTTGACCGGTGAAAGGTAATGTGCCTTCGTGAACGGTTTGCGTTTATTTATGTTGTTCGTTTACATTGAAATAAGAACAAACGCTCGATGAGGGAGTCGGCACTCATGAAATCCGAACGCCAGCAGGCCATTCTCGACTTGCTCGATCAACATCATTCGGTATCGGTAAACGAGATATCTAATACCCTATCTGTTTCGGATATGACCATCAGGCGTGACCTGGCCGAGCTTGCCGACAAGGGCCTTCTTGTGCGCGTACACGGAGGGGCTCAGCTTCCACACTCCGCCCACGGAACAGCCCTTTCACGTTTGACCCCGCATGAGGAGAAACGTCGTTTTCAAGTTGATCAGAAACGTGCCGCTGCTATAGCCGCCGCCCAAACCGTCTCAGCCGGCGATACGATCTTTCTCGGTGGAGGCTCCACTCTCGAGCTCATGTGTTCGTATTTGCCCCAGGAGGACATACGCGTCGTCACCAACAGTCTTCCCGTGCTGAACCTGCTAGCCGACAATCCACATATAGATCTATTCTTTGTTGGTGGCATGATGCGTCACGACACGCGAGTTTTCACCATGCCATACAACGGCCGCGGCCCCTACGGTCTATCCGCTCCCAAGGCCTACGTCTCGGCAACCGGTATTTTTGGAAACGAGGTCTTTGGCTCTCGTCCCGATGCAGCCATGGTCCTCTCAGACGCTCTTTCTCGAGCTCAGGAGCGTTATCTTGTTGTAGATGCTGAAAAAGTCGGAAGGCGCGACTTCTGCCTTTTCACCACACTGGAGGATATGACCGCGGCATTCATTAACGAGGACGCAGACCCCCGGACCATCGAGGCCCTCCGCGCCTATACCTCCGTCATTACCGCATAATCCAATTGGCAAGCCATGCTTAAACCCGAACGTCACGAACAATTACTTGAGCTGTGCGCTCAGCGCGGAATGGTCACTGTTGCCCAAGCCGCAACAATCTTTGGTATATCTGAAATGACCGCTCGAAGAGACTTCGATGAGCTCTCGCGACGCGCTGGCGTCATCCGCGAGTACGGTGGCATCCGACTTTCAAGCGGCTCCCCCATTGCCGAAGAGGTCCCGTTTTTTGAAAAGCTCTCAATCCGCTCCCCTGAAAAAGAGCATATCGCACGCACCGCTGTCAACCTCATCAGAGAGCGCGACACCATCTTCCTCGGACCCGGTTCGACTTGCGCTCTCATCGCCCGTGCGCTGCCGCGCATGCGGCTGCGCGTCATCACAAACAGCATCATCGTGCTGAACATGCTCCAGACGCGTAACGATGTGGAGATCTGGGCCCTGGGAGGACAGTATCGCAAACGATCGGGTTCTTTCGTCGGGCCCATCGCCGAAGATGCTCTCGCCCCGCTCGGTATCGACACTTGCTTTATCGGCACCAACGGCGTACTCGCCCAATCCATCTCCTGTTCTAACCTTGAGGAAGGACGCTTACAGGCGCTCGCTTGCGATCGCGCCGCCAAGCGTTACCTTGTCTGCGATTCAAGCAAGATCGGACAGATGGACTTCTTCGGCTTCTTCAATCTCGATCAAATGGACGCACTCATCACCGATGCAAATGTCAACGACAAACAGCGTTCCATGGTTCTCGAATCAACTCGCATCATCGTCGCAGAATAGGCCTGTTTTGATTTAGCTGGACACCACAGCAAAGACCCCGATTCGATAAAGCCGAATCGGGGTCTCATTATTCGCATCAAATCGCAAATAGGTCAGCAGCTACTTCTCAGTGTAGACGCTCTCGCCACCGAGATAGGTCTCGACGAGGGATAGGTCGGGGTTGAGGACGACAACCTCACCCACGTAATCGGAGGTGCCGGCACCGGTGAGCACCACATTGAGGCGACCGTCGCCCATGGCGCGGGCGTCGGCCAGGAACGCCTCGACGGCCTCAAGGTTATCCTTGTAGATGTTCAGCGTGTCAAGCCAAAGCTCGGGAGACGACACGTTGATGCCTGCTTAACTCTGCTCGCTCAGGCTAAAGACTTTGTTGAGGATCGATGATCTGCTGCAAGGTGAACTTACATTGGGACGTGTCGCATTCTTCTTGCGAATCCTCAAAATCAAAGATCATGATGGCGCAGTTGGGGAGTTTTGTTGGGAGCTCGAAGGCCTCTGGGGCTGCAGCCTTGATGAATTGGCGGCTGGCGCTGCCGTGGCTTACTGCTAGGAGGGTTTCGATGCCTTTGGCGCCCATGAGATTGGTGAGGGTGCCTACCATGCGCTCCTGCAGGGCATGACTTCCTTCTCCTCCAAAGGGAACCAAGTCCTCGCCTGGATCCCAGACGTCGGTGGGCAGCGCGTCGTGGGGGCCTTCTTCGAAGGTGCCGTAGCTGCGCTCGATGATGCCTTCGCAGGGCTCGACTGCTGCATCCGGGCCGAGGAGTTCGGTTGCGACGAGACTTGCCGTATCCATGGCTCGGCCCAAGGGCGAAGAGACCACTTTGTCGGGGACAACGTCGTGGCCCTTGAGCCATGCGGCTGCCGTCCGTGCCTGCTTGCGGCCCAGATCGGTCAACGGAGAATCGCAGCGGCCCTGGACGAGCTTTTTAACGTTGAATTCTGTCTGACCGTGGCGGAGTAGATATAGGCGCTTCATGCTCTCCCCTTCTGTATAACTTGCTTTGCCGGCACAGCCCTACTCGTGGGTATGGCCTACGTAGTCTTCGTCGATCGTGATCTTGGCGACCGACTTGGGATATTCCGATTCGACCCGTTTCGCCAGCGCGCGCTTTAGGTCCTCGGCGCTCATCGCCAAATCCGAGGGACGTACGCAGTCAAAGATCACGTTGGTATGCGTGGGGCCCGGAACACAGCGTAGGTCGTGGATCGAGAGGCGGCTATCGACCTCTTGAGCCATAGCGTTGATGCGCAGACGCATGCTCGCTACCTTTGGATCGTCGGTCACGATGGGGTCGTAATGGAGCGTGACGATCATGCCGTCTTCGTTCCTAAACGACTGCTCGATGTTATCGAGCGTGTCGTGACTTTCCAGCGGGCTGGCCTCGGCCGCCATCTCGGCGTGCGCACTTGCAAACTTCCTGCCCGGACCGTAATCGTGAACCATAAGGTCGTGGACGCCCAAAACGCCGGGGTAGCTCATGATCTTGTCTCGGATATGTTTGACCAGCTTGGGATCGGGCGCCTGGCCCAAAAGCGGGCTCACCGTATCCTGGATGAGCTCAAAACCGCTCCAGCCGATATAGGCGCCAACGGCAAGTCCAACCCAAGCGTCAAGATTGACATGCACCATCTGGGAAACAATCGCGCACGCCAGCACAGCACCCGTGGCAAGGACATCGTTCTTGGAATCCTGCGCGGTCGCATGCATCGTCTCGGACTCAATGCGATCGCCGAGCTTTTGGTTGAGGGCCGCCATCCACAGCTTAACGGCCATCGAAAGCGAAAGGACCGCCACCAGGGCAAGCGAGAAATCGACAGGCTCGGGGTGGATGACGCGCTCAACCGAGGACTTGATAAGCTCAAGGCCGATCAGCAGCACGAGCGCCGCCACGACCAGACCCGAGAGACACTCGTAGCGACCATGTCCGTATGGATGTTCGGGGTCTGCCGGCTTGCTCGCCAGCTTAAAGCCAAGCACGCTCACGATGTTTGAGCTTGCGTCGGACAGGTTGTTCATGGCGTCCGCCACAATCGAAACCGATCCCGACAGCACGCCAATTGCACCCTTCGCAGCGCATAGTGCCACATTGGCGAGAATACACACCACGCCTGTCAACGTGCCCACGCGCGCACGGTCGCCCTGCGCACGACGAACGATCCACTCGACCATCTACATCCGCCCCCACGGTACTACCTATATATCTATTGCTCAAACGGATTGTAGTGTAGCCACTTTGTCCTCCAGATACAAAAAGGCCGCAACCCACACGGGCCACGGCCTTGGAATGTGACATGCGGACTGTCCCTTTGTCACATCGTGCGGTACCGACCGATTGCGCGGTACTTTTCGTAGCGGAGGTTTGTGAGGGTCGCGTCGTCGAGCTGCCCAAGCGTATCGAAGACATCAAATGCCGAGGACATGACGGCGCCGGCGATCTCCTCATGCGACAGGCCCCTATCGTCAACGATGCCGTCGATGATGCCGAGCGCCAGCAGATCGGGGGCCGTGAGCTTAAGCGCCTCGGCGGCCTCATTCGCGCGCTCGGTATCCTTCCACAGGATCGACGCACAGGCCTCGGGGCTCACGACCGAATAGGCCGAGCTCGAGAGCATCAGGATGCGGTCGGCCACGGACAGCGCCAGCGCGCCGCCGGAACCGCCCTCGCCCGTCACCACCGAAACGATCGGCGTCTTAAGGCCGCTCATCTCCATAAGGTTCTGGGCAATCGCCTCGCCCTGACCGCGCTCCTCGGCACCGATGCCGCAAAACGCGCCCGAGGTATCGACCAGACACAGGACCGGCCGGCCAAATTTCTCGGCTTGGTGCATCAGGCGACGTACCTTGCGGTAGCCCTCGGGATGTGCCATACCAAAGTTGCGACGCATGCGCTCTTTGGTCGTGGTACCGCGCTCGATGGCGATAACCGTCACGGGCCGCCCGTCTTTCCAGCCGATGCCGCCCACCACGGCAGCATCGTCGCCAAAGTAGCGGTCGCCGTGCAGCTCTACGAATCCGTCGAGACCCAACGAGATCATCTCGCCTGCCGTGGCGCGGTTCGCCGAGCGAGTCTGTTTGACGATTTCGAGCGCGCTTTTTGGTGCGGCCGAGCGCTTAAACAAGTGTCCCAGTTTTTTGCCGCGGCGACCCGTATGCACGATCTCATGCGGTGCCCCCAGGCCGGGCGCGTGCCCTTCGTGCAGCGCCAGCAGCTCGCCTACCGTGAGCGCAATCTCGCCACGCGGAACAACGGCATCGCAAAAGCCGTGCTCCAGCAAAAACTCGGAACGCTGGAATCCCTTGGGCAGACGCTTGTGCATGTTCTGCTCGATCACGCGCGGGCCGGCAAATGCCGTCAGGGCATCGGGCTCGGCCAGGATAATGTCGCCCTCCATGGCAAAGCTCGCGGTTACGCCTCCGGTCGTGGGGTCGGTGAGCACCGTGATATACAGGCCGCCCGCCTCGCTGTGGCGCCTAACCGCCGCAGAAATCTTGGCCATCTGCATGAGCGATGTCACGCCCTCTTGCATGCGCGCACCGCCCGAAACGGTAAAGCCAACGACCGGAAGCCCCAACTCGGCCGCGCGCTCAAAGACACAACAGATCTTCTCGCCCACCACGGAGCCCATTGAGCCCATCATAAAGTTGGCATCCATAAAGAAGAGCGCGGTATCGCAGCCGCAGATTTTGCCCCTGCCGCACACAACGGCATCGCGCTCGCCCGAACGCTCGCTCACGCTCTTAAGCTTGTCGGCATAGCCGGGAAACGAGAGGAAGTCCTCCGACGCCAGATTGGCATCCCATTCCTCAAACGTGCCCTCGTCAACCGTCATGCGCATGCGCGCGCGACCGCTCACGCGAAAGTGTTTGCCGCAACGAGGGCAGACCTCGAGGTTGTCGTGCAGGCGTGCCTCATCTATCACACGGCGGCACTCCGGGCACTTGATAAACACGTGGCGCGCGGGAAACTCGGCGCACGATTCGGTCATCGGCCCCTCGAGGACGTTGACCGTCTTCGCTTTTCTATTCATCAGCATAGAGATGCCCCATCAGATCGGTGTGATACATGCCCGACAAAAACTCGTCGTTTGCCAGCACGTCGAGCTGAAGCTCGCTGTTTTCGCTCACGCCCTCAATCACGAGCTCGCCCAGGGCCGAGCGCATCTTGCGAATGGCGCCGTCACGCGTGGGCGCACACACGATGAGCTTGCCGAGCATGGAGTCGTAGTACGGCGGAACTTTCGCACCGGTAAACATGGCGGAATCCCAGCGCACGCGCGGGCCACCCGGCACACGCAACGCGGTGACCGTTCCACATGACGGCAGAAAGTCCGGCGTTTCGGCATTGATGCGGCACTCCATGGCGTGGTTGCGAACCGGCATGTCCTCCTGCTCAAAGGGCAGAGGCTGGCCGGCTGCCACGCGCAGCTGCCACTTGACCAAGTCGGTATCGGTCACAAACTCCGTAACCGGATGCTCCACCTGCAAGCGCGTGTTCATTTCCATAAAGTAGTAATTGCCGTCGTCCGAATACAGGAACTCGATGGTACCGGCTCCTTCGTAGCCGACGGCACGAGCCAGGTCACGCGCCGCCTTGTGCATGCGAGCACGAATGTCGTCGTGTCCGTCGAGGCACGGCGCGGGGCTCTCCTCGATCAGCTTTTGGTTGCGACGCTGCACCGAGCACTCGCGCTCGCCGAGCGAAAACACATGGCCCTGCTTATCGGCCATAATCTGCACCTCAACGTGGTGCGCCGGCGCGACGAACTTCTCCATGTAGCACTCGCCGTCGCCAAAAACAGCCTCGCCCTCGGCACGCGCCTCGATGAACGCCTTTGCCGCATCTTCCACGCGCTCGACCTTGCGAATGCCGCGACCGCCACCGCCTGCACGCGCCTTAATAAGCACGGGGCAGCCAATGCGCTCGGCCTCGGCCGTTGCCTCCTCGGGGCTTTTGAGCAAATCGCAGCCCGGCACGATGGGCACGCCCGCCGCGGCAGCCGTTCTACGTGCGGCATCCTTGTCGCCCATGCTGTCGATGACCTCGGCCGAGGGACCGACAAACGCCAGACCGTACTTGTCGCAGTCGCGCACGAAGCTCGCCTTCTCGGAGAAAAAGCCATAGCCGGGATGAATTGCCTTAGCTCCCGACTTTACGGCACAGGTGAGCACGGCATCGTCGTTGAGATAGCTCTCGGCAAGACGCGGGCCGCCGATGCAATACGCCTCGTCGGCAAGCTGCACGTGCAGCGCGTCCGCATCGGCCGTGGAATAAACGGCGACGGTCTTGATGCCCATATCGCGGCACGCGCGGATAACACGGACCGCGACTTCGCCGCGGTTGGCGATGAGCACTTTGTCGAACATGGAGCCTTCCTTAACTTTCGTGCATGAGTGCAAAAGACATATCGGCGCGGCAGCAAACCTCACCGTTGACGCTCGCAGTACCCGTCGCAAAGCGGAACGGCCCGCGCGCACGCGTGATGGAGCACACTAGATCCACCGTGTCGCCCGGGCGCACCGGACGCTTAAAGCGCACCTTGTCCAGACTCGTGTAGAACGGCGTCGCGCCGCGCGCCTCCTCATCGCCCATCAGCAGCACGCAGCAGTTCTGGGCGAGCATCTCGCACTGAATCACGCCGGGAACGACCGGGTTTCCCGGAAAATGTCCCTGCAAAAAGTACTCGTCGCCTGTAATCGTGATCTTGCCGTGGGCCTCGTCGCCCACCAGCTCGGCTTCGTCGAGCAAAAGCATCGGCTCGCGATGCGGTAACAGCTTCTTGAGCTCTTCTTTGTTCATGGATATCACCTATCCGATCCTCATGAGGCAGCTGCCAAACTCCACGAGGTCGCCGTCGGCCACGCAGATCTCGAGCACCTCACCGTCTGCCTCCGCCGTCACCTCGTTGAGAACCTTCATGGCCTCGATGATGCAGAGGGTCTCGCCGGCCTTGACCATGGAGCCCACGCGCACAAACGGCTCGTCGCCCGGCGCCGGGGCAGCATAGAAAACGCCAACCATGGGAGCGGTTACCTCGGTGCCCTTGATCTCCGGTGCGGCGGCGGGCCCCTGCGCGGCGGGCTCCGGCGCGGCGGCAGGCATGGCGACAGGAGCCACCGCCGGAGCGGCCACGGCACCCGGCATAGGCATGGGCACGGCAACCGGCTGCGCGGCACTCGCGCGCTCGAGTTCGACCGCGGTGCCATCGGGCTCCTCAACACGTACGCGCGTAAGGCCGCGGTCCTCCATCACATCGGCTATCTCGGCAAGTCTTTTGGAATCCATGCTCTAGCTCCTCGTATATCTACGCAGCGCGATGGCGGCGTTGTGCCCGCCAAAGCCCAGGTTGGTCGAAAGCGCCCAGGTAAGGTCGGCGCGAACCGCGCGATTGGGCGTGTAATCAAGATCGCAGGCGGGATCGGGCATGTGGTAGTTAATGGTCGGGGGCACCACGCCCTGCTCGAGCGCCATGGCGCAGGCCATGACCTCGATGGCCCCCGTGGCGCCGATCATGTGCCCCGTCATCGACTTGGTCGACGAGACATGTGCGGCGCGCGCCGCGTCCTCGCCGAGTGCACGCTTAATGCCCGCCGTCTCGGACGAATCGTTGAGCTTGGTCGAGGTGCCGTGGGCATTGATGTAGAGGCCCTCGGAAGGCTTGACGTCGCCCTCGGCCACCGCCAGCGATATCGCACGGGCAATGCCGGCGGCATCGGGGTCGGGGCTCGTAATGTGATAGGCATCATCGGTGTTGCCGTAGCCCACGACCTCGGCATAAATGTGCGCACCGCGCGCCTGCGCATGCTCCATGCTCTCGAGCACGAGCACGCAGGCGCCCTCACCCATCACAAAACCATCGCGGTCTGCGTCGAACGGGCGGCAGGCCGTCGCGGGATCGGGGTTGGTGGTCAATGCGCGGCAGGACGTAAAGCCCGCAACGGCATCGGGGATAATTGCGGCCTCGGTACCGCCGGCGAGAATCGCATCGGCATAGCCGTGCTTGATGGCGCGAAACGCCTCGCCCACCGCATGGGCAGAAGTCGCGCAGGCGGTCACCACGGGCAGGGTCGGGCCCTTTGCCTTATGACGAATCGCGATGTTGCCCGAAGCCATGTTGGGAATCATCATCGCGATCATGTAGGGCGATGCGCGACGAGGCCCACGTTCGGCAATCGTATGGACGTTGTCGACGAGCGTCGTCATGCCGCCCACGCCCGAGCCCACGTAAACGCCCAGGCGCTCGCGATCGATGGCGCCTTCGGCATCAAAGCCCGCATCGTGCATGGCCTCGTCCGAAGCCGCCATCGCAAACTGAACGCAGGGATCGAGATGCTTGGCGTCACGCTTGCCAAAGTACTCGTTGCCGTCAAAACCCTTGACCTCGGCCGCCACCTTGACGGCAAACGCATCGGTATCGAAGTGCGTGATCGGGCCGATGCCGCACGTGCCGGCACACATGGCCGCCCAGGTGGCAAGCGCGGTGTTGCCGAGCGGCGATACGGCACCGATGCCGGTGATTGCAACTCTCTGTTCCATCTTGGTCTCCTCATTCAAGCCGTTCTTCGGCCCTGGTTTCTACATCGCCATTCCACCGTCAATGCGTACGACCTCGCCCGTAATGTAGGCAGCCGCATCACTCGCCAAAAAGCGCACCACGCCGGCCACTTCCTCGGGGCGCGCCATGCGCTTAAGGGGAATCTGCTCCTCGGTTGCCGCACGCACCTTCTCCGAGAGCTTTACCGTCATGTCCGTCTCGACAAACCCGGGGGCGACCGCGTTAACCCTCACGCCGCGGGGCGCAAGCTCGCGCGCGACCGCTTTGGTAAGCCCTATCACACCCGCCTTGGAGGCAGCGTAGTTGGCCTGCCCGGCATTGCCCATCAGGCCCACGACCGAGCTCATGTTGATGACGCAACCGCCGCGCTGGCGCATAAAAGTCTTGGTGAGCGCACGCGTCGTGTTGAACGTGCCCTTGAGATTGACATCGAGCACGCGATCGAAGGCGTCATCGCCCATACGCATGAGCAGGCCATCGCGGGTGATGCCGGCGTTGTTGACAAGCGCCCAAATGGAGCCAAAGTCGTTGAGGACCGTCTCCACGCACGCGTTGACGGCATCGGGGTTGGCCACGTCACATTGATATGCGCGCGCCGTGGCGCCAGCCGCCTCACAGGCTTCGCATGTCTCGCGCGCCGCATCGACGCTGCCGGCATAGACGACGGCGATATCGTAGCCATCCTCCGCCAGGCCCACGGCACAAGCGCGGCCGATACCACGCGAGCCGCCCGTGACCAGCGCCACGCGACGCGAGTCGTTGCGCTCGAGCGCGCCGTTGTTCAAGTTGCCCATGTCATTCCTTTCGGGTTACAGTCCTGTGGGCTATGCGAGCTCGTCGGCAATAGCTGCGACCTGTTCGGCCGTTTCGCACGAATACACGCGAACGTCGCTCAGCGTACGCTTGACCAGGCCCGACAGCGTTTTGCCAGGACCGACCTCAATAAACGTGTCGATGCCCTGATCCTGCAGAGTATGCAGCGTGTCGGCCCAGCGAACGGCATGACTCACCTGGTTGGCCAAGACATCCGATGCCGCTCGCGGGTCCGCCGGATAGGGCGCTGCCGTCATGTTTGCCATAACAGGAATGAGCAACGGGGACGGCGCGTGACCGGCCTCGATATATGCAGCAAGGCCACAGGTCGCCTCGGCCATATAGGGGCTATGAAATGCACCCGACACCGCGACTTTCATAGCGCGGCCGCCAGCCTCTTTTACTAGGACGTCGAGCTCCTGCAGCGCCTCAGGCGCTCCGGCAACAACCGTCTGCTGCGGACTGTTGTAGTTGACCGGCCAGCAGTCCTCGCCGGCCTGTTTTGCCAGGCCCTCGACTTGCGCCGCATCGAGTTTGATGACGGCGCGCATGCCGCCGGGGTGACGCTCGGCCGCCGTGGCCATCAATGCCGCGCGCTCACACACGAGCTCAAAACCCGCTCGCGTATCGAATGCCCCCGCGAAGGTGAGCGCTGCGACCTCGCCCAGCGAGAATCCCGCACAGGCGGCAGGCACCACGCCGCGCTCGCGCAGGGCGACGGCGACAGCTAAGTCGTGCACGAACACGCAAGGCTGCGTGTTCTCGGTCTGCGAGAGCTCCTCTTTCGAGGCGCTCCGGCACTGCTTGCTCGTCCCCGGGCGCACCTCGTCGGCAATGGCGAACACCTCGGCAGCCGCCGGCGATGTCTCGATCAGGTCGACGCCCATCGCGGGATGCTGGGCACCCTGACCGGCAAATAGAAACGCTACGCTACCCATGCGGACGCACCCTTCAGGACATGCTCGGCGCCATCGACCAGATCGTCGACGATTTCGCGTGCGCTCTGGCGTTCGTTGACCATGCCGGCAATCTGTCCGCACAAATACGAACCCTCTTCGTAATTTCCGTCCTTTGCGGCTTTACGAAGCGCGCCCGTGCCCATGGCCCCGAGCTCCTCGGGGCTTGCGCCCGCCGCCTCGTTCTTGGCATACGCGTTGGTGAAGGGACTCTTGAGGGCGCGAACCGGATGTCCCGTCGAGCGACCGGTCGCGCGCGTCGACGTGTCGCCCGCCTTGATCACCAGCTCTTTGTACTGTTCGGATACGGTGCACTCGTTTGCGACCAGAAAGCGCGTACCCACTTGCACGCCGGCAGCGCCCAGCATAAAGGCGGCCGCCACGCCGCGGCCGTCGGCAATACCGCCGGCTGCCACAACAGGGATGTCGACCGCATCGACGACCTGCGGCACCAGTGCCATCGTCGAGGTCTCGCCAATATGGCCGCCCGATTCGGTGCCCTCGGCAACAACCGCCGTGGCTCCACGGCGTGCCACGAGGCGTGCCAGCGCCACCGAGGCAACGACCGGGATGACCTTGATGCCTGCCTCGTTCCAAGCCTTCATGTACTTGGCGGGATTGCCGGCACCCGTCACGACGACCGGCACTCGCTCGTCAATCACGACCTGCGCGACCTCGTCGGCAAACGGGCTCATGAGCATGACGTTGACGCCAAAGGGCTTATCCGTCCTGGCGCGCAGCTCGTGAATCTGGTCGCGCAGCCAGTTGGCGTCGGCGCTCATGGACGCGATAATCCCTAAGCCACCCGCCTCGGACACTGCGGACGCCAGCGAGGCGTCGGCAATCCAGGCCATACCGCCCTGGAACACGGGCTTTTCGATGCCGAGCAGATCGCAGAGAGGAGTCTTGAGCATCACTACTTCTCCAATGCCGCCTCGACCGTATCGACGAACTCGCCGACCGTCTTGGGGTTCTCCTCGGTATCGAGCTGGATGCCAAACTCGTCCTCGACGGCGACGAGGATCTCGACGGTGCCCAGACTGTCGAGACCAATCTCCTCGAGCGTGGACTCGGGCTTCATCTCGACGTCGTCAAGGCCAGCGGTCTCGCGGATAACGTTGCAAACGCGCTCGAAGGTCTTCTGATCTGCCATGGTAGTTCTCCTTTGTTTGTGCCCCAGGGGCGTTTTCATTTCCTATGTGCGACTACTTCCAACGAAGCAGATAGCCACCTATATCCAGGCCGGCGCCAAATCCAACGAGGGCGATGGTGTCGCCCGCATTCAGTGCGTTGGTGCGCGCCAGCCGATCAAGCGCAAAGGGAATGCAGGCGCTCGAAATATTGCCGGTCTCGCGCAGCGTTCGAACCACGCGCTCGCCTGGCACGCCGAGGCGCTTGACCGCCTGACTCAGGATTCGTTCGTTAGCCTGATGGAATACAAAATGGTCGATGTCCTCGACCGAAATGCCCGCATCGCTCGCAAGCTTATGGACCGTGTCGCAGATGGCGTTGACGCCGAACTTGAACACGCGGCGGCCATTCATGGACAGCACGCTCTCGCTATCTGCGGAGGCCTTAAACGGCGAGGTGCCGACCAGACCGGGAACGCGCAACGTCTCGACGTCGGGCGCCGTCGAAAGCCCAACGGCAAGGGGGCTGTCTCCCCCAGCCTCAATCACCGCGGCGCCCGCCCCATCGCCAAAGAGCACGCAGGTGGCGCGGTCGGTCCAGTCGAGCGCGCGCGTCATCTGCTCGGCAGCAACGATAAGCACGCGCTTGGCACGACCCCGGGCGATATAGCCCTCGGCAACATCGAGCGCAAATACGAAGCCGGCACAGGCCGCCGAAACGTCGAAGGCAGGGCACGTCGCGCCTAGTCGCTCAGCGACGGCACATGCCTCAGCGGGAACAAGATGGTCACCCGTCGTCGTCGAGCAGACGATCAAATCCAACTGGCTCGCGTCGATTCCGGACACCTGGAGTGCCCGCTCGCTCGCCGCTACGGCAAGGTCATCAAGTGACTCGGCGGTGCAGACGTGGCGGCTCTTGATACCCGTGCGGGTAAAAATCCACTCATCCGAGGTATCGAGGAACTCGGACAGCTCGTCATTGGAAACACTGCGCTTAGGAAGCGCCGAGCCCGTTCCAAGAATCGTGAAACCCATCACTAACCTCCTTTGAGTTGTTGACGTGTTTACATCGACCAAGAGAGGATAGCGCATTTCAGTCGTTGTTGACGTGTTAACATTAAATTGCCCAAATGCGACAAAGGCTTCACATTGTGTCTATCTCTCGACACCATTGCGTTATTCACTTATTCATTAAGGAGGTAGCAGCCGTTATGGATGCCAAATTAACGATAGTCGACGTAACCGGATCGACCAACGATGACCTGCTCGAAGCAGGAAAACAGGGAGCGCCGCACGGCACAGGACTTGCCGCCCGGGCTCAGACAGCAGGACGCGGCCGACGCGGCCACAAGTGGGATTCAACCGCCGGCAACCTATTGCTTTCAATTGTCCTGCGTCCATGCGTTAATCCTGCAAAGTACTCTGGTCTTGCCGCCGTCAGCGGCCTAGCGGTACTCGAGGCGCTCGAAAAGCAGGGTCTTGCAAACGAGATTGGACTTAAATGGCCCAACGACTTGGTCGCTCGAGGGCGCAAACTCGGCGGCATCTTAGTCGAGGCGGCACGCGATAACGAAGGCAAACCCTTCGCCGTCTGCGGCATTGGCGTCAATGTGAACTATGTGCCCTCAGAGGTTCCCGATGGCGGCCTGCCGGCAATCGGTCTCTCGGATCTCAACGAGAACGTTCCTGCTGTCGACATGCTCCTCGATGAGGTCTATCACGCAGTTATAGACGCTGTAGATGCCTGGGCAGAGCGCCTCAATGCCAAGAAAGAAAACGCCGGTCCGCTCGCTCCCGTCCACGACGAATATATCACTCACCTCAATTGGATCGGGGAGCACGTTATCGCCCGCTCCCCTGCCGGGGACGTGCTGGCGCGAGGCATCTTTAAAACGGTCGATGGCTTTGGTCGCGCGTGTATCGAAACTGAAGACGGCTTGCGTTCCTTCCATTTTGAGGAGGCGTCATTGCGCCCATTGAGCGAATAGAGCGCCGCAGCCACCTACTCGGCAGCATTACCCGGCAGTCCAAACCATCATTCAAAACAAAAGAGCCCCGCCACCGTAATGGCAGCGGGGCCCTGTAAGCTATGAGCGATATCGCTTAGAGCTTGATGTCGATGTCGACGCCAGCGGGGAGGTCGAGACGCATAAGCGAATCAACGGTGCCCGAGGTGGGGTCGAGGATGTCGATGAGGCGCTTGTGGGTGCGCATCTCGAACTGCTCACGGGAGTCCTTGTTCACGTGCGGCGAGCGGATAACCGTGTACAGGTTGCGCTCGGTGGGCAGGGGGACAGGACCGGAAACGCGAGCGCCGGTCTTCTGAGCGGTCTCGACGATGAGCTTCGCGGACTGATCGACGACCTCGTGATCATAGCCCTTGAGGCGAATGCGGATCTTCTGGGTAGCCAACTTAAACCTCCAAAGAGTGCGAGAGATGTTCTCGCGGATTACGTAACAGGGAGCTCGAACTTAGGCGTTCTTGCTCATGACCTCGTCCACGATGGACTTGGGCGCGGGCTCATAAGAGTCGAACTGCATCGTGTAGGATGCACGGCCCTGGGTCTGGGAGCGAAGGTCGGTAGCGTAACCGAACATCTCGCCCAGCGGCACCTTGGCACGGATGAGCTTGCTGTTCTTGCGATCCTCCATGCCCTCGATCTTGCCGCGGCGACCGGAGAGGTTGCCCATGACGTCGCCCATGTACTGCTCGGGGGTCTCGACCTCGACAGCCATGATCGGCTCGAGCAGCTGCGGATCGGACTTCTTAAGGGCGTCCTTGATAGCCATAGAACCGGCGATCTTGAAGGCGGCCTCGGAGGAGTCGACCTCGTGGTAAGAACCGTCGAACAGGGTGACCTTAACGTCGAGGACCGGGAAGCCGGCGATAACACCGGTGTTCAGGGCCTCCTGGATGCCCTTGTCGATGGACGGGATGTACTCCTTGGGCACGACGCCGCCGACGATAGCGTTGACGAACTCGTAGCCGAAGCCCTCCTCCATCTTCTCGAGCTTGATGACGGCGTGGCCGTACTGACCGCGACCACCGGACTGACGGACGAACTTGCCCTCAGCCTTCTCGACGTCGTGACCAGCGGTCTCGCGGTAGGCAACCTGGGGCTTACCGACGTTAGCGTCAACCTTGAACTCGCGGAGCAGGCGGTCGACGATGATCTCGAGGTGCAGCTCGCCCATGCCGGCGATGATGGTCTGGCCGGTCTCGTGGTTGGTGGACACCGTGAAGGTCGGGTCCTCCTCGGCGAGCTTGGTCAGAGCCAGGGACATCTTGTCCTGCTCGGCCTTGGTCTTGGGCTCGATGGCAACGTCGATAACGGGCTTAGCGAACTCGATCTTCTCGAGGACGATCTCCTTGCCCTCGGTGCACAGGGTGTCACCGGTGGTGGAGTTCTTGAAGCCGACGCAAGCAACGATGTCGCCGGCGGCAGCGTCGTCACGGTCGATACGCTCGGCGGCGTTCATCTCGAGGATGCGGCCGAGGCGCTCGCGCTGACCGTTGGAAGCGTTGATCACGTAGGAGCCGGACTCGGCGCGACCAGAGTAAACGCGGACGTAGGTGAGCTTACCGACGAACGGGTCGGTCATGATCTTGAAGACCAGGCCGGAGAAGGGCTCGTCGAAGGAAGGATGACGCTCGATCTCCTCGCCGGTATCCGGATCGGTACCGGTAACGGCCTCGACGTCGATCGGGCTGGGCAGGTAGTCGACGACAGCGTCGAGCAGCTCCTGGACGCCCTTGTTCTTGTAGGCGGAGCCCACGAAGACGAGGTTGAGCTCGTTGGCCAGAACGCCCTTGCGCAGAGCAGCCTTGAGCTCCTCAACGGTGAAGTCCTCCTCCATGAGGATCTTCTCCATGAGCTCGTCATCAAAGCTGGCAGCGGCGTCGAGGAGCTCCTCGCGCTTGGTGGCAGCGATGTCGGCGAACTCAGCCGGGATCTCGTCCATCGGCTCGGGGTAGGTCATGCCCTTCTCGTCGGCCTTGAAGTCCCATGCAGTCATGGTAACGAGGTCGATGACGCCCCAGAAGTTGTCCTCGGCGCCCATCGGGACCTGAGCGGCCACGGCGTTAGCGTCGAGACGATCCTTCATGGTCTCGATAGCGTTGAAGAAGTCAGCGCCCACGCGGTCATACTTGTTGATAAAGGCGATGCGGGGGACGTTGAAGGTAGAAGCCTGACGCCAAACGGTCTCAGACTGGGGCTGAACGCCGGCAACGGCGTCGAAGACGGCGACAGCGCCATCGAGGACGCGCAGGCAGCGCTCGACCTCGGCGGTGAAGTCAACGTGGCCCGGGGTGTCGATGATCTGGATGCGGTAGTCCTTACCGTCCTTGTTCCAGAAGCACGTGGTAGCAGCGGAGGTAATGGTTACGCCGCGCTCCTGCTCCTGAACCATCCAGTCCATGGTGGCAGCGCCCTCATGGACCTCACCGATCTTGTGGGTCTTACCGGTGTAGTAAAGAATACGCTCGGTCGTGGTGGTCTTACCGGCATCGATGTGGGCCATGATGCCGATGTTACGGGTATCGGAAAGCTTGTACTTAGGCTTAGCCATGTTAGTTCCTTACCTTAACTTACCAACGATAGTGAGAGAACGCGCGGTTGGCCTCGGCCATCTTGAAGACGTCCTCACGCTTCTTGACGGAAGCGCCCAGGCCGTTGGAAGCGTCGAGGATCTCGTTAGCGAGACGCTCGGCCATGGTCTTCTCCTTGCGAGCGCGGGAGAAGTTGACGATCCAGCGGATACCCAGAGCGGTGGAACGACGGGAGTTGACCTCCATCGGGACCTGATAGGTAGCGCCACCGACACGCTTGGGCTTAACCTCGAGCGTGGGCTTGACGTTGTCCATAGCCTTCTTGAAGGTAGCGAGAGCGTCGCCACCCTCGGACTTCTCGGCAACGATCTCGAAAGCGGTGTAAACGATGCGCTCAGCGGTGGCCTTCTTGCCGTCAAGAAGGACCTTGTTGATGAGCTGAGTCACCAGGCGGTTGTTGTAAACGGCGTCAGGCTGAACCTCACGACGATTAGCTGCTGCACGACGCGGCATGTGAAATCTCCTTAAGTGTCTACCGTGCGGCGCTTAGGCGGCACACGGCGAAAGTATCAAAACGTTATCTGGCTTATTTAGCCTTGGGGCGCTTAGCACCGTACTTGGAACGGGCCTGCATACGGTTCTGGACCGGAGCAGCGTCGTAGGCGCCACGGATGACGTGATAACGGACACCAGGGAGGTCACGGACACGACCGCCGCGGACGAGCACGATGGAGTGCTCCTGCAGGTTGTGGCCCTCACCCGGGATGTAAGCAGTAACTTCGATGCCGTTGACGAGGCGAACACGGGCAACCTTACGAAGAGCCGAGTTCGGCTTCTTGGGGCTCGTGGTGAAGACGCGGGTGCACACGCCGCGCTTCTGGGAGTTGTGCTGCAGAGCAGCGTTCTTGGACTTCTTGGGCACGGAACGACGGCCCTGGCGAACCAGCTGGTTAATAGTAGGCAAAGCGTACTCCTTCTCGAATGATTCCAGCTTTCTGTAAAGTGCAACGGCTTGAATCGAGGGGTCAGCATCCCCCTACGAAACACGCAGTTCGATAGGATACGTGGCGTTAGCTGTGCCGTCAACAGACCACGCCGCCGGGCGTATCCCAAAATTGGCACATTTCCGCAAAGCCTACACAAAAGGAATCCCCTCCTGTGCGCGGGGGCGGATTCCCGGGCCGGGCGGCCCCGGGGTTAAGTTTGCTGCTCTACAGTCCTGGCTCGCACGGAGGCCACATTAAGTGGCCTCCGGCTCGTGCGGAACTCGCGACAAACTTAACCCCTGTGCCACCCGGCCCGGGAATCCGACGTGTTCGTCGGGGCAACGTTCCCTGCCAAAAAGGGACAGGTTTATTTTGGTCGGTTTTATCTGGGGAAACGTCGCGCTCCAGCGGTAATCTGCTCTCATCTGTCGCATGGAAATCGGCGGCGTTTCCATTTAACGCAAAAGAGGCCGCTTCCCCTAGTAGGAAGCGGCCCCAAATCTTACAAATAGACGATGGTAAAGGGTACTTCTGTTTCGGTCTCTCCTGTTGACGTGCACCTCGTGCCCTCAAGCGTTACTGAGACCACTTGGTCGACATCAATCAACTTCGTTGGCACCCAGATGTTCTCTCCGCTATTGCGCGCATAAGAAAAATATAAGTTGAACACCCCTGCGTCGTCATCTTCGATAGTCTGCTCCGATCCATCCTTGTAGCTGACGGTCAGCTTATTATCAACTGCTTCATAGCCCAGATCATCGATGTGCGTCTGGATGGAAAACGGGCTAATCTCAAGAGTCGAGTCATCGGAGCGGAGTTCCTTTGTATCGGCGTACGCTCCAACGCTAAACTCGGGCGTCGATGCCTCGAACGGCTTCGCATCCTCGCCTTCGCCCTCGGTCCACGAGATATTCCAGGTGACCGCATGTTGAAAACCTCGCTCGCGATCCATAGAAGCAAAGTACATCGTGCCATTAATGACAGTATCGCTTGATGTGTCCTTATCAATGGTGCAGCGTGTGTCAGCCCATTCCTCGCCGAACTTCATATCGGGTGTGCCGATGCCCTGTTCTTCTTCACCATAAAGAACAAGTTCGCCGATCTCTGCTGCCGGCTTGTAGCAGTTAACTCCATTTGGATTGGACAACGTAAACGTCACGGCGCCGCAGCCGTTTTGATCGATAGCCATCTCATGGATATCGAGCGTATAACCGTTACCCTCGACGGACAGATTAACCTTCTGGACTGCACCCTCCAGGCTTTGGGGCGCGATGCCATCACCAAACTCTCTGGTGTAGGTGTATTTAGTCCCCGATGAGCCACCGTTGGTCCAGGTAATGGAATCCCCATTGCCGTGGTTTCCCCAGGCTGAGGCAAAATAGCCGGAATTGACAACGGCGTAGGCGACCCCTCCGGTCGCCAGCACTCCGGCAAGGCATCCGATCACGGCAACATACAGAGGCTTCGCGTGACCCTTTCGGCGAAGCGGCTCACCAGCAGCGGCATAAAGAACACGGTCAGCAAGATCGCTATCGGCTTGGACGGACTCGAAGGCCTGCTTGATTTGATTGGATTTCACGGTCGCCCTCCTCTAGGATGAACTTGAGTTTCGATCTGCCGCGAGCTAAACGCGTTCGAACGGTCGCGGCTGGTACATGCAACAACTCGGCAATCTCTGAGGTCGAAAAGCCCAGATAGTAATAGAGCACGATGGGGACACGGAATCGCTCCGGAAGTCGCATAACGTCTGACAGGACCGCCTTGGTCTCATCCTGCGCCGCCGAAAGCGAATCGGCCAGGTTCTCAATATCCTCCACACGCCTCCATGGCTTTCGAAAGAGAGATTTGCATTCATTGATCGTGACCCGGATAAGCCATCGACGAAGATGTTCCCAGCTTTCAAATTGCGCATCGTTTTTGAGTAACTTCAGAAAGACGTCTTGAGCGACATCGTCGGCGTCGGCGCGATCACGCAGGTACGTCAACGCGATTCGAAACACGACATCCCGGTGATCTTCAACCGCCTGTCTAAAAGCTTGTTCTTCCATAATCACCTCCCGGTGACGGTAATGATTCTCGATGAGGCCCTCACCATAGATACGCTCTTACCGGACGAAATGTTTCAAATTCCTGCAGGAAAAACCTATCAAAATAAACCTGTCCCTTATTGGCAGGGGACCAATGGAACGCAACAGGTTGAGCATACGCAAGCGAGCGCCCCCCCAGAGCGTACAAGGTGGCATGAAAAAGGCAGGGCATTGACCTTTTGGTCATGCCCTGCCTTTTGAATGACAGATTGTAGCTCTGGGGGCCGCGCAGCGACGGAGGTCGCCGCCGTTCGTTAGAACGGCGGAACTAGTTACTCCTCGTCGTTGTCCTTGGCCTCTTCGGCGTCGTCGGTGTCTACGAGCTGGTTGAGTAGCTCGTCGAGGGAAGCCATGTCCTCGTTGATGGCACCGTTGGCGGGAGCCTTCTTGTCGTCGATCGGGGCGCCCAGGAGCTCCTCGTCGGCGTCGGCGTGATGCGTCGGCGTGGCGGAGGTGCCCAGCAGGATGTCGTCCGGACCGTCGGGGCTAAAGACCATCTGCAGCAGCTGCGAGAGGTCTTCCTCGTCGGCAACGTCGTCGTTGTTCTCGAGGATGTAGAGCAGGTCGTGGGCCTCCAGGCCGTCACGGAGCTCCTCGATCGCCTTGGCACCGATGCCATCGATGCGCAGCAGATCCTCCTCGGACTTGCCGACCAGGTCGCCGACCGTCTCGATGCCGACCTCGCTGAACTTGTTGGTCCAGCGCTGCGACACGCCCAGGTCGTCGAACAGGTACAGGCGAGCCTTCTCGGCGGAGATGGTGTGGCCGTTGCGGGTGAACGAACCGTCAGCACCGCCGAACTCGTCGTAGCCGGCCCAGTCGAGCTGCTGCGGAAGCTGCTCGTCCAGGTCCTTGAGCTCCACAGGAGCCCACTCGGGCAGCGACTTGGCGTTGGGCGAAGCCGGACCATCGATGTCCACGTAGCCGTCGGCCGTGCGATACGTCAGCTTGGCGTTGGCGTACGGCTTGAGGCCGGTACCAGCCGGGATCTTCTTACCGACGATGACGTTGGACTTAAGGTCGAGCAGGTGGTCGACCTTGCCCTCAATAGCAGCCTCGGTAAGGACGCCGGCGGTACGGATGAACGAAGCGCTCGACAGCCAGGAGTCGATGTTGGACGCGACCTTGAGCGTACCCAGGATGACGGGCTCGGCCACGGGAGCCTGACCGCCCAGACGGGCAACGCGCTCGACCTCGTCGGCGAACTCGTAGCGGTCGACGTACTGACCAAGCAGGTACTTGGAGTCGCCGGGGTTGGTGATCTGAACGCGACGCAGCATCTGACGTGCGAGCACCTCGATGTGCTTGTCGTTCAGGTCGACGCCCTGGCTGGTGTAGACGTCCTTGACGCTCTCGACGAAGGTGTGCATCGTCGACTCGATGTCGGTCAGCTTGCGCAGGTTGCGGAAGTTGACGAAGCCCTTGGTGATCTGGTCGCCGGCGCGAACCTCGCAGCCGTCCTCGATCTCGGGCATAAAGCGCACCGAAGCGGGGACGCGACGCTCGTCGAGGACACGGGTGTGGTCCTCGGAGTCGGTGAGCGTCAGCACGTACTCGGACTTCTCGGGCTTAATCGAGAGGTGGCCGGAGTACGGAGCCAGCTCGGCCTCGCGACCCAGGATCTTCTCGTTGACGTTGCCGACGATATCGAACATACGGCTGACCGTAGGCAGACCCTGCGTAATATCGTCGACGCCAGCGACGCCGCCGGAGTGAATGGTACGCATCGTAAGCTGCGTACCGGGCTCGCCGATGGACTGGGCGGCAATAATGCCGACCGCGGTACCGATGGCGACCGGACGACGGGTGGAAAGATCCCAGCCGTAGCACTTCTGGCACACGCCGTACTTGGAGCGGCAGGTGAGCAGCGCGCGAAGCTTGACCTTCTTGAGGCCGGCATCGACCATCTTCTGGATGTCGGCGACCTTCTCGATGTAGCCGTCCTGCTCAAAGAGCACGGTGCCATCGGGAGCCACGACGTCCTGGATGAAGCAACGGCCGACGAGGTCAGTGTTGAGGTCGGTGGTGCCGGGGATGATGAGGTTGTAGGTGACGCCCTCGTGCGTACCGCAGTCCTCCTCGCGGACGATGACGTCCTGGGCCACGTCGACCAGACGACGGGTCAGGTAACCAGAGTCCGAGGTATGGGATGCGGTATCGACCAGGCCCTTACGGGCGCCGTAGGTCGAAATGAAGTACTCGAGCGGCAGCAGGCCCTCGCGGAAGTTCGCCTTAATGGGAAGGTCGATCGTCTCGCCGGACATGTCTGCCATCAGGCCACGCATGCCGCCGAGCTGACGCAGCTGGGTCTTAGAACCACGGGCGCCGGAGTCGGCCATCATGTAGAGCGGGTTCTCCTCGTCGAACAAGTCGAGCATGAGCGCTGCGACCTTGTCGGTACAAGCGGTCCACTCGTTAACGACTTCGATGTGGCGCTCCGTCTCGTTGATGAAGCCCTCCTCGAAGTACTCGTTGATCTGGTCGACGTTAGCCTGGGCGCGGTCGAGCAGCTCCTGCTTCTCATCAGGGATGAGAGCGTCCCACACCGAGATGGTAAGGCCGGCGCGGGTAGCGTAGTGGAAGCCGGAGTACTTGATGGCGTCGAGGATCGGGCCGACCTTGGCCTCGGGGTAACGATCACAGCAGTCGGCAACCAGCTTGGCCACATCGCCCTTGACCATCTTGTAGTTCATGAACTCGTAGTCTTCGGGCAGGCACTGGCGGTTGAAAATGATGCGGCCGATAGAGGTCTCGAAGCGCGCGGTCTTGTTGCCGGTGACGTCGTAGTCGACGAACTCGTTCTTGCCGTTCTTGACGCGGAAGATACGGGTGCCGTCCTCGTTGATGACGTTGGCGTTCTCGGCGGACACGCGAACCTGGATCTTGGCCTGCATGTCGACCTCGGAGCGGCAGTCATAGGCATGCAGCGCGTCGTCGAAGCTGGCGAACACGTGGTTCTCGCCGGGCAGGCCGTCGCGGACCTGGGTCAGGTAGTACACACCGATGATCATGTCCTGCGAGGGGATGTTAACCGGCTTGCCGGATGCCGGCGAGCGCAGGTTGTTCGCAGAGAGCATGAGCACGCGAGCCTCGGCCTGAGCCTGGCTGGACAGCGGCACGTGGACAGACATCTGGTCGCCGTCGAAGTCGGCGTTGAAGGGCGAGCAGACCAGCGGATGCAGGTGGATAGCCTTGCCCTCGACCAGCACCGGCTCAAAGGCCTGGATGGACAGACGGTGCAGGGTCGGTGCACGGTTGAGCAGCACGACGCGGCCGTCGATGACCTCTTCGAGGATGTCCCACACAAAGGTGGCACCGCGGTCGATAGCGCGCTTGGCGCCCTTGATGTTCTCGACCTTGCCAAGCTCGACCAGGCGCTTCATGACGAAGGGCTTGAAGAGCTCCAGCGCCATGGTCTTGGGCAGACCGCACTGGTGCAGCAGCAGCTTGGGGTCGGTAACGATAACCGAACGGCCGGAGTAGTCGACACGCTTGCCCAGCAGGTTCTGACGGAAACGACCCTGCTTGCCCTTGAGGGCCTCGGCGAGCGACTTGAGCGGGCGACCGCCACGGCCAGAGACCGGGCGACCACGACGGCCGTTGTCGAACAGGGCGTCCACGGACTCCTGGAGCATGCGCTTCTCGTTGTTCACGATGATCGCAGGGGCGTCCAGGTCGAGCAGGCGCTTGAGTCGGTTGTTACGGTTGATCACGCGACGGTACAGGTCGTTGAGGTCGGACGCGGCAAAGCGGCCGCCGTCGAGCTGGACCATCGGGCGCAGATCGGGCGGAATGACCGGGATGACGTCCAAGATCATGTTCGCGGGGCTGTTGCCACCCTTCAGGAAGGCGTCAACGACCTCGAGGCGCTTGACGGCCTTCTCGCGCTTCTGCTTCTGGGAGTCCTCGTCGGCGATGATGGCCTTGAGCTTCTCGGCCTCGGAAGGAAGGTCGATGGCAGCGAGCAGGTCGCGGACGGCCTCGGCACCCATACCACCCTTGAAGTACATGGAGTAGTAACGGGTCATCTCGCGGAACAGCGGCTCATCGGAGATGAGGTCGCGCTCGGTGAGCTTCATGAAGGCGTTGAAGGCGTCCGTACGGAGCTGCTTCTCGTCCTTGCACTCTTCCTCGATGTCGACGATGCCGGAGGCGATCTCCTCGGGGGTCAGCGGCTCCTCATCGGAGAACTCGTCAAAGTTCTCGGGGTTGCCCTGCTCCTTGAGGGACTCGATCTGGCGGGCGCACTCGGCATCGATCTCTTCCAGATCGGCGGCGAGCTCCTCGCGCAGGTCGTCGGCGTCGGCCTCGCGGGCCTCATAGTCGACCTCGGTGATGATGTAGCTGGCAAAGTACAGAACCTTCTCGAGGTCCTTGGACTTGATGTCGAGCATACGGCTCATCGGGAAGCTCGTGGGGCTCTTGAAGTACCAGATGTGGGACACAGGAGCGGCGAGCTCGATGTGACCCATGCGGTCGCGACGCACCTTGGCCGAGGTGACCTCGACGCCGCAGCGCTCGCAGACGATGCCCTTGAAGCGGATGCCCTTGTACTTGCCGCAGGAGCACTCCCAGTCCTTGGCGGGACCGAAGATCTTCTCGCAGAACAGGCCATCCTTCTCGGGCTTGAGGGTACGGTAATTGATGGTCTCCGGCTTCTTGACCTCACCGTGCGACCAGGAACGGATCTGGTCGGCGGAGGCAAGGGAGATCTTTACCGAGTCAAAATCAGTAGCTTCGAAATCTGCCACAGTCAACTACTCCTTATCAGTGGTCGTGGCGGCGACAGCCTCGGGCGCCTCGGCGGTCTCGGCATCCTCGGCCTCGACGTCGGCGTCAACGCCGGCGAGCGCAGCCAAGTCGTCGAGGGCAGAGGTCTCCTCGGCGGTCACAGGGGCGGAGGCGTCCTCGTCGGCATCGTGCATGGGCTCGATGTCCAGTGCGAGGGAGCGGATCTCCTTGACGAGAACCTTGAAGGACTCGGGGATACCCGGGACAGGAACGTTCTCGCCCTTGACGATGGACTCGTAGGTCTTGACGCGGCCCACGGTATCGTCGGACTTGACGGTCAGGATCTCCTGCAGGACGTTGGAAGCACCGTAAGCGTACAGTGCCCAAACTTCCATCTCGCCGAAGCGCTGGCCGCCGAACTGGGCCTTGCCGCCCAGAGGCTGCTGGGTAACCAAGCTGTAAGGGCCGGTCGAACGGGCGTGGATCTTGTCGTCGACCATGTGGCCGAGCTTGAGGATGTAGGACGTACCCACGGTAATGGGCTCGCGGAACTCCTCGCCGGTGCGGCCGTCGAACAGACGAGTCTTGCCGCGCT
Source organism: uncultured Collinsella sp. (assembly GCA_958412345.1). GTDB lineage: Bacteria > Actinomycetota > Coriobacteriia > Coriobacteriales > Coriobacteriaceae > Collinsella. Next base: position 16,596 of record CATYSO010000002.1, on the reverse strand, counting down.
CGTCAAGCTGGGTGACGAACTCGGGGCGCATGTGATCGCCAAAGGCAGCGGTGGCCTTGTTGAGCATGTTCTTGTTGGCACGGCGGATGACCTCGGCGATCTCGTCCTCCTTGGCGCCATCGAAGACGGGAGTGGCAGTGAAGAACGGACCGGGGACGTACTTGTCGGAGTCGGCCTGCTCGGTATCCCAACCGCAGGCAGCAGCCCAGCCAAGGTGGCATTCGAGCAGCTGGCCGACGTTCATACGCGAAGGAACGCCCAGCGGGTTGAGGATAACGTCGATCGGGGTACCGTCAGCCATGTAGGGCATGTCCTCGACCGGCAGAACGTTACAGATAACACCCTTGTTGCCGTGGCGGCCGGCGATCTTATCGCCCTGCTGGATCTTACGACGCTGGGCGACGTAGACGCGCACCTGCTCGTTGACGCCGGGGGCCAGGTCGTCGCCGTTCTCGCGGCTAAAGCGGACGACGTCGATGACGCGGCCGTACGCGCCGTGAGGCATCTTAAGGGAAGTGTCGCGAACGTCATGAGCCTTGGCACCGAAGATGGCGCGCAGCAGGCGCTCCTCGGCGGTCAGAGCGCTCTCGCCCTTAGGCGTGACCTTGCCGACTAGGATGTCGCCAGGGCCGACCTCGGCGCCGATGCGGATGATGCCGTCCTCGTCGAGGTTGGCAAGCATATCCTCGGAGAGGTTCGGGATCTCGCGGGTGATCTCCTCGGGGCCGAGCTTGGTGTCGCGGGCGTCGATCTCGTGACGGGTGATGTTGATGGTCGTCAGCAGGTCCTCGGCCACCAGGCGCTCGGACACGACGATACCGTCCTCGTAGTTAAAGCCTTCCCACGGCATGTAGGCCACGGTGAGGTTCTGGCCCAGTGCGAGCTCGCCGTGATCGGTCGAAGGACCGTCGGCCAGGGGCTCGCCCTGCTCAACGGTGTCACCGACGCGCACGAGCGGACGGTGGTTGATGCAGGTGGACTGGTTGGAGCGCTGGTACTTGGCCAGGTGATACTCGTCCATGCCACCGGCATGCTTGACGATGATCTTGGCGGCGTCGGCAAAGATGACCTCGCCGGCATTCTTGGCCAGGGTGACCTCGCCGGAGTCCAGAGCGGCGCGACGCTCCATGCCGGTACCGACATAGGGAGCGGCGGGGTGAACCAGCGGCACGGCCTGACGCTGCATGTTGGCGCCCATGAGCGTACGCTTGGCGTCGTCGTGCTCAAGGAACGGGATCAGCGTGGCTGCGACGGAGAGCATCTGACGCGGCGAGACGTCCATGTAGTCGACGTCCTCGACGGGCACGTCGGCGGGAGCGCCGAAGGAGCCATCGAAGTCGCGGGTACGGGCAATCACACTATGCGGACGAACGATCTTGCCCTCGGCATCGGTCGTGATGAACTCGTTGGTCTTGGGATCGAGCGGCGTGTTGGCCGGCGCGATGACGTGCTTCTCTTCCTCGTCAGCGGTCATCCAGTCGATCTGGTCGGTGGCAACGCCGTTCTCGACGCGGCGGAACGGGGCCTCGATGAAGCCGTACTCGTTGACGCGGGCGTAGAGGGCGAGCGAGCCGATCAGGCCGATGTTGGGGCCTTCGGGGGTCTCGATCGGGCACATGCGGCTGTAGTGCGAATTGTGAACGTCGCGGACGGCCGTCGGCACATTGGTGCGGCGGCTGGAACCCGACTTGTGGCCGGCAAGACCACCAGGGCCGAGTGCGGACAGACGGCGCTTGTGGGTTAGACCGGTCAGGGGGTTCGCCTGGTCCATGAACTGCGACAGCTGCGACGAACCGAAGAACTCCTTGATGGAGGCCACGATCGGGCGGATGTTGATGAGCGACTGCGGGGTGATCTCGTCGATGTCCTGCGAGCTCATGCGCTCACGGACGACGCGCTCCATACGGCTCATGCCGATACGGAACTGGTTGGCGACGAGCTCGCCGACGGTGCGGATGCGGCGGTTGCCGAAGTGGTCGATGTCGTCGACCTTGAAGCCCTGCTCGCCGGCAGCGAGGGACAGCAGGTAACGCAGCGTCGCGACGATATCCTCGTCGGTGAGCACCGTGACCTCTTCCTCGGTGGTGAGGTTGAGCTTCTTGTTGACCTTGTAACGACCGACGCGGGCCAGGTCGTAGCGCTGCGGGTTGAAGAGCAGACCCTCGAGCAGGCTGCGGGAAGCGTCCACGGTGGGAGGCTCGCCCGGGCGCAGACGACGGTAGATCTCGATGAGGGCGTCCTCGCGGGTGAGGGCGGTGTCACGCTCCAGGGTGCGCTTAATCACATCGGAGTTGCCGAGCAGCTCGATGATGTCGTCATTGGTGACGGCGATGCCAAGGGCGCGCAGGAACATCGTGGCGCTCTGCTTGCGCTTACGGTCGATGGAGACCATGAGCTGGTCGCGCTTGTCGACCTCAAACTCAAGCCAGGCACCGCGGGACGGGATGATCTGGGCCTTGTAGATCTGCTTGCCCGAATCCATCTCGGAGCTGTAGTACACGCCCGGGGAGCGGACGAGCTGCGAGACGACGATGCGCTCGGTACCGTTGATGATGAAGGTGCCCTGATCGGTCATCATGGGGAAGTCGCCCATGAAGACGAGCTGCTCCTTGATCTCGCCGGTCTCCTTGTTGGTGAGACGGACGTCGGTCAGAAGCGGAGCCTGATAGGTCATATCCTTCTCGCGGCACTCCTCGACGGTGTGCGCGGGGTCGCCGAACTGATGCTCGCCGAAGGTAACCTCGAGAACATGGTTCTGACTCTGGATGGGGCTGGATTCCTTGAACGCCTCACGAAGGCCCTCGTCCTTAAAACGCTCAAAGGATTCCCTTTGAACAGAGATAAGGTTGGGGAGCTCCATGGCCTCCGGGATTTTCCCGAAGCTGACGCGCTTGCGCTCAGTGGCAGTGTATGCGTAGGTCACCAGGTTTTTCCTCCTTCACGGAAATGCTCGGTGGGTTGGCGAGGCATAGCTTCGCCAGTTATCGCAACCTAATAGTTTATCAGGTACCGACCGTTGGGCAAGAAAAGCCTTGACGCGATTGAGTTTTTGGAGTAGCAAAGTTATTAGACAGAAAAGATGCAGGTAGATATATATGTATCGAACATCTGTTCATATATTTTCTGTGAACGGAGAGCCAGTAATCGCAGCTCTTATAAAAAACGGGTGCAGACCGAAGTCCGCACCCGTACCGTTTCAGCCATGACAGATCAGCAGGTAGAGGGCTGACAGCGAACGGGCATCAGAGCGAACAAGTTGACATGAAAAGAGGACGGCATTGACCTTCTGGTCATGCCGCCCTCTTTGAATGGCAAATTGTCGCTCTGATGCCCGTGCAGCGTCGAGCCGTTACGCGGTTTGGTAAAACCGCGTTAACGTTTTAGACCGCCGCGCTCGTCGATGGCGTCCCAGAAGGCGCTGGCAAAGCGAGGATCGCTTGCGGCCATGAGGGCGTTGGTGGCCATCCAACCAGAGGGCGTGCCGGTGTCGTAGCCCGAGAGCGGGTCGATGACGACAGCGTACATAGCCTCGCGGTCGAGCGAGCGGGCCATGGCGTCGGTAAGCTGGATCTCGCCGCCCTTGCCGGCCTGCTGATCGGCGAGCAGGTCCATGACCAGCGGGCTCAGCAGATAGCGACCGACGATGTACAGGTTGGACGGAGCCGCCTCGGGAGCAGGCTTCTCGACCAGACCGCCGATGCGCCAGACAGCGCCCGGCTCTGCGTCGCCGGCGTCCTCAAAACCCTCGAGCGAGCCAACACGATCGCCAGCGATGACACCATAGCGGCTGACTTCCTCGGGAGCGCACGCGGCAACGGCGATAACCGAAGCGCCACCGTGCTCCTTGGAAACGGCAAGCATCTTGTCGCAGATGTCACGGTTAGGCACAACGTAGTCGCCCAGAAGAACCAGGAAGTTCTCCCCTGCCACGGCGTCGGCAGCAGAGCGAATGGCATGACCGAGGCCCTTGGGCTCGTACTGATAACGGAAGTCGACCGGCATGCCGCCCGCGTGGGCAACAGCGTCGGCGTAAGCATCCTTACCGCGCTCGCGCAGCAGATTCTCGAGCGAGCGATCGGGCTGGAAGTAGCTCAGCAGCTCGGGCTTACCGGGAGAGGTAACGATGATGGCGTCGTCGACCTCCTCGGGGTCGAGTGCCTCCTCAACGACATACTGAATGACCGGCTTGTCGAGCACCGGCAGCATCTCTTTAGGCGTGCATTTAGTGCCAGGCAGAAAACGCGTGCCGAGACCGGCGGCGGGGATGATTGCCTTCATGTTATTCAAGGATCCTTTCGCAGGCGCAGAATGCGCCCTGTGCGTGCGACACAGCGGCCGCAGACCAAATTGCGATACCGGAGTATCTTACCGCCGGAGACATCCGTCGCCGTAAGGCAAACGCAATTCTTCAGCAGGTCAACGCAAATTATTGGTCGAATGGTGCAATTTTTGGCCCCAGCGGTAACGGGATTGGCACGGCGAAGACGGCGGCGTTCTGCGTGTCGAGCAATGGGAATGAGGGGCTAAAACACAAAAGACGGGACTCGCATAGCGAGCCCCGTCTGCAAAGAAATCTGGCAAGAAAGCCTGATTACTTGAGGGTGACAGCAGCGCCAGCAGCCTCGAGCTTCTCCTTGGCAGCCTCGGCGTCCTCCTTCTTGGCACCCTCGAGAACAGCCTTGGGAGCGCCCTCGACGACCTCCTTGGCCTCCTTCAGGCCAAGGCTGGTGAGCTCACGGACGGCCTTGATGACCTGGATCTTGTTGTCGCCGAAGCCCTCGAGCACGACGTCAAACTCGGTCTTCTCCTCGGCCTCGGCAGCGCCAGCAGCAGGAGCGGCGACAACAGCGGCAGGAGCAGCGGCGGAAACGCCGAAGGTGTCCTCGATAGCCTTGACGAGCTCGGAAGCCTCGAGAAGGGTCATTTCCTTAAGAGCATCGATGATCTCATCGGTGGTAAGCTTAGCCATTTCTAAGTCCTTTCGGTTTCCGTGTCTGTGCACGGAGATCAGTTAAAACACGGCGCGAATGCGCCAGGGGTGCGGCGTTGCCGCCGCGGGTGAAAACAGCGACTAGGCCGCCTTCTGCTCGGAGACCTGCTGGATCGAACGAGCGAGACCAGAGGAAACGCCGTTGACGCAGACAGCGATGTCGCGAGCGAAACCGGAGATGAGACCGGCGATCTGGCCGAGAAGCTGATCCTTGGTGGGCAGCTCGGCGATAGCCTTAACATCATCAGCGGAAACGGCCTTGCCGTCGGAGATACCACCCTTGATCTCAAGGACACCCTTGGAATTAGCGGAGAAGTCCTTAAGGGCCTTAGCGGCCTCGACCGGCTCGGTCTCGTAGAAGACATAAGCGACGGGGCCGGCGAGGATCTCGTCGATCTCGGGCTGCTCCTGGTTCTTGAGGGCGATCTTGACCAGGTTGTTCTTGTAGACCTTCATCTCGGCGCCGCACTCGCGAAGCTGATGACGCAGCTCCTGAGCCTGCTTAACCGTCAGACCGTTGTAGTTGACGACGAACAGACCGGCGTTCTCGGCGATACGGGACTCGATCTCTGCAACCTTGTCGATTTTGTACTGCTGGGGCATGAATTACACCTCCTCGAATTCTTTCCGGGCACGGTCCGCCACAAGGACGTGACGGGGGCATGTCCAAAAAGAAAGCCCCCGCGCTGCATGAGCGACGGGGGCGAGAAGACATATCTACTCGACCACCTCGGCTGGCGGGATACCCCATTAAGCTCGCGGGCGATGCCCGTTTGCACCGGCTGTCTCTGGCAGCGGATTCGTGCGTGAACCGAAAGTATTATGGCGGGGACCCCGGCGTCGGTCAACGGAAAACCGGGCTGTACACAATTCCACCATCTCGGTCGCGCCGCCGAAGGCCAGGCGCAAGGTTTTCGCTCGGTCAAGTCCTGGCTCGCACGAAGAGTACATTAAGTGCTCTTCGGCTCGTGCGGAATCTACGAAAACCTTGCGCCTGGCCTTCGGCGGCGCGTGCCTGCGTTGACTTTGGGCAGCCCAGGTTTTCGTTGGCTGACGCCCCCACTCATAATGCTTGGGTCGGTGGGCTGATGCGTTGCGTCCCGTTGGGCTATAAGGTTGAAATGAAGGTGGACAGGCGGCGGAGGCCTTCGTCCAGATCTTGGTCGGAGACGCAGTAGCTGAGGCGGATGTGGCTTTCGGTGCCGAAGCAGTTGCCGGGGACTAGGGCTACGTTTGCTTCTTTGATGGCTCTGATGCAGAAATCATCGCTGGTTAAGCCGTACTGTTTAATGCTGGGGAAGGCGTAGAAGGCGCCGGCTGGTTCCACTACGTCGAGGCCCATGGTGCCTAAGGCTGCGAGCACACGTTCGCGGCGAGCTCGGTAGACTTTGAGCATGGGAGTGGGGTCGACGGTCAGAGCTCGCGCTGCGGCGTCCATCTCGAAGGAAACGGCGCTCGATACTAGATATTGATGGGCCTTTGCGATCTCGGCAATGACGGGCTCTGCGGCCGCAAGCCAGCCCAAGCGCCAGCCGGTCATGGCCCAGGGTTTGGAGAAGCTCTCGATAACTACTGTCTGTTCGCGTAGCTCCGGGTGGCGCCGGGCAAAGCGCTCGTAGCCATCCACGTAGACCAGACGGTTGTACACATCGTCGCAGACCACGTAGATGCCCGCCTGGTCTGCCACGCGCGCCACGGCGTCGAGCGATGCCGCGTTGAGGATGCGGCCCGTAGGATTGTTGGGCGAGCAGATGACGATGGCCTTGGTCGCCGGTGTCACGCAAGCACGAAGTGCGTTTTCGTCAATCTGGAATTGCGCAGACTCCGTATCCAAAAAGACCGCTTTGGCGTGATTGGCCACGACAATGCTCTCGTACAGGCCAAAGGCCGGCGTGGGGATAATGACCTCGTCGCCGGGGTTGAGCACAGCCATGAATGTTGCCGACAGAGCCTCGGTCGCGCCGTCGGTCAGAATGACCTCGTCGGCAGAATACGTAAGGCCCGCGTCACCCATATATGCAGACAGCGCCCCGCGCAGGGCGGGACGACCATTATTGGGCGGATAGTGCGTGTCGCCGCGGTCCAACGAAGCAGTCACCTCGGCGCTAATCACGTCGGGCGTGGGAAAATCGGGCTCGCCGAGCGCGAGCGCAATGCATCCTGGGTGCTGGGCAGCGAGCGCGTTGATTCGGCGGATGCCAGAAGGCTTAAGCGTGGCAAGCGAGGTGTTCATGGGCAGACGCATGGCATTCCTTTCGTAAGGGTTGCACTAGGATAGCGCGGCGAGGCGCCGCCAGACGGTGTAACCTAAACGGAAACCAACCGGAAAGGAGGCGGCATGGAGACGACCGCACGCGGCGATGTACCAAAAACGTTGCAGACCATTACGTATATCAGTATTCCCGATAGCGCCGATCTTGAGTTTTTGCTCTGGGACCTGCAGGATGCCATCGCCGCCTATGCACAGCTTTCCGGCACCGTGCTCCCCCGCCCGGTCAACTTGAAGGCAAATGACACCGGTGTAGTCGATGGCATGGTGATCGCTGTTGATGATGCCTTTGATGATGAGGCGATGAGCGTCGTAGAGCAGGCGCTTGATTGCCTTGGGGGCACGGAAACGCGCGTCTATGTTGTCGTCCGGGCCGCCTATGAGCGCAGCGAAGGGGCACGCATGCTCATCGAGCGTCTACGCCAAGCTTGCGAACTCCGCAGGCTAACGTGGTGCGGCGGCGTTATCGCCTACACCGGCAGCGGCATCGCGGCGCTTCGTCATTCCCCACGCATGGGGCTCCTGCGTCGGCCGTTTTCCGAAGCGATGGATAAGCTGGTGGGCGCCGTGCGCATGGGCTGCTCCATTGAGCATGCGCAGCTGCTTGGCGGTGGCAATGCCGGTAGCGTCGATGTCGACGGGATGGTGCGCGTCAAGCCCGCGCTACCCGCACCGATCTGGCATGCCATCATGAAACGCCTCGGTACCCGTGCCCAATCAGATATCTAAATTACAGAGCGCCCCAGTCAACGACCTCGCGCCAGCGCTCGACAAGGCGTTCCAGGCGCCATGCCGCATTGGCGGGACTCGTTGACGGCAAAATGATGGCAGACAACCCGGTGCGCTCTTGCAGGTAGCGCTTGTAGAGCCGCCCTGCCGTGCCGCCGTTACAGACAACGACCTCGATAGGGGCTGCACCGGCAATGCGCTCGACATGCGCCGGCACAACGTTTTTGATGCTCGCGTCGCTCGAGCCCTTAATGTCGCAGCTCTCGATCACGTCCCACAGGGCCACGCCGCCGTTCAGCAGCATGGATCGCTTGGCGGCAATCGAGGCGTCGAGCGTCGCAGGCTCACTGCCCGCCAAAGGGTCGCCCTCGTTGGGCGGCACGGGCACACCGAGGCACGCGGCCATCACGCGCCAAAAGCGGTTCTGCGGATTGCCATAGTAGAAGGCATTGGCACGCGAGAGCACCGAGGGAAACGACCCCAGCACCAAAATGCGCGAGCGCTCGTCAAACACAGGCTCAAACCCATGCTCAATATGTTGATAGCCCTCGTCGGATGCAGCCATGGCCTAGGCCCTCAACAGATAGCGCACCTCGTAGGGTGCAAGCTCGAGGGTACCCGTCAGCTCGACCGTGGGCGCATCGTCGGCAAGCAGGTCGACGAAGGAGCCGTTGAGTTCGCCGGCTCCAAAGGTATAGGGCTCGTTCACGGCATTGACTGCCACGAACACTGTCGCGTCGTCGCAGGCACGCTCGAACAGCAGCTGCTTGTTCTGGATCACCACGTTGCGGTACGCGCCGTAGTTGAGAGCGCGTGCCGACGCACCGTCTGTCGAACGCAGGTGCGCGAGCTGCTTGATGAAGGCCGTCAGCTCGTTGGGCGCAGGCTCATCGAGCGCAGGACGCAGCGTCCAATCGCCATCAGGGCCGCCCTTTTCGCCGGCAATCCCCCACTCGCTGCCATAATAGACACATGGGATACCCGGCATGCCAAACAGCATGCCATAAGCGGGACGCAGGCAGGACTTGTCGGTGAGGATGCTTGCCAGGCGCGGCACGTCGTGGTTATCGACAAACGACAGCAGATGTTTGCCGCGGTAGATGCACCACGGATCGCCGCCAAACTGGCGATGCAGCGAATGGGCAATCTCGAACATGTTGACCGAGTTAAAGCTGGAATACAGCCCCTTGTAGCACTCGTAGTTGGTGCAGGAGTCGAGCATCTCGTCGTTGACGATCTGGTTGTAGTCGCCGTGGAGCGTCTCGCCAATCAGCACAAAGTCGGGCTTGAGCTCGCGGGTAAAGGCGTGCAGACGACGCATAAAGTCGCGGTCGAGCATATAGGCGACGTCCAAGCGCAGACCGTCAATGCCAAAGACATCGGCCCAACGGCGCACGGACTCGAGCAGGTAATCAACCACGGCGGGATTTTGCAGGTTGAGCTTCACGAGCTCAAAATGGCCCTCCCAGCCCTCGTACCAAAAGCCGTCGCCATAGCAGGAATCGCCGTCAAAGCTAATGTGGAACCAGTCCTTGTAGGGCGAGTCCCACTTGCGCTCTTGCACATCGCGGAAGGCCCAAAAGCCGCGGCCCACATGGTTGAAGACGGCGTCGAGCACCACGCGGATGCCGTGGGCGTGCAGCGTCTCGCACACGGCGGCAAAGTCGGCGTCCCCACCCAGGCGGCGGTCGATGTGGCGCAGACTGCGTGTGTCGTAACCGTGGCCATCAGACTCGAGCGGCGGGTTGATGAGCACGGCGCCAATACCGAGTTCTTGCAGGTAATCGGCCCATTGGGCAATCTTCATGATGGGGGCATCGGGGTTGGGCGCGGCGTTGGCAGCCTGGGCGAGCTCATCCTCGGCAACGGGCGCGGCGTTTTCGCGCGGAGCTCCGCAAAAGCCCAGCGGATAGATCTGATAGAACGTCGTCTCGTATGCCCACATAGCAACCTCCCGGTAAGCTCAACACAACGATATCCATTGTATGCCCAGCAGGGTAGCTAATTTGGGACGGGGCTATTTTAGCTACCCCGCATCCGATGCAGGGGTAGCTAAAATAGCCCCGTCCCAAATTAGCTACCCCAGCCCCTTTCTAAGTTGCGGTGAAATAGTTCCCGCTTGGGCCTTCAGAGGCCTTAAACAGGAACTATTTCACCGCAACTGATGAGGGAATGTGGTTAGGCGACGAGCTTTGCGCGGCGTATGGCCGGAAATAGCACCGTGATGGCGAGGATGACGCCCACGACGGCAATCGCCCCGCCCGTAAAGCCGATCCAGGCGATGCCGGGACCCGAAACCACGGCGCCGCCGATCGCGGTGCCCGTGCCGATACCCAGATTGAACAGGCCCGAGAAAATCGACATGGCGACGGCCGACGAGTCCGCCGGCGTATACTTGATGAGCTCGGCCTGAAAAGCCACGTTAAAGGCCGTACCACAGCAGCCCCACAACGCGCAGACGGCAAGCACCGCCACGAGCGCCGAAGCCGCGGGGGTCATGAGCAGCAGGGCCGCTGCCACGCCAGAAAGCGTGATAGCCAAGAAGGGGAAGCGATGCCCATCGAACAGACGGCCAAACAGCCAGCTGCCCACCAGGCCGGAGCAGCCAAACGCCGTCAGTGTCATGGTGATAGCGCTTGCGTCGACATGCGCGACCTGAGCCAGGAAGGGCTCGATATAGCTGTAACCCGCGTAGTAGCCGGTCGCAATAAAGACCGTAACCGCGTAGAGCGCGATCAGGAACGGGTTTTTAAGCAGCTCGGGCAGCTGTTTGACGGTAAAGCGCTCACCCGCCGGCATGGCCGGGAACACTGCCGCCTGGTACACCACCGCAGCAGCAGAGAAGGCCCCGACCGCGGCAAACGTCATGCGCCAGCCCACGGCCAGCCCGATGGCGCGGCCGATCGGCAAGCCAAAGATCTGCGCGATGGACGAGCCCGTGGCGATCATGCTGATGGCGAGCGCTCCGTGGCGGGTGTCGACCAGACGCGAGGCCATGATCGAGGCGACTGACCAGAACACGGCGTGTGCGCAGGCAACCACCAGGCGCGCGCAGACTAAGATGGGATAGGTCGGCGCCAAGGCGGACAGGAACTGGCCCAGCGAGAACACGGCAAGCACGCCCAGCAGCATCCGCTTGAACTCAAAGCGCGAGGCAAACACCATAAGCGGCAGCGACAGCAGCATGACACCCCAGGCATAGACCGAGATCATGATGCCAGCTTGGGCCTCGGTGAGCGAAAACGACGCGGCGATGTCGGTCAGCAGGCCGATGGGCATGAACTCCGACGTGTTGAATACGAACGCGCAACAGGCGAGCCCGATAAGCGGGAGCCACTGCTTGAGTGAGATACCACCTTGCTTTGTTTGAGCCATATAGGAAAACCTCTCCGATTATCTTGAGCGGTGGGCGATTATATAGCAACAGCCCCGCATCCGTCAGTACAGATGCGGGGCCAAAATCGCGCAGACATTTGGGGCCTAATCCTCGGGCTCCCATCCGCGGCAGACATCGACCCAACCCTGGGCGTCGGACGCCGCCTCCAGCTCGGGCACCGAGAGCTCCACACCGCTATGGTCGTCACCACATGCCGGGTAAATGGTGTCAAAACGCTTAAGCGACTCGTCCAGATAAACCGCCACACCCTCATTGATGCCAAAGGGGCAAACACCTCCGGGCGCATGCCCCACGGCTTCCTCGACCGCAGCGCCGGGAATCATATGCGGCTTGCCGTGGAAGAACTTCTTGAATTTGGAGCTGTTGACACGCGCGTCCCCGGCGCACAGCACGAGCACCGCCGCGCCGTCGACATCGAACGCCATCGTTTTCGCGATCTGCGCGGGAGCCGTTCCCAGTGCCGCTGCGGCTTCCTCGACAGTTGCCGTCTCCTCCTGAGGCACAATCACACGGTCGCCAAAGCCCTTCGCTCGCAAATGCGCCATCGCCTTGTCAAACGCCATAACTAAAAACTCCTCCGCCAAACCGACTGTTCGACAGAGGAGTATAGCCCGTGGATGCGCCATATACAGAGAGGCTTTGTTTGCAAACCGCGCGTTTACAAGCCAATCAGAACACCAACGCCGTGGACCAGAAACGCCACGATCCAGGCGACCGTCACTTGAAACGCGAACACGGCAACGGCGTAGCGCGCGCCCAGCTCGCTCTTGACGGCGCCGATGGACGCCACGCAGGGCGGGTACAGCAGCGTAAAGACCAGGAACACATAGGCAGTAAACGGCGAAAACATGGTTGACAGCACCGCGGGCGACGTTGCGCCCAAAAGCACCGTGAGGGTCGAGATGACGCTCTCCTTGGCAATAAGTCCGGTGACGAGCGCCGTCGACGCACGCCAGTCGCCAAATCCAAGCGGCGCCAGCGCCGGCGCGATGATGCTGCCGAGGCCCGCAAGCAAGCTCTGCGACTGATCGGCGACCACATTAAAGCGAATGTCGAACGTCTGAAGGAACCAGATGACCACGGTAGCAGCAAAGATAATGGTAAAGGCCTTGGTAATAAAGTCCTTGGCCTTATCCCATGCCAGCATCACCGTCGTCTTGACGCTCGGCAGGCGGTAATTGGGGAGCTCCATGATAAACGGCACCGGGTCGCCCTTAAATGCTGTGCGGTTGAGCACCAAAGCCGCGATGCAACCGACCGCGATGCCGATCAGATAGAGTGAGACCATGGCGGGGACCGTCGCCTGCGGGAAAAACGCCCCGCACAGCAGACCATAGACCGGCAGCTTGGCCGAACAGCTCATAAACGGCGTGAGCATGACCGTCATCTTGCGGTCGTGCTCGGATGGGAGTGTGCGAGTCGACATGATAGCCGGCACGGTGCAGCCAAAACCGACGAGCATGGGCACAAAGCTGCGGCCCGACAGGCCAAAGCGACGCAGTACCTTATCCATGACAAAGGCCACGCGCGCCATGTATCCGGAGTCTTCCAGAATGGAGAGGAACAAGAAGAGCACGACGATAATCGGCAGGAAGGTCAGCACGCTGCCCACGCCCGTAAGCACGCCGTCGACAGCCAGCGAGCGCACGACGTCGTTGGTTCCGAACGCCTTGAGGCCCGCATCGGCCGAGGCGATGACGGCAGCGATGCCGTTCTCCATGAGTCCCTGCAACGCCGCGCCGATCACGCCAAACGTCAGCCAAAAGACGAGGCCCATGATCACCAGGAACGCCGGAATGGCCGTGTAGCGACCCGTCAGGATGCGGTCGATCTTGACGGAGCGCACGTGCTCGCGGCTCTCGTGCGGCTTGACGACGCAACGCCCGCACACGTCGCCGATAAAGCTAAAGCGCATATCGGCCAGCGCAGACAGGCGATCGGTGCCGGCCTCGCCCTCCATCTGGGTAATGATGTGCTCGATGGCATCAAGCTCGTTACGGTCCAGGTGAAGCGCCTCGGTTACCAGCTCGTCGCCCTCAACCAGCTTGGTCGCCGCAAAACGCACTGGAATGTGCGCCGTCGCGGCATGGTCCTCGATAAGGTTGGCAATGCCGTGGATGCAGCGGTGCAGCGCACCGCCGTCTGGGCCATCGGGTGCGCAGAAGTCCAGGCGGCCGGGACGCTCGCGGAAACGCGCCACATGCTGGGCATGGTCCACCAGCTCGCCGATACCCTCGTTGCGCGCGGCGCTAATGGGAACGACCGGCACGCCCAGCAGACTCTCGAGCAGGTTGACGTCTACGGCGCCGCCGTTGGCGGTCACCTCGTCCATCATGTTGAGCGCGATGACCATAGGACGGTCAAGCTCCATAAGCTGCAGTGTCAGGTACAGGTTACGCTCGATGTTGGTGGCGTCAATGATGTCGATGATGGCGTCCGGGCGCTCGTCGAGGATGAACTGACGGCTCACGACCTCTTCGCCCGTATACGGCGACAGCGAATAAATACCGGGCAGGTCGGTAACGTTCGCCTCGGGGTGGTTGCGGATGGTGCCATCTTTGCGGTCGACCGTCACACCGGGAAAGTTACCGACATGCTGGTTGGAGCCCGTCAGCTGGTTGAATAATGTGGTCTTGCCGCAGTTTTGGTTGCCGGCGAGGGCAAAGTGCAGCGGTGCGCCCTCGGGCACGGCCGTCTTTGCCGCACGGGGCGAATACGTCCCCTCGCCCAGGGCCGGATGCTCCGTCGTGCCGATTGCGGCGTTAGCGCGCGGGCCCGTATCGGTGTCGTGAACACCCACGAGCTCAATGCGAGCAGCATCGTCCTTGCGCAGCGTCAACTCGTAGCCACGCAGGCGAATCTCGAGCGGGTCGCCCATAGGGGCATACTTCATCATGGTGACTTCGGTGCCCGGCGTTAGGCCCATGTCCAAAATATGCTGTCGGAGCGCCTGATCGTCAGATGTCACCGATGCGACAACGGCGTCCTTTCCAATCTCGAGCGTATCGAGCTTCACGCGCTCATCCTTTCGTTAGACGCGGTTAACCGTTTACCGGGGCTAACCAACTCGTAACGACAAATGATAGCGCTCTGAACTATTTTATAAAGTCAAATACCGATGTTTACCTGCTCAAACTTTATGCGGTGCGCCCCGAAAGCTCTTTGCGCATACCGCTCAGCGAGATCGAAACGGAACCCGACCGCGCGGTAGCGGTGAGTCGATCACCCTCGACCGACCCCGTGCATGTAAAGGGCGCCTTGCCCATCAAGACGTGGGAGATAGTACCCGAGAGCTCAAAGAAATCGCCCTCAGCGCGGGCACTCGAGAGAGCGATATTGAGACCCCTGACGTTTAGTACTGCCCTGAGCGCGCCGTTCACCCCATGTGAAAACGTCACCTCGCCGCGTTTACTCCCCACCGGCGTCTGGGCCGAAACCGCATACGTACCCTCAAGCATGGCTCCTCCTCTAAGTAGGCTTTTTGAAACGGCTATCTAGTCTACTTTGCTGCGAGACGGCTTGCCCAGAAACTGCGGGCACGCAACGACGTTCAATCAACAGATTGCTGCAAGGGGGGGGGCAAGCGTGCAAGGGGGACAGATTACATTTGGCACCACTTGCGCCAACGGACGGGATGCGGAGCGACGACCGTGCAGGTGGATTCCGGATCGTCGCTTCCTCCATCCCCCAGCGAATCAAAACAAGTTGCGGTGGAATAGTTCCTGTTTGATGCTTTAACCAGCAAAAACAGGAACTATTTCACCGCAGCTGCAAAAGCCCGCGCTGGCAACATATGTCACCCGCGCGGACTTGGTGGGCACTCACAGAGGCACGTTTTAGAGACCCACACCAGTTATGGAATGCCAAACAGCACCGATACGCGATGTCCGCCGGCCTACCAAGCAATAAAGCTCGCCATAGTCTTAGACAATCGGCGCAATGCCGGCAAAGTGCAGATACAGCGAGATGACTGCCACGACAATGACCACCGCTGCGATCAGCTTGTCGTGCAGGTGCGGAAGCACCTGCTTGCCACGGCCGCGCTCACCCAGAATATAGACGGGAATGGCCGGAGCAAAAAGGATCGTCGTGATCATGACGCCCTGGAGACCCGTCGACCACACCAGGAACAGCGTGTAGATAAAGCCGAGCGTACCGAAGAAGCGCGCTTTGCCGACACTTGGCGCATGTGGCCTGTCCAGATGCTCGTTCTTCCAGCCAATCACCATGTAATAGGCAGCCGAGCAGACATACGGAACCAGAATCGTGTTGACCGCGCAGCTATAGAAGAACTGGTAGGTGCTCGCCGCCACATACGACACAATCAAGAAGAGCTGCGTGATACCGGAGCTCACGAGAATCGTCACCACCGGGGCGTCGTGTTTGTTCGTCTTGGCAAACGCCAGCGGGAAGGAACCCTGACGCGCTGCTTCAAACGGCGTCTCGGATGCAATGATGACGTAACCCAACATTGCGCCGACCAGCGAGAGAATAACGCCAAGGTTTACGATGGCAGCGCCAACCGGGCCGATTGCGCACTCGAGAATTCCCGCCATGGAGGGCGTTGCGAGCTGCGCCATCTCCGTGCGCGGCATAATGCCGAGCGATAGCATCGAGATAATCAGATACAGCGTGAACACGGCCGCAAATCCAAGTGCCGTCGAGCGACCGACATCGCGCACATACTTTGCGCGGCCCGAAATGACAACAGCACCCTCAATGCCCGTAAAGACCCAGACAAGGGCGATCATGGTCGAGACAACTTGCTCGCCAAACCCAGGACCAGCCGGCTCTCCCCAGAAGTTGTCCATAAAGATATCGACGTTGAACTTACCCAGGAGCACGATGCTCAGCACAAAGAGCCCCAGCGGCACCAGCTTCGCCAACGTGACGATCGTGTTAATGCCCGCAGCCTCCTTAACGCCACGAAGCACAAGGGCGGTAAGGAACCACAAAAACACGCTGGCGCAGACGATGGAAAGCAGGTTGTTGCCCGCGCCAAACGCAGGGAAGAAATAGCCCAGCGCGCTAAACAGCAAGAGCGCAAAGCTTACGTTGGAAAGACATGCGCTGATCCAGTAGCCCCAGGCGGAGTTGAATCCAATGTAATCGCCAAAACCGGCCGCAGCGTATGCATAGATGCCGCCGGTCAGATCGGGACGTGTCTCTATAGTTTTGTCAACCGCGCGCTTCGCGACATTTCGGCACGAC
>CATYSO010000001.1 GCA_958412345.1 uncultured Collinsella sp. | reverse complement strand
GCCGAAATGTCGCGAAGCGCGCGGTTGACAAAACTATAGAGACACGTCCCAAATTGACTACCCGCGCAGCCCAGGTTGACGCAAAAGTAGTCAAAAAAGCCCCGTCCCAAATTAGCTACCGGGAAAATGTTGCCGTTGGGGGAATAGTCGCGTCACTTCGCTTGACAACAGGCTAAACTTGCTAATAAACATTTACTATTCTGTTTACTTTGAATTTGCGGTCGTTTAGTTGCAGAGCCGTCGAGCCGGCGGCCTCAGCTGCGACCGTTGCTAGGGAGAAACGATGGCTAAAGCAAGCGTCCGCGAGATCAGCCGCATCACCGGTTTTTCGCCCGCAACCGTGTCCAATGCGCTCAACCGCAAGCGCAGCGTGAGCGAGGAGACCGCCAAGGTCATCCTGGAGTGTGCGCAGTCGCTCGGCTACCAGCAGTCGACGCAGCTCGAGAGCATCCAGTTTGTGCTCGCGCGCAAGACGGGCGCCATCCTGGACGAGAGCACCTTCCATCCCGCGGTCATCGAGGGCGTGGAGCGTCAGGCTCGTCGCCACGGTATGAGCACGAGCTTTGTCTCGCTCGACTTTAGCGACTTGGACGCCGTGCGTCCGCAGGTCGAGGGCCTGATCGCCGATCCATCGGCCGCCATCGTGCTGATGGGTACCGAGCTGGGCGAGGAGGACTACGCCCTGTTCGCTAACGCGGCGGCCCACCTGATTGTGCTCGACGGCTGGAGTGATCGCCAGTACTTCGACGCCGTGGTCATCGCCAACACCGATTCGGTGCTGCGCGCCGTGGACTACCTTATCGAGAAGGGCCACAAGCAAATCGGCTATCTGGCGGGCGACCTTCGTATCCGCAACTTTAAGGACCGCGAGCGCGGCTACCGCCAAGCGCTTGAGGATGCGGGCCTTGAGGCCAACCCGGCATGGCGCGTCACGCTGGGTACCACGCTCGAGGGCGCTTATCGCGACATGGGTGTGTGGCTCGACAATGTCTCGCGCGACGACTTGCCGACGGCCTTCTTTGCCGAGAACGACGTGCTCGCCGTGGGTGCCATGCGCGCGCTCAACGAGCACGGTATTCGCGTGCCCGAGGATGTCTCGATCATCGGCTTTGACGACCTGTCTTTGGGCGCCTTCTCCAACCCGCCGCTCACCACGGTACATGTTCCCAAACACGAGGTGGGCGAGATTGCGGTGCGCCGTCTGGTAGGCAACATCCGCAACCCCAAGAGCTACACCTGCAAGACGGCCGTGTCGACCTACTTTGTCGAGCGCCAGAGCGTGCGCGAGCTCTAGGCTGAGCGGCGCTTGATCAGCGATGCCCCCAGCTCAATTTTGAGCGGGTGGTGTTCGGTCTCGTCGATGATCTCGACGATGCGCCGCGCGGCGACAGTGCCCATATACTGCGACGGTACGTTGAGCGTGGTCAGCTGCGGCTGCACGTAGGTGCCGCCCACGTGGTTGTCGAAACCGACGATGCACACATCATCGGGCACGCGATAACCGCGCTCTATAAGCGCCTTCATGGCACCTATGGCAATATCGTCAAAAACGGCGATGTAGCTTTGGGCAAGGGGCTCGCCCACATCGATGATGTTGAGCATGCTTGCGTATGCGTCGTCTGGAGTGGTGGCGAGTTCGTGGACGATACCGCACTTTTCCGATCCGGCTAACTGACCGACGGCGTGCTCGTAGGCAAAACGCCGTTCGGTGAAGTTGCCCAAGGTGACAGGTGCCGTTAAGAGCCCGGGGGCAGATCCAAGCTTCGAATACAGGTACTGCACGGCAAGCGTCATGCTCGCGACGTTGTCGATCTTGACCGTATCGACTCCAACACTCATGCATGAATCCAGCAGCAACAGAGGGCAGTCCAGCGACGCGAACGGCATAAAATCCGACTCGAACATCTCTGTCGCAAGGATGATGACGCCGTCGTATCGCGCCTCGGCGATGTTGGCAATCTGCTCCTGTGTATTCTCGTATGGCGAGTAGTTAACCAGTGAAAACGAGAACCCCGCGTGCCTCAGGGCACCTTCGACTCCGGCAAGCATGTCGGAAAAGAAAGGGCTCGAGAAGATGCGGCGTCGATTAAAGGCAACCAGTGCGACGGTTCCGCTCTTTTGGCGTTCAAACTTAATCTTGCTAAAGTCGTAACCTAGGGCCTCGGCGGTGCTAAGTACTAGCTGGCGAGTCTTTTCGCTTACGCCGCGTCGGTTGTTAAGCGCGAGGGAGACGGCCGCTGCCGAGATTCCCAGCTGGTCGGCGATTTGTTTTGCAGTAACGGCCATGGTGATTCCTAACGATTGGTAACTAAAAGTGAGCTTAACACTCAGCTGTTCATTAAGCTAAACATTTAGTAATTCAACTTAAGAATCGATAGAAGTTAAGTTGCGTCCCCAGTAGAGTTTGTCTCAACAAACGCAACAGCAAAGGGGGACGAGATGATCAGCGGTATTTCCGAAATGCCCATCACGGATGAAAGCTATCCGTTTTCGAGCGCCGAGCGCTACTGTCATCTGAGCGCGTACGGCTACGTCGAGCGTGAGTATCGCGTTGACGGCACGGCCAACGTATACCGCACTGCCGATGAAGACGGCGGTGTGGAGGTTATGACCGCCGACGCCCCCTATTCCAACCGCATCGTTGTTCGCGCCCCGAAAGACCCGGCGCAGGCGAGCGGCAATGTGGTGGTCGAGATCATCAACCCCACGTCGTTCATGGAAATCGAGCGCATGTGGATCTTGGGCTACGGCGAGTTTGTGCGCTCCGGCGACATCTATGTTGGCATTACCAGCAAGCCCAACACCATCGCCAAGCTCAAGGAATTCAATCCCGATCGCTATGGCTTTATGAGCTGGGCAAACCCGACTCCCGAGCGCCCCTTCGACTACGATCCGAAGCAGCTCGAGCGCGGCGGCGCGCTTCCCGATATGGACATCTCCTACGAGACGGGCCTGTTTTGGGACATGCTGACCGATCTTGCCTGGTTACTGCGCGGAGACTCCGACCTCAACCCCATTCGCGATTATCCTCGCCAGACGATCTGCCTTACGGGATGGTCGCAGTCCGGCGCCTACCTGTTCCGCTACCTCAACAGCTTTGCCTATCGCGAGGACGTGTGCCGTGACGGTCGCGTGTTTGACGGATATCTGTCCGGCGGTGGTATCCACTCGATGTGCATTCCCGTCAACCAGTACGAGAGCGACCGAGGGTATGCGCACCACCTGCTGCGCGTCGAGCATGCCGAGGAGCCGTTTATCGCCCTTCAGACCGAGAGTGAGAATGGTCGCTTTGAGAGCTGGCGCACGCTTATACCCGATAGCGACGATCCCGATTTTAAGTACCGACTGTATGAGGTGACGGGATCCTCCCACGATACGCAGTGGAGCTATGTCGACTATTACCAGGACGACGAGGACCTCAAGCGCATCGATCATTTGCCGGTGTACGTCGGCAAGCACGCCGAGGCAAACGCCTACCCGTCGCAGTACCTCTTCCACGCCGCCTTCCGCAACCTGTTCCGCTGGGTTCGCACGGGGGCCGCACCGGCGACGTGCCCACGCATTGAGCTGGATACGAACGGCGAGAACGTAAAGGATGCCTTGGGCAACACCAAGGGCGGCCTTCGCACTTGCCTGCTCGAGCATCCGTTTGCCCGCTATTCCAACACGAGTCTGGTGGAGCCGGGCCAGGGCACGGTCGACAAGACGAGCGACAAGGATGGACTGTTTGGCCATATGGAGTCGTTTTCGGCATCGATGCTCAAGGAGCTGTACGGATCGCTTGATAACTACCGTGCCCTGTGCGAGCGCGATACGGCAATCGAAGTGTCGCAAGGCTTCATTTGCGCTGAGGACGCCCAGGCGATCGTTGACTTTGCCGTGACGTCCGCCAGCGAGCGAGGACTGAACTAGTAGGTACCAAGACCAGAAAGGGGTCTGCAATGGATATGACGTTGAATCAAGATGCTGCTACCGAGATGTGGCGTCCGGTTGTTCTGACGTTCGAGAGCGCCTGTTCGTTCGACAACCCGTTTTTGGATGTTGAGATTTGGGCGGAGTTTACCGGTCCGAGCGGCAGGGTAATCCGCCGTGAGGCCTACTGGGACGGCGAGTGTATCTATCGCGTGTCGTTTGCCCCGACCGAGCTCGGCGCTTGGAGCTACGTTATCGAGGCTCCCGAGCAGACCAGCCTTAATGGCTGCACGGGCAACGTCGAGGCCGTGCCGTACACCGGCGAACTCGATCTGTACCGCCACGGTTTTATCCGCGTTGCGGACAATCCGCATATGTTTGCCTATGCGGATGGCACGCCGTTCTTTTGGCTGGGCGATACTCATTGGGAGTTTGCCTATCGCGAGAGCTGGGACAAGTCGAACCACCCCGGTATGACGAGTCAGTTCCGCGGCATGGTCGACCTGCGCGTTGAGCAGGGCTTTACCGTCTATCAGACCAACCTGCGCTCTGACATGGGCGCGCGTGGCCGCTATTGGATTGACGGTGGCATGGCCAAGGGCGCGGAGGATCTGCCCAATGTGGCGTTCTATCAGCAGGAGCTCGACCGCCGCATGGCCTATATCGCCGATGCCGGCTTGGTCAACGCGCTTGGACAGGCATGGGCATTTTCCATCCGCGGTGAGAACGCGGTCGAACACCAAAAGCATCTTGCCCGCTATCTGGTGGCGCGCTATGGCGCGTACCCCATGGTGTGGACACTTGCCGGCGAGGTCGCCGGGTATGGCAAAGAAAACCGAGCCGCTTTGATCGACAGTTGGCGCGAGGTTGCCCTGGAGATCGAGGCCCGCGACGGCTATGGCCACCTGGCGACGGCGCACTATACCAACGAGCGACCTTTTGCCGACTACTACCAGGACGAGTCCTGGATGGATTTTACGCTCAACCAGGCCGGTCACGGAGATTACCTGATCAAGGCGAGCGATTACTTTGACTATCTGGAGGCTCATGGCGACAAGCCCTTCGTCGAGGGCGAGGCGCTCTACGAGTTCTGTTCGACGCTTGAGGAAATGGGCACGCGCCTGTGTACTGCATACATGCTGCGCCGTGTGGCATACATCTGCATGCAGGCCGGCGGCGCCGGCTATACCTACGGAGCCCAAGGTATCTGGGACAACGTGTGGGAGAGCCCCAAAGAGCTCGATCCCTTCATGGCGATCTTCAACCGCTTTGGCATTACGTGGGCCCAAGCGGTAGATGGAGAGGGCGCGGTCCAGATGGGCTACATGCGCTCCTTCTACGAAGACAATCACTTCTGGGAGCTCGCTCCCTACGAAACGACCGATGTGGGCAACCTGTTTGCCAACAAGGCTCCGCTGGCAACCGCCAATCAGGACCTTTCGCGCATCGTCGCGTACTTTGGCGATACCGTGCGCCGAAAGCTTGCTATCGAGGGCGTGCCGACGGGCGCTGCCTATGCAAGCCGATGGTTTAACCCCTGCACGGGCGCATACCGCGACGGCGAGGACATCCTTGCCGTCGCGGACAGCATCACGCTGCCAGAAAAGCCTGAGGTCGGGGATTGGCTCCTCGTCCTCGAGCTCAAGGCATAACCATATTTTTCTTTGGTCATAGGCGGGAAAGAGTCGGCCGCAATTTCCCGCTTGACAACTACGTGAACCGTTAAGAGAGGATCAGTGGACACGAAATGAGCGTTCTCGATTCGATGCAGGGCTTCCTCGAGAAGCATGTGGGCCCCATTGCCCACAAGGTGAGCAGCTTTAAGGTCGTAAAGGGTCTTATGTCCGGCATGATGTCGACCATGCCCGTTACGTTGGGCGTGGCGCTGCTGTCAATTATCAACGGACTGCCGATTCCGCCGCTGCAGGCGTTCCTTACCAGCACCGGCATGTCGGCGACGATTAGCGATGTGCTGGTCGTTACCATGAACCTCGGCGCCATCTACATGTGTGCCTCGGTCTCGTACGCCTACGGCAAGGTGCTCGAGAACAAGGGCCTTACGTCGACGGTTGCGGCCATCGGTGTCTTGCTCCTCCTGATCCCGCTGGGTCATGCCGAGGACGGCTCCACGTTTATCGCCACCAGCTATCTGGGAAGCTCGGGTCTGTTCGTGGCGCTGCTCGTGGCACTGATCGTGCCCAAGGCGCTCAACTTCCTTATGAAGCATATGGCTATTCCCATGCCCGATTCCGTCCCGCAGTTTGTTACCGATTCGCTGTCTCCGATGTTCTGCGCCATCGTCATCTTCACCACGGCTGCTCTGGTTAAGTGGGGCATGGGCATGACGAGCTTCGGCGATGTCTTTAACCTCATCAACAGCACCATTGCCACTCCCGTTATGTTCCTGGGCTCCAGCCCCTGGGCCGTTGTCATTTACTTTACGCTGTGCAACCTGCTGTTCTTCTTTGGTATCCACCCCAGCGTCCTGATGGGCGTGTACATGCCGGTTATCCAGGCCTGCGCTCTTGCCAACACCGAGGCATTCGTTGCCGGCCAGCCACTGCCGTACCTGTCGTTCATCATCATGTTCTCTGTCGGTTCTGTTGACGCCCTTGGCATGGAGCTTGCGCTGCTCACGGCCAAGTCCGAGCGCTACAAGGCCCTCTCCAAGATTGCCCTGGTGCCCGCACTCTTCAACATCTCCGAGCCCATCATCTTCGGTACGCCCATTGCCATGAACCCTTATATGTTCATCCCCTACATCCTGCTCAAGCCCGTGGCCTGCATTGCTGCCGCCGTCGGCCTGATGCTCGGTCTGGGCAATGCATTTAACCCGACCATTTCCATGCCGTTTGTCGTGCCGCTGCCCATCAGCAACTTCTTTACGGGCGGCATTGGCCTGGTCGCAATCGTCCTCGCCGCAATCCTGCTGGTCGGACTGCTGTTTATCCCGTTCGTCAAGATGGCCGATAAGGAGGCACTGGCCGAGGAGGCTGCTGCAAAGGCTTCTGCCGAGTAGGTCATTGTCCACAAGTTCGAAGGTTCGGCCGATCGCGTTGATCGCCGAAACATATAAGTCCCTGTGAGGGGTTACAGGAAAGGAACTGCAATGAAAAACATCGTTCTAATGTGCGCCGGCGGCATGTCCACGAGCATCATCATGAAGAACATCAAGAAGGCTGCTGACGCCGAGGGTCTGGAGTGCGAGGTCTCCGCCCACGCCGTCAACGAGGCCGCGACCATTGGCCGCAATGCCGACTGCATCCTGCTTGGGCCGCAGGTTGGCTATGCCAAGGACGAGGTCTGCGCCGCATGTCCCGAGGTGCCGGTGGGCGTGATCCCCATGACCACCTACGGCATGATGGACGGCGTTAAGGCGCTAGCCCAAGCCAAGGAACTGATGAGGCTGTAAGCATGACGACGGAAGAGATTCAGCTTCAGAGCTTTCAGATCATTGCAGGCGTCGGCTGCGCGCGTAGCTGCTATATCGATGCGATTCACCTGGCCCGCGACGGTAAGTTCGAAGAGGCCGAGGCAAAGATCGCCGAGGGCCAGCAGCATTATGCCGAGGGTCACGCGGCTCACGGCGGCCTTGTCCAGCAGACGGCTGCCGGCGAGGACCTGAGCATCGACCTTTTGGTCGTTCATGCCGAGGACCAGCTTATGAGTGCCGAGGGCTTTGGCATCCTGGCCAAGGAGTTCGTGGACGTCTATCGCAAGATGGGTGCTTAGCCACCGGCTTTGCCGACAGGCCATTGTCGCGGCACATACTTGCGCCGAAGAGACGGCAACGAGCCCGTTCACATACAGGTACGGATAGAGAGGGTCCTTCGGGACCCTCTTTTTGTTCCCCTTGTATGTTCAGATTGTTTACATACCGTTTAGGCTGATTTCACTACCGTTTACGGGACTTTCGCGTTAAACTACTAAACAAAAGAGTAAAACATTTAGTAAACAGAACAAAACGAAACATGCGTCTGTTTACTGAACATGTGACTAGGGGAGGACGTACATGGATAAGATCAAGCTCGGTTTTGTGCCTACGCGCCGCAGTATCTTTAGCGCGCCGGACGCGATCAAGTATCGCGGCCTGACGGCTGACCGTCTGCGCGAGATCGGTGTCGACATCGTCGATATCGACGACATCAACGACGAGGGCCTGCTGTTCGACGACAGCCATATCGAGCCCATCGTCAAGAAGTTCCGCGCCGAGGGCGTCGACGGCATCATGCTGTGCCACGCCAACTTTGGCACCGAGTACGTCTGCGCCCGCCTTGCCCGCGAGCTCGGCCTGCCTGTGCTGCTGTGGGGCCCGCGCGACGAGCGCCCCGAGCCCGACGGCACCCGCCTGCGCGACAGCCAGTGCGGCCTGTTCGCGACCGGCAAGGTCCTGCGCCGCTTCCAGGTACCCTTCACCTACATGACCAACTGCCGCCTGACCGATCCCGAGTTCGAGCGCGGCGTCTGGGACTTCCTGGCCGTGTGCAACGTCGTCAAGACCTTCAAGCACACCCGCATCCTGCAGATGGCCACCCGTCCGTTCGACTTCTGGTCGACCATGTGCAACGAGGGCGAGCTGCTCGAGAAGTTTAACATCCAGCTTTCGCCCATCCCCATGACCGAGCTTGTCCAGGCCGTGCGCGACGCCCAGGCCGACGAGCAGGCCATGGCCGCCATGCTCGCCCACATCGCCGACAGCTTTGAGATCTGCATCCCCGAGGACAAGGTTCCCGCGGTCGCTGGACTCGCCATCGCCATGAAGCGCCTGGTCGAGAAGTACGGCTGCAACGCCGGCGCCATCCAGTGCTGGAACGCCCTGCAGGACGAGCTGGGCATTATGCCCTGCGCCGCCAATGCCATCCTCAACGAGATGGGCATCCCCGTCGTCTGCGAGACCGACATCCACGGCGCCATCACCGCACTCATGGTCGAGGCAGCCGACCTGGGCCGTCACCGTGGCATGTTCGCCGACTGGACCGTCCGCCATCCCGACAACGAGAACGGCGAGCTGCTGCAGCACTGCGGCCCCTGGCCCTGCAGCTGCGCGGCGGTCAAGCCCAAGCTCACCTACCCGCTGGCCTTCGATCACCCCGGCGCGCTGACGGCCGAGGCCAAGCACGGCGACCTCACCCTTGCCCGCTTTGACGGCGACAACGGCGAGTACTCGCTGCTGCTGGGCAACGCCCGCGGCATCGACGGCCCGGCCGGTATGGGCACCTACCTGTGGGTCGAGGTCGAGAATCTCAAGCGCCTCGAGGCCAAGATCGTCGAGGGCCCCTACATCCACCACTGCGTGGCCATCCACGCCAACGTGGTGCCGGTGCTCTATGAGGCATGCAAGTATATCGGCATCCAGCCCGACCTTTATGACCCCATCGAAGAAGACGTCAAAGCCTACCTGCGAGGAGAGTAGAAATGGCAACTATCGAAGAGCTTGAGTCCCTGCGCTGGGACCTCCGCCGCGATTGTGTCGACATCATCATGGCCGGCGCCGGCGGCCACATCGGCGGCGACATGTCGGTCATCGACGCGCTCATGACCCTTTACGCCAACCATCTGAACATTTCGCCCGAGACCGTCGACGATCCCAACCGCGATCGCTTCGTGCTCTCCAAGGGCCACGCCATGGAGGCCTACTACGCGGTGCTGTGCCACGAGGGCTATCTTGATCTCGACGATGTTAAGGCCCGCTTCTCCAAGTTCGGCAGCCCCTACATCGGCCATCCCAACAACAAGCTCAAGGGCATCGAGATGAACTCCGGCTCGCTGGGCCACGGTCTGCCCGTGGCCGTGGGCATGGCGCTCGCCGGCAAGATGGACGGTCGCGACTACCGCGTCTACACCATCATGGGCGACGGCGAGCTTGCCGAGGGCTCGGTCTGGGAGGGCGCCATGAGCGGCGGCAACTACCAGCTCGATAACCTGTGCGCGCTCGTGGACCGCAACCGTCTGCAGATCAGCGGCAGCACCGAGGACGTCATGAAGCAGGATTCGCAGGAGGAGCGCTGGGCCGCCTTTGGTTGGAACGTGCTGTCCATTCCGGGCAACGACGTCCAGGCTATCGACGCCGCGCTGACGCTTGCCGCCGAGACCAAGGGCAAGCCCACGGTCATCATCCTCAACACGGTGAAGGGCTACGGTTCGCCCGTCATGGAGGACAAGGCCGGCTGGCACCACCACCTGCCCAACGACGAGGAATATGCCCAGATCATCGCCGATTTCGCTGCCCATAAGGAGGCCATCAATGGCTAACAAGATCGCCAACCGCAAGGTTATCTGCGACACGCTGCTCGAGGCCGCCGAGACCGATAAGGACATCGTCGTCCTGTGCTCCGACTCCCGTGGCTCCGCGTCGCTCACGCCGTTCTTCGATCAGTATCCCCAGCAGTCCGTTGAGGTCGGCATTGCCGAGCAGGACCTGGTGAGCATCGCCGCCGGCATGGCTTCGTGCGGCAAGAAGGCCTGGGCTGCCTCGCCGGCGTCCTTTGTGACCACGCGTTCGTATGAGCAGTGCAAGGTCGACGTTTCGTATTCCAATACCAACGTCAAGCTCATCGGCATTTCGGGCGGCGTGTCCTACGGCGCCCTGGGTATGAGCCACCATTCCGCGCAGGATATCGCCGCCATGAGTGCGATCCCCAACATGCGCGTGTATCTGCCGAGCGACCGCTTCCAGACCGCCGAGCTCGTGCGCGCCCTGGTCGCCGACAACAAGCCTGCCTACATCCGCGTGGGCCGCAACCCGGTCGAGGACGTGTACACCGAGGACGAGTGCCCGTTCCAGATGGACCGAGCCACCTGGGTGCGCCGCGGCACCGATGTGACGATCGTCGCCACCGGTGAGATGGTCCGCCATGCCGTGGACGCCGCCGATCTGCTGGCCGAGCAGGGCATCTCGGCAACGGTGCTCGACATGTATTGCGTCAAGCCGCTCGACGCCGAGGCCGTGATCGAGGCCGCCGGTGCCACGCGCGCCGTCGTGACCGTCGAGGAGCACAGCCCCTTCGGTGGCCTGGGTTCCATGGTCGCGCAGGTTGTGGGCGAGCATTGCCCGCGTCCGGTCAAGTGCCTGAGCCTGCCCGACGCGCCGGTCATCACCGGTACCTCGCCCGAGGTCTTCGCGCATTACGGACTTACGGGCACCGGAATTGCCGAGGCCGTTAAGGACTTCCTGCCCGCAGAGTAATTGGAATGTGACAAAGGGACAGTCCCTTTGTCACATTCGTTTTGAAAGGGGTGGCCATGGGCCGCTACATCATCGGAATCGATCAGTCCACGCAGGGCACCAAGGCGCTGCTGGTGGACGAGGGCGGCCATCTGATTCATCGTGCCGACCGCTCGCATCGCCAGATCGTCAACGAGGCCGGCTGGGTGAGCCATGATCCGGCCGAGATTGCGGCCAACGTGCTGGCCGTGGCGCGTGCCGTGGTGGAGGAGACCGGGGTCGACCCGGCCGACGTCGCCGGCATCGGCATTTCCAACCAGCGCGAGACCACCGTTGCCTGGAACCGCACGACGGGCGAGACGCTGTGCGACGCCGTGGTGTGGCAGTGCGCCCGTGCCCGCGAGCTGTGCGACGAACTGGCCGCGCGCGAAGGCGTGGCCGAGTTGGTGCGCGACACGACGGGCCTGGTGCTCTCGCCCTACTATCCGGCGGGCAAGATGGCCTGGATTCTCGCAAACGTGCCGGCGGCTGCTAAGGCCGCTGCGGCGGGCGAGCTGTGCCTGGGCACGATTGACGCCTGGGTGGTCTGGACGCTCACGGGCGGCGCCGAGTTTCGTTGCGACTGGTCCAACGCCAGCCGCACGCAGCTGTTCGACCTGCGCCGTGGCTGCTGGAGCGAGCCGGTGTGCCAGGCCTTTGGCATCGACGCTGCCTGCCTGCCGCAGGTGACCGATTCCGACGGTCTGTTCGGCACAACGGACCTGGGCGGCTTTTTGCCGGCGCCCGTGCCTATTCACGGCGTGCTCGGCGACAGCCACGCCGCCCTGTTTGCGCAGGGCTGCCACAGCCGCGGCATGGCCAAGGCGACCTATGGCACCGGCAGTTCGGTCATGATGAACGTCGGCGACGAGTTTGTCGCCAGCTCGCATGGGCTTTCGAGCTCGCTCGCGTGGCGCATGGACGGCGTGACCGAGTACGTGCTCGAGGGTAACGTGAGCTACGCCGGCGCCGTCAAGACGTGGCTGCGCGACGACCTGGAGCTCATCAACAATCCCGAGGAAGTCACCGACCTGTGCTATGCCGCCAACCCGGCGAGTCGCGTCTACTTTGTGCCGGCATTTACCGGTCTGGGCGCGCCGCACTGGGCAAGCGACGCTGAGGGCTGCGTCTTTGGCATGACGCGCACCACGGGCCGTGCGGAGTTCGTGAAGGCTGCCGACGAGTCGATCGCCTATCAGATCTTCGACGTGATCGATGCGATGGTTGAGGATTCGGGCGCGGCGCTGGCCGAGCTTCGCGTTGACGGCGGTCCCACGCGTGACGCGTACCTGATGCAGTTTGAGAGCGACCTGGTCGGCTCGCCCATCCGCATCGCGAGCAACGACGAGATGAGCGGTCTGGGCGCGGCTTGGGCCTGCGGTATTGCGCTGGGCATGTACACGCGCGACGTGGTCGACGTCTACGGCGCCCGCGGCATCGTGGAGCCTTCGATGCCTGCCGACGAGCGAGCCAAAAAGATCGCCGGCTGGCGCCACGCGGTCGAGGCAACAATCGCATACACTGCCTAGAATGATTTTTCTGGGACGGGGATCAAATAATCATTGGTCCTCGTCCCAAGTAGCTAATTTGGGACGGGGCTTTTTTGACTGGTATGATTGGTGCGATCATTTCAACCAGCTAAAAGAGCCCGTCCTAAATTGACTACCGAGAGGATCTGCCATGGAGCGCATCGCGAGTTTTTCCGTTGACCATCTGCTGCTTGAGCCTGGCGTGTATGTGAGCCGCATCGACCGCGACCCAGCGACCGGTACCGCCGTCACCACCTTTGACCTGCGCCTGACCACGCCCAACAAAGAGCCGGTCATGAACACGGCCGAGTGCCACACCATCGAGCACTTGGGCGCGACGTTCCTGCGTAATCATGCCGAGTGGTCGAGCCGTATCGTCTACTTTGGCCCCATGGGCTGCCGCACGGGCTTTTACCTGGTCGTGTTTGGCGAGGTGACGAGCGAGGAGATCCTGCCGCTCGTGCGCGAGCTCTTTGAGTTCGTCGCCGGCTTTGAGGGCGATGTCCCCGGCGCCGCTCCCGAGGAGTGTGGCAACTACCTGGATCAGAACCTTCCCATGGCCAACTGGCTCGCGCGTCGCTATCTCGACCGCGACCTGGCCGATATCGACGAGAAGCACCTGCGCTATCAGCAGGCATAAGGCTCATTTACTGCATCTGACCGTTCACGCGGAGATACCGACCGTTTAACTGTTTAGAAGTGTTTATTCGAGGTCATCAACGGTGTTTCGCGTAAACTACCTCACAGAGTGATATTCAGGCAAGGCTCCTGAAGCAGCATCTGTCGACATTGATTGTCGGATTCTGCTTCGGGAGCCTTGTTTTGTTTAGGGGGGACACATGGAAATCGTTAAACGAATTAATACCAGCGCTGTCCTCTGCGTCGATGGAAACGGCAGGCAACTAGTCGCATTCGGGCGCGGCCTAGGGTTTAAGAATGTTGGCGATGAAGTGCCACTCTCGGAGATTCAACGAACGTTTTATAACGTTAGCTCCCGCTATGTCGCTCTTGTCGATGAGGTCTCCGATGAACTTCTCGAACTCACCTCGGATGTTATTGATATGTCGACAGGATTGCTGCCCTACGAGGTGAGCCCCAATCTGCCGTTTATCCTTGCGGACCATATCGCGTATGCAATCAAGCGCAAAGAGCAAAACATCATCGTTCACATGCCCTTGTCGTTTGATGTTCGCCAACAATATCCCGTTGAATTTAAAATTGGCGAGTATGCGCTCAGAATAATTAGAAAGCGGCTTAACGTTAGGCTACCTGCCCATGAGGCGGTTGGAATTGCCATGGCGTTTATCAACAACATGGCCGATTCAGACTCATGTGAAACGACTGAAGAGCTGGGCGCGGATGTCTACGATCGCGTTCTCGAAGAATCAACCATCGCCGTTGAAAGGCGGCTTGGGATTCAGGTTGATCGGGAAGGTTTCGATTACGCAAGATTCGCGACCCATCTTCAGTACCTGTTCAATAGGTTGAACTCAGGCGAAAGCATCGTAAGCGACAACCGCAAGATGTATCTCTCGCTCAAGGATGAATATCCAGTTGCATCAATGTGTGCCGATGATATTGCTTCTGTCCTCAGTCGGCTTACGGGCCAGGAACTTGTAGACGAAGAAAGACTCTATCTCATGATGCATATCAATCGAATTGCATCGAAAACAAGGTAATTGGTCGGTGAAGGCGCGCGCTTTGCCGATGGTTACATATAAAACTCAACATGGGAGAAATGGTATTTATGGCAGATACAACCAAGCTCGCTGCCGAGATTCTCGAGATGGTGGGCGGTGCAGAAAACGTTACATTTGTAGCTCATTGCATGACTCGTTTAAGGTTCAACCTTAAGGACGAAAGCATCGTAGACGATGCAAAGGTCAAGGCAATCGATGGCGTGATCGACATTCGCCATTCCGCGGGGCAATACCAAGTAATTGTGGGGCCCAAGGTCGATAAGGTCTATGAAATTGTCGTCAAAGAAGCTGGGATCGATACGGGAGATTCCGAGGCTGGCGAGGGGGAGACCAAGGGCTTTCTGGGAAAGCTGATGAAGCTCATCAGCGGCGTCATGATGCCTGTCCTTCCTGCCCTGATCGCGTGCGGCATGATAAACGCCGTCCTTAGCATTCTGACGACGGCAGGTGTTGTTTCCACCGAGAGCGGAATTTACACCCTGCTGTACGGCATGGGAAATGCGTGCATGTATTTCCTGCCCGTTCTTGTTGGGTCGTCCGCGGCTCAGTTCTTCGGAATCGATCGATACATCGGTGCGGTTCTCGGCGCAATCCTGATTTACCCGACTTTCGTTGCTGCGGCTGGAGCGGGCGATGCATTGGATTTGTTCGGCATGAAGTTCACGATGGTGAGCTATTCCTCCACGGTGTTCCCTGCTATCGTGGCGGCTTGGTTTGCATCCGTTCTCTATAAAGGACTGCGTGCGGTTCTTCCCGATGCTGTGGCATTTGCGCTCGTTCCGTTCCTGACGGTTGCTATTACTGCCCCCATCTCGCTCCTTGTAATCGGTCCCGTTATCCAGCAGGCAAGCTCTTTGCTTGCGACTGCCGTACTGGCGGTCTACCAGTTCAGCCCCATCCTCTGCGGCGTTATCCTCGGACCGATTTTCGGCCTCGTTATGATTCCCCTTGGACTCCACTGGGCTCTTATCATGATTTCCATCAACAACATCATGACCGTCGGTTCCGATCCTATTCTTGGACTTGTTTGTTGCAGCATGGGCGTCGTCGGTGCCTGCCTGGCGTTTGCTCTTCGCTCGAAGGATCCGAGCGAAAGGAGCCTTGGGTTCAGCTGCGCCATCACGGGCCTGTGCGGAATTACGGAACCGGCTCTGTATGGCATCATCTTGGAGCATAAGAAGATCGTTATCGCTTCTATGATTTCTGGAGCAATCAGTGCCGTTATCCCGGCGATCTTCAATACTCGCACGTTCGTTATGACCTCGAGCGGTATTTTTAGCTTCCCCGGTTACATGAATCCTTCCGGTGACATGAATAGCCTCATTGGCGCAATTCTTTGCAACGTCGTTGGTTTTATCCTCACCTTCGTCCTCGTCTACATCATGTATCGCCCCGATGCGGATGCGTCGGAGGAATAGGCAATTATTCGGAATGTAAGCTGCTGAATACCCCGCAGCAGATTGCATATGGTGGGCTTGCGATTGATCAGCGCAGGCCCACCCTCGTTTTGGAGTGACTAGCTATGACAATTACAGCCGATATGACGTTTGGCGAAATCGCGCTCCTCCCTGAGTTCGCCGGGTTCGGCGAGCATCTTATGCTTTGCCGCCCTTCAACTTGGGAGCGCATGTGGGATAAGCCAATTGTGGCCCATATGAATTCCGATACTAACCCGTATGAAGAGGCTCGCGTTTTACGCGGATTGAACCGGATTGTTGAGCTCGTGGATGACGGGCGGCAGGTTGCCTACGATATTTGGGATGAAGCCGACTGCATCCGTGACCCGACTCGACGCAATACGAAACTGTTTTTCTTTCCTGGGAGACCGGGGGCGCCGTTCATCATCGCGATTTCGGGCGGGGGCTACCAAAGCGTTTGTCACCAAATGGAAGGTTTTCCCGTTGCCCCTGAGCTCAACGACGCGGGCTATAACGTGTTCGTGTTGTCATACAGGGTGAGGGTTGAGCCCCTGATGCCGCGCCCGATCGACGATCTGAATCGAGCCGTCCGTTTCGTCCTCGAGAATTCAGCGAGATTCGATGTCGCTAAGAGCTATGCGGTTATCGGCTTTTCTGCTGGCGCGCATTTGACTGCCGAGTGGGGGACGGACAACAAGGGGTTCGCGTCTTACGGATGCGAGCCGCCCAAAGCCCTGGTCTTATGCTATGCGCCGATTGATCTTCATGAATCCGAGGACGTATCGGACCAAAGATTTCTTGATTCGGTGTGCGGTGGAGCTGGGCGCGCCCTGATCGATGACTTCTGCGTTGATCAGCACGTGTGGGAGCAGTATCCGCCGACGTACCTTTGGCAATGCGCCGACGACGATGTCGTATCGCCCGGCAATCTCGGAAAGATGGTGGATGCACTGGATGCGGCCGGGGTGCACCATGAGGAGATTATGTATCCAGAGGGAGGGCATGCGTTGATGAAGCCCCATGCGCCGGAAACCGACCATTGGTGTTTGAGCGCAATTGAGTTCCTTAGGGAATACCTCGGTTAAGAAGGAACTGCATGTCGCCTATTCGACCAGACAATTCCGCTGCGCAATGTTTGTGGCATTGATCGCATCTGAATATGAATACTGTTCTAGAATGTTCATACCGTCACATAAACGAACAGGAGTGAACATGCATATCTACTCTGTCAACGATCCCGAGTTCAAGCCCTACGGTTGCGTGTGGGACGACGTGCCCTCCAGCCTGACCGCCCCGCTTGTCGAGGCGCTTTCCGCCACACCCATTCCCGAGGGCAGCAAGTACGTGGCCTCCGCGCCCGAGCTCGAGCAGGTTGAAGGCGCCGATATGCTCGGTCTGCTCATGTACGGTGGCCGTCCCTTCCAGCTGGGCTGGTGCAACGGACACAACACGAAGCTCAACTGCTTGGAGTATCACCGCGCCAGCGAGTTCAACCTGGGCGCCCGCGACTTTATCCTGCTGCTTGCCAAGCGTGAGCAGATCGTCGACGGCAAGCTCGACACCGCTCAGGTCAAGGCATTCCGCGCGCCGGCCGGCACACTCGTCGAGGTCTACGCCACGACGCTCCACTACACACCCTGCATGGTCGACGACGGCGGCTTCCAGGTGATGGTTGCGCTGCCCGCCGGCACCAACGGCCCGCGTCCCGAGGCCGCAGCCGACATGCCTGCCGCTGGTGACAGCTACTACTACTGGAAGGCCGACAAGTGGGTTCTCTGCCACGCCGATAGCCCCAAGGCAGCCGAGGGCGGCTACGTAGGCCTCACCGGCAAAAACCTCGACATCACCGTGGACTAGCGCTTCGTCCAAAACCACCGCAAAGGGGACAGGCACCTTTGTGGTGGTTTTTCTATACAGAACACCTGTACGTCTCCTTTCCTTTCTTTCCTATTTTTTCCTTTTTTTCCTATTGAGGTGCGGTTCGATTTCCGTTTGTCTCGTTCTGTAACATCTAGCAGGCAAAATCGTCTCTATCTGTTACAGAACGAGACAAACTGCAGGGGCTGCCCGAAAATCTCGATCTGTAACACCGGGCTCGGTTTTAACGGTCTATCTGTTACAGATCGAGATGAACCAGCGCGGCTCACCGTCGCAACTGATGAGACCACCACAAAGGTGCCTGTCCCCTTTGTGGTGGTTGGGTATCAGAAAGTGTCAGGCGCGGGCGGTTGCTGGGTGTCTGCGTGCGAAAAGAAGTGTCGACCTGCGTTGATGTCGTTGGGTGGCGCGCTGTTTGTGGGGGATACTGAAACCACGACAAGCAGCGTATGAAAGGATCGATGCATGGCTTTCCGTAATGACTTCCTGTGGGGCGGCGCGACGGCTGCCAACCAGTGCGAGGGCGCCTACAACGTGGACGGCCGCGGCCTGGCCAACGTGGATGTTGCTCCGCACGGCTCCGAGCGCTACGCGGTGGTCTCCGGCCAGCGCAAGATGCTCGACTTTGAGGACGGCTACTACTATCCCGCGCAGACCGGCATCGATTTTTACCATCACTACAAGGAGGACATCGCCCTCTTTGCCGAGATGGGCTTTAAGACCTTCCGCATGAGCCTGGCCTGGACCCGCATCTTCCCCAACGGCGATGAGACCGAGCCCAACGAGGCCGGCCTGGCCTTTTACGAGGACGTGTTCCGCGAGTGCCAGAAGCATGGCATCGAGCCGCTCGTGACCATCACGCACTTCGACTGCCCCATCCATCTCATCAAGGAGTACGGCGGCTGGCGCAACCGCAAGCTCATCGACTTCTACAAGAACCTCGCGACCACGATCTTCACCCGCTACAAGGGCCTGGTGAAGTACTGGCTCACCTTTAACGAGATCAACATGATCCTGCACCTGCCGTTTATGGGTGCCGGCCTGGTCTTTGAGGAGGGCGAGAACAAGGAGGCCGTCGAGTATCTGGCCGCCCACAACGAGCTTGTCGCCAGCGCTTGGGCTACCAAGATCGCTCACGAGATCGACCCCGAGGTTAAGATCGGCTGCATGCTCGCTGCCGGCACGTACTACCCCTACAGCTGCCGCCCGGGCGACGTGCGCCAGGCGCAGCTCGACAACCAGGACAACTACTTCTTTGTCGACGTTCAGAGCCGCGGCTATTACCCGGCCTATGCCGTCAAGAAGCTTGAGCGTCTGGGCATCGATGTGGGCATGACCGACGAGGACCGCGAGATCCTGGCCGCCAACACCGTCGACTTCATCAGCTTTAGCTACTACAGCACCCGTTGCTCCGCCGGTGCCGACAACCCCGAGGTCGAGCGCACCCAGGGCAACGCCTTCGCCGGTGCTAAGAACCCCTACCTGCAGCAGAGCCAGTGGGGCTGGGCCATCGATCCGCTGGGCTTCCGTATCACCCTCAACGACCTGTACGACCGCTATCAGAAGCCACTGTTCGTGGTCGAGAACGGTCTGGGCGCCAAGGACGTTGTTGAGGAGGATGGCTCTATCAACGACGACTACCGCATCGACTACCTGCGCCAGCACATCGCTGCGATGCGCGACGCGGTGACCGAGGACGGCATCGACCTGCTGGGCTACACCACCTGGGGCCCGATCGACCTGGTCTCGGCCGGCACGGGCGAGATGTCCAAGCGCTACGGCTTTATCTACGTGGACCGCGACGACGCCGGCAACGGTACCCTCAAGCGCTCCAAGAAGAAGAGCTTCGACTGGTACAAGCATGTCATTGAAACGAATGGTGAGGACCTGTCCTAAGGAAGCTGAGATACTCGATTTCAGAGTCTCCTGACCAAGGCGCCCGGCGAGCAGTTAATGTTCGCCGGGCGCCTTGCCGTCTGCGGATTTTGGGACATGCGGCCCGTTTTTTGAGCCTGCCTGTCGGTACACTAAAAGCACTATGGGTACCCGCGAACGACATATCGGACACACGGCCACCCGATCCGCACCCGTGGCGGATCCCAGGGGCGGCAGGCTCTTCGCCATGCCGCGATTCCTCGTTGGCATAACGCACCTGGTGTACCGTCGCCGCGCCTTCGTCATTGCCGGCGTCATAACCGCACTATTTCTTCTGCTTTTGGCGGTCTTGCCGGCGTTATTCGCCTCCGACCCCAAGCTTTCCAACACCGTGCCTGTCTATGGCGAGGTGTCCAAAGAGGTCGTGGACGGGCTTATCCATTCGAGCTCGATTCCGTTGCTTGTCGCTGCGATCGCCTTTTCAATCTGGGGCGTGCTGGTCTACCTGCGCTGTCTTGATTACGTCTTGCGCCGGCGCCTTGTTGCCGTCGCCACCATCTGTGCCCTGTGGATGATCGAGGTCATCCTTAAATACAAGTCGTTCACGCCGTTCTATGCCACCGTGCTGTGGTACCTGTACTACGTCCCCATGACGCTCGTTCCGCTGCTCTATCAGCTCTGTGGCCTGCGCTTGCGGGCCTGGAGCAACATCGTGCGGGCCGCCGCTACCGTACGGCCCTGTGGATTGCGGCCATCCTGCTCATTGGGTTTGTGCTCACCAACGATTTTCACCAGCAGGTCTTTCACTTCGATCGCTCAAGTGACACCTGGAGCAACGACTACACGTACGGCTGGGGCTATTTCGCCGTGCTCATATGGACGGCCTTTAACTTTGTCGCCTTTTTCATTTTGGTGGGTCGGTCTGCATCTTTCCGCATTCAGCGCTTTTCGGGCACGGCGGCACTCGTGCTGCTGGGCGGCGCGTTCTTTGCCATCTCGTATGCCCTGCGCGTGCCGTGGGCATGGAAGCTCAACTTTTCGCTCGTCTACTGCGTGCTGTGCGTGGTGACGCTCGAGATTTGCCTCGATTGCGGCGTCATTCCGTCGTATCACGACATTGCCGGCATCTTCGATACCCTGCCGCTCGACCTTAAGGTCCTAACGCGTGACCTGCAGGAAGTTTATGCCACGCCGGTATCAAAGCCGATTCCGGCGGGCGTGCGCGAGGAGCTGCACGCTCAAGAACTCGGACACTCCCACGCCTTTGCCGTCGTTTCCAATCCCGATGTGATGTATCGCTCCCTTCCACTGTTGGGCGGATCGGCCCTGCTTGCTCAGGACGTATCGGAGGTCAACGAACTCAACCGCGAGCTGGCGCATCGGCGTATGGAACTGCAGCGCCAAAACGAACTGCTCACGGCCGACTACGACCTTAAAGCGCATCTGGCAGATCAAGAGGCCGAGGCCTTGTTGGTCAAAGACGTTGACCAGGCACTTGCCCGCGCACTCGGCGAGATGTATGGGCTGCTGAGTTCGCTGCCGCCGCTAACCGACGAGGCGTCCTCGCACGAGCGGTACCGCATGCTGCAGTGTGCCAAGATGTTTGTCGCCTATTGCAAACGCAAAGGCTCGCTCACGCTGGCACAGCACGGGGAGAGCGGTTTTGACCGCGACCGTATCCAGCTGATCGCCAACGAGATGGCAAGCGATCTGCGCACCATCGATGTCGACTGCGCCTCGATTATTGCCATACGGCGCCCCATGCATGCCAGTGCGGTGAGCGCGCTGTACGACTGCGTGTACGATTTTGCGTTCTTCGCTTACACCACCGACCATCCGGCGCTCATGTATCACCTGAGCGACCACGATTCGTGCAGTGTGGAGCTGCGCGCCACGCTCTTCTCCAATGACGAGGAGGACTTGTCGCAGACGCCGGCTGCCCACGAACTCGAAAGCGCGCTGCAGGGGCGCAACGTGGCATATCGCCTTGAGGGCGAGCCCGGTCAGCTGCGCATGATCGTATTGATGCCGCGGGCAGGTGAGTGACGATGCAGATTCCGCTTATCCTTCCCCAAATCGTTGCGCTCGATATCGTCTTTGCTCTGGCGGCGTGCCTGCAGACCATTCACGTTCCGCTCATCGCATCGCGCCGCTCGTCCTACAACCGCAAAGTGATTTGTGCCTACGAGGCGAGCCTTGTGCTGCACTTGATTATCTCGGCCGTCATCTTGTTCGCGTTGTCTGGCTCATATTTGGTGGCGCCGCCTCACGTCGCCGCCGAGGCGGCTGGCGCGCTGCTATGGCTCAACGCTGCGATCTTTTTCTACGGCGCGGTGCTTATGGTGCACTATCGTCGCCCCGTTATGTTGGCCGAACTGCTGCTCGTTGCCGCCGTGACGCCGCCAGTGGTTTATGCCATGGGCCCGGCATGGACCGCGGTCCTTATCGCGGAGGGCGTGTTCTTCCTATTCCGCTCCATCGCGGCGCTTTTGATGGATGTGCGCATCCGCCAGGAGGACATCACGGCGTTCTCGACGATCGAGACTATCAACGTGATTCCCGTGGGCATTCTGTATCTGGATTCGAAGGGCCGTCCGTTGCTCATGAACCGCTGCATGCGCAAGAACCTCGTGGAGCTTCACATGCCCACCGACCTGGGCGATATGAGTGGCACGTGGAATGGCCTTCGCAAACTCAGCATGCAAATGCCCGAAAGCAGCAGGAATCGCGTGCGGATCAACTTGGACCGCTTTGGTGAGGCGCGTGCGGTGATCGAGATTTCTTCCGCCGAGATTCGCCTATTTGTGCGCGACGATGTTATGGTTTCGGGTCGTTCGTTCGAACGTATTATTGGCTTGGACGTGACGGAGTACGCGCATGCCCACGACCGTCTGGCGCAGGCCAATCACCTTCTTGAGCTTGCGGGTCAAGAACTCCAGGCTCAGATCGAAGAGGTTAAGAAGGTTGCCGACAATGCGGCCTACCTGCGCATGCGTGCCCGCGTGCACGACGTGATCGGCCAGCGCCTGTCCATCCTCCATCGATATCTGGAAGAGGGGCGCCTGGACGACGAGTCACTCGAGCAGATTGACCCGCTGCTGCGCTCGATTGCTGCCGACCTGCGTAGCGGTGGCGCTAGCGAGCCTGCGGAGCAGCTCGGCGATATCGTTCATGCCTTTGGCCTGGTGAGCGTGCAGATCGATGTAGATGGATCGCTTCCGGACGATGTGCACGTCGCTGCTGCCTTTTTGCAGATAATCCGCGAGGCGTCGACCAATGCCACCAAGCATGCGCAGGCCCACCAGGTCCAGGTGCGCCTGTGGCAGGAGGTATCGGATGGTGGCGCCATTGCACACATGACGGTATCAAACGACGGTGCGCCCGCTCCCGTATCGTATCGCGAGGGAACGGGTATCCCTGGTATGAGGCATGTCGCGCAAAATCTGGGCGGCAGCCTGGAGGTTCATGCCGCCCCGCCCTTTACGCTTGCGGTGTCCATTCCGCTGAACTCCAACGCAACGGTCCAAAGGAGAAGCTCATGATTCGTATCCTTATCGTCGAAGACCAGGCCATTCTGCGCGAGAGCCTCGCACGCTCCGTTGGTGACCAGCCCGACATGACCGTTGTTGCCGCCATCGCCGATGCCTCAGATGCCTTGGACGTCGCGCTCAAGGAGCATCCGGACATGATTTTGATGGACGTGTGCACCGAGCACGATTCCAACGGCATCGTGGCGGCGGCGCGCATCAAAGAGCGGCTGCCCGAGTGCCGCATCGTTATCATGACGGGTATGCCCGAGATCACCTTTGTGGATCAGGCGCGCGAGGCGGGCGTCGACAGCTTTGTGTACAAGAACGTCGGCATCGATGAGCTCTTTGCCGTGATGCGCTCCACGTTGGCGGGCTACTGCACGTTTCCCAAGCCGCCCGAGAGCATCTTTTCGGGCACGGCGGCCCTCGACGACGTTGAGCTGTCGATCTTGCGCCTTGCCTGCGAAGGCAAGAGCCGTCGCGAGATTGCGGCCGAGTTGTTTATGAGCGAGGGCACGATCAAGCGCCGCATCTCGGAGATTCTCAACAAGACCGGCTACGACAACATCATGCGCCTGGCCGTGCACGCGGTGACCGAAGGCAGCATCGTCCCCAATATGGAGCGCTAACGCTCGTTACCTATCGGCGCAAAGCGACGGGGCCGCAGGATCAACTCCTGCGGCCCCGTCTGGCATGTGCGCGGATGTGTCCGCCAATCCGCGGCTGTCGTGGTCTGCCGTTACGCGATGGTTGCGCTGTAGGAGGCGACGTCCTCGTAGGAATCGGTCAGGTAGGCGTCGATGCCGATGGTCGTGTTGACCAGGTCGTCGAGGCTATCGAGCGCGCCGTTCGAGAACGTGAATTCCTCGGTGGCGTTGGTGCCGGGCATCAGGTGAGCCGAGAACCAGGGTTCCTTCATGGTGCCGTTGACGTTGGTCTTACCGCTGGGAGCGTAGAAGGTCAGGTCCTTGTCGCTCTTGTTGGTGATGTTGACGACAAAGCCGATGTCGCCCCAGTCGTCCTTGAACTTCTCGGTGATGGTGATGGTGCACAGATCGTCATCGGCGACGGTGACGGCGGGGGAGATTTCGACACTCTGGACGTCGTCGTCTTCGACGGCCTCATCGATCTCCTCTTCCTTTTCGGCAGCCTCGCGATCCTTCTTCACCGTGCCGGACAGATCCTTGTCGGACTTGGTGAAGACAAGATTGCCGTCATCCTCTTCGAGGATGAGTTTGCCGTCCTTGAGCTTCATGTCGTGCGACTCGTCTTCGGCGGTGATCGTTACGGTGGTGGCGTCCTTTGCCTCCCATTTAAGGTCGACAACCTCAAGGAACAGGTCGAGGGCGCCCGTGCCGTCCTCATCGAGAATCAGGACGCAGTGGACACCCCAATCCTCGAGCATCTTCATGTACTCATCGGTCAGCTCTTCGCCCTCCAGGGTTCCTCCCGAGAGTTCCCAGCTGCCGACGAAGTTGGCCTTGGGATCCTTGCCACCGCCGCCGCTGCAGCCCGTCAGGGCAAAGGCGAGCGCAAGGACGCATGTCAGAAATGCGAGTACGGACTTTTTGAACGTTGTCTTCATGGTGTCCTCCTTAATCGAACGAAACCCATAGAAGCAGGAGCGGGGGTGGCGGATCCCCCGCTAATTACCAGATAGAGGGGCTAGGGCCTGGGTGTTCCGCAGTTACTGCAGAACTTGCCGCCGTTTTCGCTGCCGCAGTTGGGGCAGAACCACTTGGCCGGTGCCGGGGCGGGTGCGGGACTGCCACACTCGGAGCAGAACTTGCCGGTGTTGGTGGCGCCGCAGCTGCAGGTCC
Source organism: uncultured Collinsella sp. (assembly GCA_958412345.1). Lineage (GTDB taxonomy): Bacteria > Actinomycetota > Coriobacteriia > Coriobacteriales > Coriobacteriaceae > Collinsella. Next base: position 201,751 of record CATYSO010000001.1, on the reverse strand, counting down.
ATGTGCCGGCCGCGGGAGCAGCGGCGGGAGCCGGTGCGGGAGCGGGTGCCGGAGCCGGCTGCGGGGCGGCTTGCTGCTGCGCCTGGCCGGCGGCAAACAGCTGACTGGCGTTCATGCCACCCATGCCGCCTGCCATGCCCATGCCCATAAAGCCGGCCATCGCGCCGTTGGGGTTGGCCGCCGCGGCGCGCATCGCGTCGCTCTGGGCGCTGGCGATATTGGCGGCCGCCATGGTGGGATCGCGCATGACCGCGGCCTTCTGCAGGTCCTTGATCATCTGCTCGTCTTCTTGCGAGGCGGCGATGGAGTTGACGCCAAAGCTCACGATCTCGACGCCGCGCAGGTCGCGCCAGTCGGCGGAGAGGACTTCGTTGAGCGCGCGGGCGAGCTCGGTGGTGTGGCCGGGGATGGCGCTGTAACGGATGCCCATCTCCGAGATCTTGGCAAAGGCGGGCTGCAGGGCGGTGAGCAGCTCGGACTTGAGCTGACTGTCGATCTTGTCGCGTGTGTAGCTATCGGTTACGTTGCCGCACACATTGGTGTAGAACAGCAGCGGGTTGGTGATGCGGTACGAATACTCACCGTTGCAGCGCACGGAGATGTCGACGTCCAGGCCGATGTTGTTGTCGACCACGCGGAAGGGCACGGGCGAGGCGGTGCCATACTTGTTGCCGATGATCTCCTTGGTGTTGATGAAGTAGACGCGCTGGTCCTTGCCCGCGTCGCCGCCAAAGGTAAAGCGGCTGCCGATATTGGCGAAGGTTTCCTTGATGGAGTCGCCCAGGTTGCCGCTAAAGACGCTCGGCTCGCTGCCGGTATCGAAGACGAACTCGCCGGGCTCCAGCGCGACCTCGATGATCTTGCCGTTTTGCACCACGAGCATGCCCTGGCCGTCGTTGACGGCGATGACGGAACCGTTGGAGATGACGTTGTCCTCGCCGTGCGTGTTGGAGCTGCGGCCGCCGGTGCGCTTGACGCCCTTGCAGGCCAAGACGTCAGCGGGCATCGATTCGCAATAGATAAATTCCTTCCACTGGTCGGCCATGACGCCGCCGGCAGCTCCCAATCCAGCTTTCAAGAGTCCCATGGTGATCTTCCTTTCTCGTTAAAGTCGGGGTGGTATTGGTCAGAATGGTTAATCGTCCTTGTTGTCCTTCATGACAACGGTGGTCTCGGTGTGGCTGAAGGTGTCGTGCTTCTCGACCAGGTCGAGCTCGCCGCAGTACTCGTCGGCGTGGGTCGCCTCGTTGGCCGTCTTGAGCTGGCTTACCAGCAGCACGTCTCCGATGATCACGATGATCAGCGGCGCCACGATGTTGATGAGGATGCCCTCGATATCAAAGGTGAGGTAATCCGGATCGAAGGCGTATTCGCCCATAAAGAGAATCTGGGAGAGGACAAATCCGATCACAAAGAACAGCAGCGAGGCGATGATGAGCTTGGGCTTGGAGCAGGGGAGCTCGCCGACCATGCGGCCGGTCTGGCCGTTCATGGCAAACAGGTAGCTCTTGCCGTTCCACGAGGTGGAGAGCATCCAGACGGGGAACAGGGCGTAGTCGCTGTCTTCCCAGGTGTAGTCGAGCTGCTTGCTTTCGACGGTGGCGTCGTCGTATTCGTCGACAACGGTCTCGCGCAGGGCCGAGATCGTGCTCTCCTCCATGCGGCGCTCGGCACGCGCCTTGCAGGTTTCGCAGTCTTCGTCGTAGCGGTTGGCGATGTAGCCGGGCATGTAGGCGACCGAGAACGGGCGCAGCGCGTCGTAGTCAAACGGCTCGATGGCGTCCATGTGGCCGTCGGGCATCTTGGACGATCCGTCGACGGGCACGCGCTCAAACGAGATTTTGCCCTTACGGTAGACATCGTAGTGGTCGGTGGTCGTGACGGTGCGGTCGGATTCCTCGGTCACGGTCTCGTTGGTTGCGTCAAAGTACACTTCGCCGTCCACGCGGGCGCCGTAGAGCCAAAACGGCACGTAGACGCCTTGGACCTCGTCGATATGGTTGCCGGTGACAAAGCTCTTGGGCAGCAAGACCTTGCCCTTGTAGTGCTCCTTGAGCGCGGCCAAGACATCGTCGCGCCCGAGCTTAAACGGAATCACCAGGTCGGGGGAGAAGTCGCCCGAGAGCTGGCCGGGTGCCACGGCGGGATTGCCGCAGTACGGGCAAGTGGTGACGGCGACGGTGCCGTCCGAGATCAGCTCGGCTCCGCACGACGAGCAGATATAGCCGGCGTTTTCGGCAAGCTCCTGCACCGCATCGTCGGATGCAGGCTTGGATGTTGCGGCCGACGCATCGGCTTTGGCGTCTGCCTTGTCCTGGCGCTCGCGATAGAGAGCCTCGACTTCTTCGACTTCAAAACGCGAGTCGCAGTAGTCGCAGACGAGCTTTTGCTCGGCGCTTGCAAAATGCAGCGGGCCGCCGCAGGCAGGGCACTGATAGTTAACGCTTTCGAAGGCCATGATCGGTCCTTTCCGTGCCGGGGGCTATGCGCCGATGGCGCCGCCGCAGTATTCGCAGCGCCCACTGGCATCGGGAATGGTGGTGGCACCGCAGAAGGGGCAAGTGACCGCGGTCTTGGGGGCCTTAGCGGCAACGACGCTGTCGCGCGTCTCCTGACGCAGCTGTACCAGTGCGTCGCGGACTTCGGTTGCCTGACGTTTGGCCTCGCGGTACTCGATGGACCCGCGCTGCTCGATGGTGGAGTCGTTCACGCGCAGGTCGATCTCGGTAAAGTACGGCGTGTTGACGTGAATGGTCAGATTGAAGTCGTAATCCAGGTCGTAGCGCGGCGGGTCATAACTCTCGCGCTCGCCGTCCTTGGTCTCGCGATAGATCTCGGTGCGGTGCTCATCGATATCCATATCGCAGCCGAGCACCTGCGAGAACTCGATGATGTCGGGGTTGGCGTCGCGCCAGCGCGTCTGCGAGGTAATGATCAGCAGGCCCGCGTCCTCGTCGAGCATAATATTGGTGCGCCCGGCCGAGAGCGTTCGCGTGGGATTGAACGATGCCAGGCGCTCGGCATTGGCCTCGCGGTAGGCGAGCTGCTCGCGAATGTCGTCCGCGGTGCTAGAGCGATAACCGCCAAAGAAGGGGGAGAGCTTGCCGACGCATTCTTTGCACAGGTAGCCTTCGTTGATCTTGGTTTTACCTAGAAGTCCCAGCTCGGTACCGCAAATCGCGCACTCTTTCTTCTCGAACATCTTGTCAAAGAAGCCCATGGTTGCCTCCCATCAACAGGTAGCGTGTGTCACTTTTGATGATGGGGGAGCGCGCGATCTTTCACGATACCCAGACGGCTCAAGAGGTCTCCACAACTGGGACACATGGCCCATTTTTCATCCCCAAATAACTTGCGGTGAAATAGTTCCTAAATGGCGGCCTTAGAGGCCCAAACAGGAACTATTCCACCGCAACTTTCGGGTAGCCATCGGGGACGTTCTTAAACGACTAGTCGTTGGAGACAGTCTTTGCCGAATGTGGGCCTGTCGCCTGCTACGCGACAGTAATAGCGACCTGGGCGTAGCGGGTGCAGGGGCGCTTGGCACTGGTTTGCACGCTGAGGGTGAGCACGAAGCGGTCTCCGGGCTGGGCGTCGGCGGGCACGGTGAAGGTGGTGTTCGCGGCGCATTCCTGCCACAGTGACAGATTCTGAGCGCCTGCATAGCGCGACGGTTCCACCGCGACATCCCAGTGCGCGTTGAAGCCCTTGCTATCGGGGTCGACGATGGTTGCGACAAGGTCAACACGTTCACCGGCCGCGGCGCTGCGGTCGGCCGTAGCCTCAACAACATGCGCCGGATGCGAGCATGCCTCGGGTGCGGCATCGCACCACTGGGCGCGGGCAGCGAAGTCCTCCTGATAGGCGCGCAGATAGGGATTAGGGTTGCCGTCCACCGGCGTGCCCATGGCGGCAAAACCGGCGGGGGCATTCGAGTCGGGATGCCCGTCAAGGAACATGCGGCCGAGCAACGTGTCAAAGTTGCGGTTATCGATGCCGCGCAGGCCAAACGGCAGTAGCGGAATATAGGTCATCGAGTCGCCCTCGGCCATAAAATCGCCGCGCTCAAACTGCATTGCGGGCATGCCTTCCAAGCCCCAATCCAAGCGGGCATGCTTGCCAAACTGGAATCGCTCGGGCTCGTTTTCGTACACCTTGCCATCGCCGTAGAGCATATAGCGCGCCATAAGGGGGCCGTTGCCTTGGGTGAGGTTCTGTGCAGGCCAGGGCGCCTGGAACAACGGCAGCGTATCGGGCTGAGCCATCTTGGCATCAACGTAGCCGCCGTACATATAGGGCACGCACCAAAAGATGAGCTCGGGAAAAAGCTCGCGTCCATGGTCGAGCCAAGAATTGTCCTGCCCCACGCCATCGGCAACGCCCATCACACGCACCTTCTGATAGACACGCTGCTGCACAGAAGGCCACTCAGGCGTATCGCGATATCGCTCAGCAATACTCATCAGGGCGCGAACGATCGTGTTCATGCCGCCCCAACTGAGCAGCCAAAGCGTGCGCGGATCATCATCCAAAATCGCTTGAGCAATCACGCGCGAGCCCTCAGTCTCCGCGCGCACATCACCCTCAAAGGCAACGTTGCCTACAAACGTACGCTCAATCATCTGAGCAGGCGTGGGAAACGGAGGCTCGCCGGCAGCAGCCGCATTAGCCTGCAACTGCGGCCAAGCCTGGGCATACTCATTGCTCCAGAGACTCTCAATCCAGTGCTCAGGAAACGGTCGATACTCACAAAGCTCCCCAGCCGTGGGATCAGGCTCATGAGGCACAACATCCCACTCATAAGAGCGACGCCCTTTGGTCCGCCAATGCGAATTCACCTCACCGAGCGTATGGACGCCATCCCCAAGAAAGTGATACTGCGAAGCCGTATACACCACAGCCTGCACGTCAAGCAAGTTAAGATACAGAGCCAAATGAATGAGCGAGTTCATATCATCGACTTCCATATCAGTAGTAACAATCACCCGAGTCAACTCTTGGGACATAAGAACAGCTCCAACCAAAATCATTTCAGCCAGTTACGCGCAAGGCAAGACGGGACCCCACGCCCTCATCGCCACCGACCCGGCGGCCCGCTAGAAGCGCTCGCCCAGCGTTTCGAACAACGTTAACCTAGGGGCCCTGACCTTTAGTTTTGTAAACATTCCGCAGCGCGGGTCCCGCTTATCCGTTGCTCCGAAGGAGCAGGATAAGCGGGACTCATGCGCGAGGACGTTTACAAAACTAAAGGTCAGGGCCCCGATGGGATGGTTACCTCGAAACCCTGGCCGACCACTCCCAGCAGCCCACCGGCTCGCCGTCGATGAGTACGTTGCCCCCGTCGATGTCTTGATAACACAGGTCGTTGAATTGGTGGATCCACACGCCGTGGTTGAACGTCTTCTTGGGCGAGCCGTCGGCTTCGCGATGGCGCCCGGTCAGATCCTCGACATGGTCAAAGTACGTGAGGTGCACGTTTGCGCCGGCATCGCGCAGGCGCGCCGTGAGCGGCAGCACGGTCTGTTGCGGGGACACGAGCTCGTCGCCCTTGGAATGCGTAAACCACAGCGGCGTTTTGGCAAGGGCGGCGACGTCCTCGTCGGTGGCGTTGTACCACGGCGCGCAGCAGGGAAGACCGGCGGCAAAGAAGTCGGGGTAGTCGCGGCACATGCGCAGGGTCATAAAACCGCCGTTGGAAAGGCCGGCGACCACGATGCGGTCGGTGTCGATGCGGTCGGCATGCTCGGCAACAAACTCGTCGATGAGCGCCTTAATGACGGGGGAGTAGATACTCTGGTTGGAGCGGCCGAGCTGCTCGACGCCGTTGTCCATCCAAAACGTGGGCGACTGCGGCACGAGCACCCAGGCAAAGCCGCCAAAGTAGCGCTGGATCTGGGCCTGGCTGATGGCCGTCACGCGGTTGCCGATATAAGCGCGCGTGGCGCCCTCGCCCTGCGTGTTGCCCTTGCCTTCGCCGGCACCGTGCAGATACACCACGAGCGGGGCCTTCTGGGGCACGACCGTGGTCTCGGGTGCAAAGGGATTGAAGCAGGCAGAGTCTTCGGCCTTAAAGCTCGGCTCAAAGAAGCCGTACTCGAGTGCGATGCCGTTGACAGCGGTCTTTTGCGTGGCATTGCTCCAGCCCTTGAGCGCAGGGCAGATGTCGCCGCGGCAGGCGTCGAAGATCAGGCCGCAGGTGGGGTCGTCGCCGTCGTTGCCGGGAAGGGCTGCAAGCTGCGTGATGCGCAGCTGGTCATCGAGCATGCGCGAGCCCATCACGCCGCCCTCGATCTTTTTGGTCAGGCGTTGCTCGGCGACCTCGAGTGCTACATGCGTGCCAAAGGCGAGCTTGCGGCCGTTTTCGTCGCACGGGTAGGCGGCGAGCACATCGATGTAGCCAACAGAAGGCGCGGCATGGCCGGCGCCGCGCTCCTTGCGCATCAGGACCTCGCCCGAGCGCTCGTGGCGCTCTACATATATATGGAAGGAGTTCGCGTCGACGTCATTGGCGCGCACAGTGCACGGCAGGTCGAGCACGACTTTGCTGATCCAGGGGCCAAAGTCACCCAGGCTGGTGACGGTTGCGTAGGTGCACGATTTAAGTTCCATGAGGCGGCCTCCTTTGCGCCGCGAGTGGTAAACATCTGCGGCAATACAATCTAAACATGTTTAGTTTAATACAGAGCTTCAGAACAGGCAGATGAACTCGGTAAACGGTCGGAATGAACACTCAACAAACTACTAAACAATTGTTTACAGTCATCTAGCAGGGCTTTTGTTGACGAGTAAATAAAATATAGAGGTGTCATTCAAAGTAAAAGCCCACGTAGATAGTCATATACAGATGGACGGATAAAAGGCTTGCCCTCTGTCGTTCGGATACGTTCGCCCCCGATTTCCTACCGTTCACCGGACGACAGACGGCAAAATTGCCACAAATTAGACGTTCCGTGTAAACTAAAGCCCGTAAACGTTCAGTAAACACATTGTTTACGACAGCGTATCCAAGGGTTCGGTGGCCGTAAGGGGTTATAGTCGCCGAGCCAAAGGCGTGCCTACGCCCAAACGAGTAGGCACACGATGATATGGGGAGGGGTCCCATGGCAGTAGATAACAAGCAGATTGCCACCGATGTCCTCGAGCTCGTGGGCGGTGCGGAGAATGTTTCCGTCGCCACCAACTGCATGACGCGTCTGCGTCTGACGCTCAAGGACAACAACAAGGCCGACGTGGAGAAGATCAAGAAGGTCAAGGGTGTTCTGGGTTGCCAGTTCGCCGGCAGCCAGCTCCAGGTCATCATCGGCCAGAACGTGCCCAAGGTGCTCGCCGAGTTCGTCGCCATGTCCGGCGTCAAGCAGGGTGCCGCGGTCGACGAGAACCTCGATGCTCCCAAGGAGAAGTTCGAGCTCAAGAACCTGCCGAACATCATCCTCGACTATCTGTCGGGCTCCATGACCCAGCTGATCCCGCTGCTCATGGCCGGCGGTCTGTTCCGCACCATCGCTGCGGTCCTCGGTCCCACCATGCTCGGCGTTCTCTCTGACACCGATCCGACCTACACGTTCCTCTACACCACCCTGTACGAGGCCACGTTCACCTTTATCCCCATCTACCTGGGTTATGCCGCCGCTAAGAAGCTCGGCGCCTCCCCGGTTCTGGGCATGCTCCTCGGCGGCGCCCTCATGGCCCCGTCCGTCGTGAGTGTCGCGACCCAGGATGGCGGCGGAATCATCTCCGTCTACGGCATTCAGATCGCCGCTGCCAACTATCAGCAGTCCGTCCTGCCGATTATCCTTTCGGTGCCTGTCCTCTACTTCGTCGAGAAGTTCTTTAAGAAGGTCATGCCCGACGTGCTCTCCACGGTCTTCACGCCGTTCTGCACCATGATCGTTACCATCCCCATCGCCTTCATCGTCCTCGCCCCGCTCGGCAACGAGATCGGCAGCCTCATCGCTAACGCCCTCTTCGGTCTCGCTGACATGGGTGGCATCGGTATCCTGCTCGTCATGGCCGTCCTCGGCGCCTTCTGGCAGCTCTTCGTGGTCTGCGGTATGCACATGCCCGTCATCCTGCTCGCTCAGGTTCAGATCATCGCTGCCGGCTACGATCCCTTCGTCTTCGTTTCCACCAACTGCGCTATGGCCGCTGTCTGGGGCTGCGCCTTCGGTGCCTTCCTCAAGATGAAGAACCCCGACGAGAAGGGTCTCGCTCTGGGCTACGTCATCTCCGCCATCGCCGGCGGCGTCACCGAGCCCGCACTCTTCGGTATCCTCATGCGCTTCCGTCGCACCATGTTCGGTATGTTCATCGGCGGTGCCATCGGCGCTGTGTTCTCCGGCCTCATGGGCGTTACCTATTACCTCGCCGGTGGTGCCTCCAACTTCCTGGTCTTCACCAACTACCTGCAGGGTGGCCAGATGAACACCGTCTGGGCTATCGTCGGTATGGCAATCTCCTTTGTCATCGCCGCTGCCGTCGTCTTCGTCGCCGGCTTCTCCAAGGAGGAGCTCGCCGAGATGGAGGCCTAAGGCCAAGCCATTCGGTCGACTACGACCTTACCTACACGACAGGGCCCCGTCAGGCGCAAGTCCGGCGGGGCCCTTTTGCAAGGTAGACTGATTGGGACGGGAGATGCCCGCCCACAAGGGCTTGCTAAACGACGGAGGCTTTTGCACCAGGGGTTTCCGCGAAAGCTTCTGCCGGTTCGCAATTCCTTTATCGAGCGAAAGGACATGCAGATGAGTTTGGGAAAGCTGACCGTCAACGGTCGTCAGGATGGTTTTTTGTGCGAAGGCAAGCCGTTCTTTTGGTTTGCCGACACGTGCTGGAGCGCATTTACCAGCATTCCCGAGGCCGATTGGGACTACTATCTGACCCGACGCGCCGAGCAGGGCATGAACGTGCTGCAGATCAACACGCTGCCGCAGTGGGATCGCTGCTGCCCCGATCTGGGTATTTGGCCTTATGCCAGCGAGGATGGCGTGCACTTTGATTGGTCTCAGCCCAACCAGGCATACTGGGACCGCGCTGCTGCCATGTGCCGCGCTGCCGTCGAGCACGGCATCCGCCCGGCGCTCGTGCTCATGTGGTGCAACTACGTGCCCGGTACCTGGGGCGCCAAGATTGCCGAGCGTTGCGGTGCCGAGGTTATGCCGCGCGAGGAGGTCCGTGCCCATGTTGCCCGCGTCGTCGAGAACCTGGGCGAGTTCGATCCCATCTACGTGGTGACGGGCGACACGGACTTTGCCGGTGACGAGGCGATTGCCTATTACGAGGATGCGCTCGACGAGGTTGCAAAGCGCGCGCCCGAGGCTCTGCGTACCATGCACATCAACCGCGGCAACCGCACGATTCCCGCGCAGTATCTGGACCGCCTGGACTTCTACATGTTCCAGCCCGGCCACAATTACGAGGGCCAGCCCGAGGCTTGGCGCCTGCCGCAGGACTTTATCGCCAACTATCCCAAAAAGCCGATGGTCAATTCCGAGCCCTGCTACGAGCAGATGGGTGCATCGCGCAATGTGTACTGGCGTTTTACCGCGCAGGACTGCCGTGCGAGCGTGTGGTCGTCGATCCTTGCCGGCGCCAGCGCCGGCGTGACCTACGGCGCGCATGGCGTGTGGAACTGGCAGACCAGCAAGAGCCAGGGCTCGGTGCTGGGCGAGGGCTTCGACATGCCGTTCCGCTGGCAGGAGTGCCTGCAGTTTGCGGGCGTGTGGGACTTTGCCGCCATCGAGCATGTGCTTGCCGGCCTGGGTGCCACGGCGTGCGATGACGCCCTCGCCGTTATTCCGGCACAGGAGTTGCTCGACGACGCGCGCGAGGCAATCCGCGTGGCACGCATCGGCGAGCGTGTCGTCACCTATCTGCCGCGCACCACGGCGCTTACGTTTAAGCTCGATAGTGCGCGCGGCTGGTCGGCGACGGCCCTCGACATGGAGGCCAAGCGCATTGCCAAGCTGCCCGTTCGCGATAACGGCGACGGCACCGTGCGCGTAGCTCAGCATCCCTTTGAGCACGATGCCCTGGTGATCCTGACTCCCGAGCACTAACACCCGAGCTCCAACACTTCCGATCCCTCCATCCCCTTCTCCATCGCACGCAACCCAGTCCCTCAATAAGTTGCGGTGGAATAGTTCCTAAAAAGTGCCCCAAGCCGGCCAAACAGGAACTATTCCACCGCAACTGAGCGTGCGATCGGAGAAGGGAATCCTTCAGTTGCGGTGAAATACGGTCTAAATTCAGCCATTTGGTTGCAAAACAGTCCGTATTCCACCGCAACTTGTGTTGAGGGTGGCTGAGGGCAATTGCGTAACACTTTGGCTATTGCGTGTGTAGTAAGACCCGTTCTCTACTAAAATGGTTCTCCGGACATCTAAGCGGGTGGGGGTTACCATGAGGGACCTGGGAGACACAACCGCATATTTGCGCCGGGGCATACGGGAGATTCTGTGCCTGGCGCTTTTCTTTTTCACGTTTTTGGCCAGCGAGTACTTCTTTGACGTACGCGTGGCCGAGTTTGTGCCAGCGAACGAGGTTGTTATCTACGAGAGCATCGTCGTCGGCGCGAGCGTGATTGGCTATTTTGTGCGTCCTCTCCTGTACTATCGTCGTCCCCAGGCAATCGATGCAACGAGCGATATGACGGGTGTGCTGCTGGTGTCGGCATTGCTGCTGCTGATTATGGCGGCGCAGTTTCAGGTCGTGATTGCGGGCGGTCTGGTGGCGTGCTGCGCTCTGGGCTACTGCGGATCGACCGCCCATGCCAATCTGGCGCGGCGTTTTGCGCAGACGCCTTGTCTGGCACGTGCCGTGGCGGTTTCTTATGCTGCGGGCATTTTGATACAGGTGCTCAACCATATGGTGATGCCTGCGGGCATTCCTCAACAGTTTGTTCTGGTCGCCTGTGCGATTGCGCTGGTTGGGCTGCTTCACGGTACCCGCCGAGCTAAATTGCGTGATGAGTCTGCGCCCGAGTTCGAAGCCGAGATTGCCGAGCTATCGGTCGATGCGTCGGAGCATGGCGCCAAGTGGCGCGATAATCCCGAGGCAAAGGCGGCCTTCCAAGGTGCCGTAGTGCGCTTGACGGTGGCGACCGCCTGTCTTACCGGCGTATTCGCGGCTCTCAACGCCGGTCTCACGACCTCGCATGCCGCCGGCGCCATCGATTTGGGCGACTGGCCGCGCTTGCTGTTGGTTGTGAGCGCGCTTGCCGCCGGCGCCCTGTATGACCTGCGAGGACGCTCGTATATGAATATCATCATGACGTGCGCCGCCATGCTGTCCACGCTCTCGTTCTTCGTGCTTATCACCGATGTTAACGGTGGCAATGCGCTCGCCGCCACGATTATCTTTTACCTGGGTACGGGCTTTTTCGTGGTGTTCTTCACCGCGAAGTTCGCCGCGATTTCGATGTATGCGCGCTGGTCGTATTTGTGGCCGTGCATGGGCCGCGCCATCAACAACATTTGCTCAATGCTTGTGACGGCTCCGGCGGTGGCGATCATCTCGAGTCAAAACGTGCTGATGGCGGTGGGCGTCGTGCTCGTGCTGTTCGTTGGCATTGCGATTTCGCTGCTGGGGCAGTTTGGACAAGGCGTTGAGGACGAAGCGGATCACAGAGGCCTGGCGTTTGCCACCGACGATCTTGGCGTGGGCCGTGCGCCCGATCAGGCCGACGCGGTGCCCTTGGAGGCGCCGGAGCTTTCGTTTGACGATCGACTCGACGGCTTTGTAGCCGCCTTTGGGCTTACGAAGCGCGAGCGCGATGTGCTGGAGGCGTTGGTCGTTTCGGACGACAGCGTGCAGGACGTGGCGGCGGCGCTCTTCCTCTCGCGTTCTACGCTCTACCGCCACATCGCCTCGATCAACAAAAAGACCGGTGCCGCCTCGCGCGTAGCCCTCATCAACTTCTTCTGGTCCTGGACGCCCCAAGACTAGTCAACCACCACAAAGGGGACAGGCACCTTTGTGGTGGTTTTTACCTGCGAAAATGTGAATATGAGACATTTGTCACCTGCCGTTTTGGCGCTCAAAGGCATATGAATGTGATGTTGAGCGAAGTAGAACGGAAGGAGTGCGTCTATGGCGTCTCGGGGTTGCGCGTCTAATAAAATTGCGGGCGCGCTTATCGCCGTGGTTGTTGTTGCCGCGGCGGTGACACTCATGCGAGCTTACGGCGCCGGCGCCCATGGCGCTCAGGGAAAGACTGCCGCACAAGCATCGCTCAATGATTGTGCCGCCGCTCCGGTGGCGGTCAAGCTTATCGAGGACGGAGAGGCACGGACGGTCTATGAGACCGACGATGCCGAGCTGGTCGCATCGACCTTTGCCGCGCTCGACGGCTGCATCGTGGGAGATGCGGTGGATGAGCGGATGAGCGACGCCGGTCGCACGCTCGTCTTTGCCTATGCGGACGGCTCGGAGCGATCAGTGGAGCTCGAAGGCAAGAACATCGTGCTCGACAAGACGGCATATCGTCTCGACGGTGCCGACGAACTGTGGCGACAGCTTGCCGCCATCAAGAACAGCCAATGAAATGAGGGATGTACGGGATGAGTGACTTGAGATTCTGCCCGGCATGCGGGGCGCAACTGCCTCGGGTCGCCGGCGTGCCGGTGCGGTTTTGCCCGGGTTGCGGCGTTCGACTTGAGGATGTTGAAGGCAACCCGGTTGCTGCGGAACCCGCGAACGGAGTGGCTGCCGATGATGGGGCAGGCAAAGGTTGCGAGCCGAGTGCGGATGCGCCGACCGATCTGCCTAGGGAGAATGCCGGCAGCACGTCGCCGGTCCGCGATGCAACCGCAGCGGATGCTCCCCGCGTCGGCGACCTTGAGCTCCATACCGCATGCGATGCTTCTGGAGGCCAGGTACTCGCGCAGGTGGCGTTGCCGCGGGGTTGGTGTATCGAAGAAGCGCATCTTGAGCGTAGCGGTAGCTTCGACTGCCCGATTTCGGTTGGCGTGACGGCGGCGGGCCCGGCGGGCGAACGCATCATGTACCACTCCGAGCTCTGCTACGTGGATGCGGGCGCTGTTGCCAAGCGTATCCCCACGCAAACCGAGCGCAAGGCGTTTATGCACGTGGAGGCGGCTTGCGACGAGTTGGCCCAAGCCTGCGCGGCGCAGCTGGGCGCACGGGCGGAGGTTGTGGCCGAGCAGCCGTACCCATCGAGCGCGGCGGTCGATATCGAGCACGAGCGTGCCCGCGTAAGGCGCGAGGCGGCAAACGACTTTGCGATTCAGGGCTTTTCGATGGAGCCGAGCGATGTGATCTATGAGTGCGGCATGCGTAGATATCGGATCGCGGGCGCCCCGGTGCCCACCGAGCTTGCGGTGGCTGCCAAAGTCGAAGGCTATGTGGCCTCGATCGGCGGAGTCGCGGGCTCTATGGGTAAAGGCATTGCCGCCGGGGCCGAGGCACTGCTGGGCGCGGGCCTTTCGAGCGGGCTCATCGGCGGCGTTCTGGGCAAGCGCCTGCGCGAGCGCCAGGCGGCGGCAGCGGCGGGGCAGGGCGTCGCGCAAGAGCAGGCCTCGGATCAGGGCGATTGCCCAGACGAGGCGCCGTTCAAGCTGGGAGCGGCCGACCTGTTGCAGTGGCGCGTCAGGGACAGTTTCTGTCTGGTTGCGCCAGAAGGCCGTCTGGACAAGGCGGCCTCTACGGCACTTGCCTCAATGGCATCGACCTTGCGGCTCAACCCGGAGATTGCGCGCGAGGCATGCGCTCAAAAGCAGCAGATGGTGCTCGAGCAGCGCCAACGCACGCAGATGAACATTGCCCAGCAGCAACAGCAGTTTGCGGCCTGGCAGCAGATGCACGCCTCGCAGCAGGCGGCGTTCGACAGCTACCAGCAGGCATGGTTCGATCGCAGCGATCGTCAGCACGCCGCGAACATGGCCGCCAGCGCAGCCAGTTTCTCCGGCGCGGGCGTGGGGACGGGCGCGGCCTCGTATTCCGATGCCATTCGCGGAGTCAACCATTACACCAGGCCCGACGGCACCGATGTCGAGGTTTCGGTGATGGCGGACCAGGCTTGGGTGAACGGTTCGGGCGATGTGATCGGCACGCGCGATGGCTTTGAGCCCGGTTTTGGCTGGACGGAACTGCCCCGTCAATAGCGTGAGCGGGCTATGGGTGAATCGGTGCCGAGTGCGTTGCTCGGCACCGTGATAAAGAACGGGAAAGGAACAACGATGAGGGAGACGGTTATTTCGCGCACGGCGTTTGTCGCGGTGGCGGGAACGGCGCTGCTGACGCTTGCGGGGTGCGGTGGACAGCAGGCGCAGGATACGACGGACTTTAACGATGATCGCCCGGTGAAGGACAAGATGGACGCGGGTGCGACGTCGGACGATTCCGGCGATGCGGACAGCGGCACGGATGCGGACAGCAGCTCGACGGATGGTTTCGATACGTGGTCGGACGACTGCTGGGATGCACACCGCAACATCAGCATCGCGGCATTGCTCGAGCTTAAGGGCTGGCAGTTGCAGGAATTTGCGTCGCAACAGGGCTATACCTGGCAAGATGCGCTCGAGATGTACGAGAACGAGGCAGGCCGCGTACTCAGCGTCTGCAATATCAGCAAGGACGGCGCAACCGAATGGCTCGGCGAGGATGAAATCGGAAAGCTCGACAAGGGCGGCACCGGGAGTACCGTGATGTTTACGCTGCAGCTTGCGGGCTATTCGAGCTGCGAGGATGTTATCGCGGGCTTTTCCGTTCCGGTTGAGGACCGGGCGCAGATCACCTCGGGCTCGTGGATTGCGTGCGTCTACGGTTCCAATATGGCGCGTCACGTTGCCATGGTGAGTCCGATGGAAAACGGCGACTACCGCTTAGACCTCATTACCGAGGAGGCCATCAAGACCGGAACGTTTACCCAGGGCGGCGGCGCCCCCACGATTGACGAATTCTGGCAGGAAAAGACCGGACGCGCGCTCGGCTAAGTGCGATGCGGCCAATATCATAGCGAGGGACGAACATGATGAACGAGATGACGATGAGCCGTGCGGCCTTTGTGGCGGGCGCGGGCGCGGCGGCTTGCGCGCTGGCTGGCTGCTCGGGCACAACGGGCGGCGCCAAGGCGGCGAGCACGGCGGACGCCGCCTGCGTGGACGACAATGCCAACGTGACGGTCTATGCCGCAATCAACCTGGGTGGTGCCGATCTGGTGCGCCTGCTCAAACATCAAAATTATGAGTGGCAAGGCGAGAGCGTGGGCTACGGTGCCGCCGATGACGCGGGACTTTTCGCTTTTACCTTTTCTAAGATTTCGGATGACGTGGACGAACTTGCGAACAGCGCGATACCGCTTTCGGAGTCCGAGTACGAGGAACTTGAGCCGGGCGGCGGAGACGATAGCGTGGCGATTTTGCTCTCGGTGGGCGGCTATACGACGGGCGATCGTGCGCTTACCGGCGCAATCGGCGATGCGGCGATAGTGCAGGAGAAGTGCACAATCGACGATTCCGTGTATTGGCTGGTCAAGGCGCTCGACGGCAGCCGTTACGTGATTTCGGCCTACGACACCGAAGATGATGGCGACAGCGCGCATGACATCTATATCTATAGTGAGTCTTTTATTCACACCGGTTATCTGAGCGGCGGCGACCAAATCGATATTGACGAACTCTGGAGCCGCCTGACCAATGCCTCGTAGCGCACCAAAACCACCACAAAGGGGACAGGCACCTTTGTGGTGGTTTTGCCCTTGGGCTGTCTACTGTGGCGGCTCACCGTGCTAAAGCAGCTCGCCGTGGCGGGCAATGTAGCGGCACTTTGCCAGCTGAGTGAGCGCGATGTAGGCGGCGACGATGCCGATAAGCAGCACAAAGAAGCTCGCCGGCAGCGGCATGAGGCCCAGCGCGTCGGCGATGGGGCTTGCTGGCAGCCAGGTGACAAGCGCCAGCCCTAGCACGGTGAGCGTGCACAGGGCGGGGGCGGCGTGATCGCGCGGGCTCGGCAGTCGCGGGGAGCGCAGCATGTGAATCACGAGCGTCTGCGACCACATGGACTCGACAAACCAGCCGCTCTGGAACATTGCCGCAAAGGTCGCCATGCCTGCGACGTTGCCCGCGGCAGCAAGCTCCGACCAGCTTGCGCCCACGGCGGCGGGGCACACCACAAAGAAGAGCGCGGCGAAGGTCACGATGTCAAACAGCGAGCTCACAGGGCCCAGTTCGAGCATGAAACCCTTGATGGACGCGGCGTCCCAGGCACGCGGACGGGCAGTCCAGGCATCGTCGACGGTGTCCCACGGCAGTGCGATGCACACGATCTCGTAGACCAGCGACAGCAGCACTAGCTGAAGGGCGCTCATGGGCAAAAACGGCAGGAACAGGCTCGCGACAGTCACGGACAGCACGTTGCCAAAGTTGGAGCTCACCGTGGTCTTGAGGTACTTGAGCAGGTTGCCGTAGGTGCGACGACCTTCGATGATGCCGCGCTCGAGCACGCCCAGGTCCTTCTGGAGCAGGATGATATCGGCGGATTCCTTGGCGATGTCGACGGCAGAGTCGACCGAGATGCCGCAGTCGCTCGCGCGCATGGCGGCGGCGTCGTTGATGCCGTCGCCCATAAAGCCCACGGTATGGCCGAGCACCTCGCGCATGACGCGCACCAGGCGCGCCTTCTGCAGCGGCGAGAGCTTGGCAAAGAGATGCGTCTGCTCGGCGCGCTCCGCCAGCTCGGCGTCGTCGAGCGCGTCGATCTCGGAGCCCAGCAGAACGTTGCTCGCGTCGATGCCGATTTGCTCGCAGACGGTGGCGGCGACGCGGTCGTTGTCGCCGGTCAGGACCTTGACCGCCACGCCCTTGGCCTCGAGGGTGGCGACGGCGCCCGCGGCACTTGCTTTGGGTGGATCGAGGAAGGCCAAAAAGCCCATCAGCACCATGTCGCACTCGTCGGCGATGCCAAACTCGCCCACAGTGCGCGGGTTGGTCTTCTGTGCCACGGCGATCACGCGCAGGCCTTCGGCGTTGAGCCCTGCCACTTGCTTGCGAATCTGGGCTAGTTTCTCGTCGGTAAGCGGCTGGGCGGTGCCGTCGGCCTCGACAAAGGAGCAAATCTCGAGCATTTCCTCGGCAGCGCCCTTGGTGACCATCTGGGTCTTGCCTTGGGCATCGGCGACAACCACGCTCAGGCGACGGCGCGAGAAGTCGAAGGGCACCTCGTCGACCTTGGTGTAGCGGTCGCGCAGGCTCTGGCCCAGCATGGAATCGGGCACGACGACCGAAGGGGTCACGTCGGCGCGGTCGATCACGGCCAGGTCGATGAGGTTCTTGAGGCCGGTCTGGAAGAAGCTGTTCAAAAACGCATGGCGCAGCACGCGCGCGTCCTCGTTACCGTCGGTGTTGAGATAGCGCTCGAGAACGATACGGTCCTCGGTGAGGGTGCCGGTCTTGTCGCAGCACAGTACGTCCATGGCGCCCAGGTTTTGGATTGCAGGTAGTTCCTTGACGATGACCTGGCGACGGGCGAGGTCCTTGGCGCCCTGCGACAGGCTCGTGGTCACGATGACGGGCAGCATCTGCGGCGTGATGCCCACGGCCACGCTCGTGGCGAACAGCAGCGCGTCGATGACGTTGCCCTTGGTGGCGGCGTTGATGGCAAAGACGGCCGGCGCCATAACGAGCATGAGGCGTACGAGCAACATGGAGACGCTCGAGACGCCGCGGTCAAACGCGCTCTTCTCGCCGCGCCCGTTGAGCATCTTGGCGATGCCGCCCAGGTAAGTGTCCGAGCCGGTGGCTACGACAAGTGCCATAGCGGTGCCGTTTTGCACGGAGGTGCCGGTAAAGACGATGTTTTTGCAGGCAGAGAGCGGCAGTGCGGAGCCGTCGGCGCCCTCGACGACGGTGATGACAGCGGTCTTCTCGATAGCCTCACTCTCGCCGGTGAGTGCGGACTCGATCACAAACAGGTCGCGCGCGGTGATGATGCGGGCATCGGCCGGCACCATGTCGCCGGCAGAGAGACGGATCACATCGCCGGGGACGAGCTCGTCGAAGGGGATCTCGATACGCTCGCCGTCGCGCAGGGCACAGCAGGTGTTGGAGACCAGATCCTTGAGGGCCTCGGCCGCATTGCCGCTGCGGGCTTCCTGGATAAACTTCATGCCGCCCGATACCAGCAGCATGATGCCGATAACGATGACCGTGGAGGGGTCGCGCTGGGGCTCGGGCACGGCGAGCACGTCGATGTAGAGCGAGACCAGCGCGAGCGCGGCGAGGATGCCGGCGAAGGGGTCGATGAACGCGTCGGCGATGCGGCGGACGAGTGTCTTGGTCGGCGCCTCGATGGTGTTGGGGCCGATGGCGTCTAGGCGCTCGGCGGCGTGCTCGGTACCGAGTCCGCCAGCCCTGGCGTCAAGCAGCACGAGGGCGTCCTCGGCGCTATGGGTGGCGGCGAAAATGGTGTTCTTGGACAGGCCGGTGTGAGCGGCAGGGCGCGCCGTGCGGCGGCGCTTGGAGATAGCTTCGAGTACCGTGGCGGTTTTGAGCATCAGCATAGGGTCCTCCTTGTTGAAGGGAGTTAGCGTACGTGTCGTATGTGCTTCAAAAAACCTAGATGTCGCTCACGCCAAGCTCGCGAACCGCCACAAAGGGGACAGGTGCCTTTGTGGTGGTTTTGACGATCGGTTCGTGACGCTTATGCGAATACGGAATCCTCGCGGCGTGCCGAGGGCGACATGCAGGTTTTTCGACTATGACTGCCTTCCATGGCACACCTCCTTATGGACGGGCGCAGCGCGCTTTGGGTATCTCGTACCCGTGTCAATCCGCCGGTATTCTTGACGAGGGGGGTTTGCCGTGTCAACCCCGTTGTTCGGAAAACCATCGCCCCTGACAAAGTCCTTACAGAGTGTCGTGGCTTCAAAGCGCGCCCGCAGCGACGCTCCGCCTGCGCTAAACTGGAGGGCACGTACGCGATTACGAGAGGAGCCCGCATGGAGGCTTACAAGCAAGAGTTCATCAAGTTTATGGTCGAGTCCGACGTTCTTAAGTTCGGCAGCTTTACGCTCAAGAGCGGCCGTCAGTCCCCGTTCTTTATGAACGCCGGCGCCTACGTGACGGGCTATCAGCTCAAGAAGCTGGGCGAGTATTACGCCCAGGCCATCCACGATAACTTTGGCGACGACTTTGACGTGCTGTTCGGGCCTGCCTACAAGGGTATTCCGCTGGCAGTCGTGACCGCCATTGCCTACCACGAGCTGTACGGCAAGGAGGTCAAGTACTGCTGCGACCGCAAGGAGGCCAAGGACCACGGCGCCGACAAGGGTAACCTGCTGGGCTACGAGCCCCAGGACGGCGACCGCGTGATCATGGTCGAGGACGTTACCACCAGCGGCAAGTCCATCGACGAGACCTATCCCAAGGTCAAGGCTGCCGCCGATGTCGAGATCAAGGGCCTGATCGTGTCCCTCAACCGCATGGAGGTCGGCAAGGGTGGCGTGACCACCGCGCAGAAGGAGATCGAGGCCAAGTACGGTTTCCCCGTCGCGAGCATCGTCTCCATGGCCGAGGTCGTCGAGACTCTCTACAACCACGAGATCGACGGCAAGGTCGTCATCGATGACGAGCTCAAGGCCGCCATCGATGCCTACTACGAGCAGTACGGAGTTCGTTAGTTACGGCGTTTTACCAAACGCCGTAACTGCTCGACGCTGCGCGGGCCGCATTTGGACAATCTGACGTTCAACTTCAAGGGCGCGACCAGAAGGTCAGCGCCCTTTCGTTTCACGTCACCTTGTCTCAAATGCGACCCGCTCGCTGTCCGTCCTCTACCTGCGGCGTCGTCTTGCTCCGGATGCGGCACTTGGGGACGTTCCTTTTCTGCCAGCACCTCGGGACACTCCCAACGACTACCCGCAAAATGAGTGTGGATAATCTCCCGTTTTTGGCCTGTGTGCGGGCCCAAAGTGGGAGATTATCCACGCTCGTTATTCGAGTGTCCAAAAATCCACGCTCGTCGCTACTTAAGCCCGGGCAGGCGGGTGTAGGGAAACAATCGCTCGAGGAACTCGGAGCAGCGGGCGAAATCTTTGGCAAAGTAGCTGCTATAGAGCGAATCGAGCACGTACTGCACGGCGATGTGGCTGGCAAACTGCGTGATGCGGTGCGTCATGCTCTCGTGGTCGCTCACCATGAGATAGGCGGCAAAGCCGGGGTGAATGCGGGCGCAGTATGGTGTGCCGATGACGATGACCGGGACATGCCGACTACTGAGGATCGGCAAGATTTCCTTGAAGTTGGGGGCAAGGCCGCTGTAGGAAATGACGATTGCCACATGGTCGGGGCCCGAGGTGAGCGCCGTGCGCACCTGGGCCTCGATGCCGCCGTAGCACGTCGCGCGCTTACCGGCGGAAAGCAGACGATCGTGGAACATTCCCGCTGGATAGAGGTTGTGCGAGCCCGTGTAGATGTCCACGGTGCCGGCGCGCATGACGAGCTTGGCGGCGTAGTCGAGCTGTGCGGGGTCGAGCAGCTCCTGCGTTTCGGCCAAGGTGGTCTGGTAGAGCCTTTCCATGCGCTCCATCACCTGCGCAGGAGTGGACGTGGCATCGAAGGGAAAGTTGATGTCCACGTCGCGCCGGTTACCCGCTTCGGCTGCCTGACGGATGAGCTCGACCTTGAGGTCTTTGAATCCCTCGAGGCCGAGCTTTTTGCAAAAGCGGTGCACGCTCGCGACCGAAACATTGGTGCGGGCGGCAAATTCCTTGATGGAGAGTCCGCGGACGTCTTCGCCCATGGCAAGGGCCGAGATGCCGAGTTGTTGCTCGGTAGGGGTAAGGCCCTGTGCCTCGGAAATCTTGCGTTTGATATCCATGCGAACTCCCACACTCAACAAATCTGCCAAAAAGGGACAGGCTTATTTTGGCAGGTTTTGCCCGCAAAGGGTAACGGGACCGAGGATGCCGCTCGGGGCGATGGGTTCGGTGAGGGCGAAGATGTCGGGAATCGCATGATCGAGCGTGTTGATGACGTCGACGGTGAGTTCGTGCGTGCCGGCAGCAAGCTGGTTGATGGCAAAGCGATAGGGCGGACAGATGCGTGTGCCGAGTTGGTGTCCATCGAGCGTAAGTGTCGCGACTTCGTAGACATCTCCCAGGTCGATTGTGGCATCGGCAAGATCGTTCGCCAGCTCGAACAATGTGCGATAGCGGAACGTCCCGCATGCATCGGGGAATCGCTCGGCAGTGAGATTGCACAAGTGCTCGAGTTCCTGCGGGGCGCCAAAGGTTCCGCTGCTGGCAGGGGAGAGGGCGACGGTCCAAGGTCCGTTGATGTCGAGGGCGAGCGCATCGCTCGAGCCCATGTCCGCGCCGTCCCTGGACTCAAGCTCGCCGTCCGTCTCCAAGGCAACGAGGCAGCTCTCGAAGGGTGCGAGCTCAAGCGCTCCGTCAAACGCAACGGGATCGGTGCCGTTCAACAGGTCGAGGCGCGTGCCGCAAAGTCGCTCGCCCTGCGCGAGTTTAACTGTGCAGTCGATGCGCTCGTGCGGGTGTTCGTTGACCAGCATGACGTAGGTCTCGCCGGCGTGCTCGTAGCGAAGCACGCGCAACCAGGGCTGGGGCGTGTCGGTGACAACCGTCTGCAGCCCAACGCTCGCCAGCACGCCCGCCATATCGGCAAGCGGAGTCGCTGCAAGTTCACCCAGTTCAACCACGCCATCGGCGTCGTAAAGCGCGCTCGGCACCTCGTCGACGGCGAGGACCATAACTCCCGCATCCATCATGCGCCTTGCGGCCTGCGCCGTCGCCGAGCCAATAAATGAAGCTCTTGGCATAACAAACGCCTGGTAACGACAATCGTTTACGGTAAGCATTCCATCGGCAATCGAAACCTCGTAACGGTCCTCATCCTCAAAAGCCTCGGCAGGCACAAAATCAAAGTCGATCTGCGCGCGCGTGAGCTCGGCAGCCACGCGCTCGATAGGCATGGCGCTGCCGGCCCACTCGGCATCGGCGTGGTACAGGATGGCGACGGGACGCGCGGCGCTGCCTCTCGAAAGCAGCGTTGCCGTACGGTTCATATAGCTCATGAGCTGCCCAAAGTGCGGCCACTGCGGATTGTTGCCGTGCGCGTAAAAGTGCGGCGGGCAGTCCCAATCGGGGAAGGGCGCCATGCTAAATGCGTGCGGCGTAAACCAGTTAATACCGCGGACGAGCATGTGGTCGGCGATCCATTTCATCTCGCGAAGGCCCTCGTGCCAGCCGAAGGCGCCAAAGACCTCGGCCATGCAGCGCCCCTGCTTTTTTGGGTCGAGACGTGCGGCCGAAGAGCCCAGCTTGGCAAGCGCGTAGGTAAAGAACTCCATGTTCCACGCGCCGTGGAAGTAGCTGTAGCACTCGTGGTCGATGCCGGGGACGAGCTGGTTGATGACAACGTCGATGCCTGCCATATCCTGCCCGGCGACCGCGCGGAAGTAGTGCCCGGCGCCCTGGCCCAGGCGCGTGTGGCAGCTTTTGTCCTCAATCACATGCCCGATGTGCATGACGCCGTGCTCACGGCACCAGTCGCCAATCTGCTCGTCAAAGCAGGTGCGGTAGAGTTGCGTGGCAATGTCCATGTAGGTGTGACGGACTCGGGCACCATCTGCCTCGCGCGTCCAAAGGCCGCGCAGCTCGGCAAGCCAGCTCGCGCCCAACGCCTCGTGCAAACGGCTGGCAAGCTCGTCCGACCACGGCAGCGCCAGGTCGCCTCTTCCGATAAAGCTGCTGGTAGAGGCGTCGTCGAGGGTGGTTCCCTTTTCGTTCATAAATCCGGGCTCATCGGTAAAGAAGCCCAGGATGGTGCGGCCGAATTCGTCGCCCAGATGCGCAAACGTGGGCTCGTAGACGGCGTCGATGAGCATACGGCACGAATCGGCGTCGACCATGTTGATGTACTCATCGCGAAAGCCGGTTTTTTGGCTGGTGACGTAGAGCTCGACGGTGGTGATGCCGGCGGGCGCGTCAAAACGCAGGCGATCGGGGGTGCCGCCGTCGGTCTGCTCAAGAGTGATCTCAAGATTGAGCGGTGCGCCGGCGGCGTCGAAAGTCGCCGCGCCCACAAAGCGCTCCGTGGGATCCATAAGATTGCCGAGCTTGATGACCGTGGACGGCTGGGGACCAACGACCGTAACCGTGCGATGTTTGAGCACGGTCTTCTTAAGCGCGGGGTCGACGTTCTCGCCCGCAAGCGCGCCGTTGGCGTAGCCCGTGGGGAAATGGGCGTCGTCGAGTAGCCAGATCTTCAACCCCAAGCGCTTGCACTCGCCGATGATAAAACGCAGGTCAGCCCACCAGCCGTCGCGACAAAACTCGGGATGCGTGCGCGATTCGAGGCAGACCTCGCGGATGTCCGCACCGGCGATCTGCTCCAAGTATTCGGTAATCGTCTCGTGCGCCTCGCCCTTGAGCCACAAGAACGGAAGCACATGGTTGTCGTATGCCGCCATATCCACTCCTCTAAAACCAACCTTTTAAATCGATTGAAGTTAGAGTACGCCGAGCGCGCCGTCCTGCTAATATCAAAACCACAGCAGAATATGACCGAATCAACGATTGTGATGCCATGGATCTTACGCATTTAGACAGCCTTCTGCTCGAGCTGACCGACAGCGAGCGTGCTTACCACGCGGGCGCCCGCTATGACTGGAATGATGCGTTCAGCTCGGGCCATCAGCAGAATATCGGTGAAAAACATATCCATAAAATCGGTGACCCGACGCGAACCTTGCACCAAGAAGGCATGCCCGAGGGCCTATCAATCGTGCGCAACTCGCGCTTCAACCCTGTACCGGAGCATGTGCACGATTATGTCGAAATCAGCTATGTCTATCGCGGGCACGCGCCGCAGGTCGTCAACGGCGAACAGCTTACGCTTGCTCAAAACGAGGTGCTCTTGCTCGACGCGGCCTGTCCACATGCCGTGGGCGAGCTCGGCGAGCATGACATTATGCTGAGCATCGTCATCTTGCGGCCGATGTTGCACCGCAGCCTAGAACAGAGCCTGTCGCCGTCAAGCACCGTCTCGCAGTTCCTCATTAATGCCCTCAATGACGAAACCGACCACCGCGGTCATGTGCATTTCTGCACGGTCAACAGCCGCCGCGTGCGCCGATATATGCAGGAGATGCTGTGCGAGCTTCTGGAGCCGACGGCGGCGAGTCCCCAGATCGTGTCGAGGCTGTTTGAGTTGCTGCTGGTCGAACTTATGCAAAGCTATGAGACATCGCTGCTGCAGGCGGACATGCCCAGGCTGCCTTCGGCGCAGGTCGCGGCCGCCGTGGGATACATCGAGCGCCATGCCTGCGATTGTACGCTCGAGGACGTAGCTCGCCACCTCCATCTGAGTCCCAACTACGCAAGCGCGCTGCTCAAACGGCAGTCGGGGCGCACGTTTATGCAGCTCGTGCAGGAGAGTCGCCTGACACGCGCGGCAACACTGCTCGACGCCGGCTCCACTGCGGAAGCCGCGGCGCGCGAGGCCGGCTACGCCAACATGAGCTTCTTCTACAAAAAGTTTGCCGAGCGCTATGGCTGCACGCCGGCAGCGTATCGCCAGCGTTTGCCCAGATAAAACCGACCAAAATAAACCTGTCCCTTTTTGGCAGGTATCAGGAAGTGTCAGGGACGGGGTGGCGGCGGGGTGCCGCTGCGAAAAGAAGTGTCGGGTTTGGCACCCCTGCCCCTGCCTGTCGCGCGCATGGGCGATACTCGGCTTATCGAACCGCGATGCAAAGGAGATGCTCATGGCAAACATCAAGTTCCCCGAGGGCTTCTATTGGGGTGGCGCCACCGCCGCCAACCAGTTTGAGGGCGCTTGGAACGTGGACGGCCGCGGTCCTTCCGTCGACGACCATTTCTTGGGCGGCAGCTACAAGGAGCCGCGCCAGATTACGATCGACATCGACCCCAACCGCTTCTACCCCAACCATGACGGTATCGATTTCTACCATCACTACGAGGAGGATATCGCGCTGTTCGCCGAGATGGGCTTCAACATGTTCCGCATGTCCATCTCTTGGAGCCGCATCTTCCCCAACGGCGACGACGCCGAGCCCAACGAGGCCGGCCTCGCCTTCTACGATCGCGTCTTCGACTGCCTGCGCGCTCACAATATCGAGCCGCTCGTGACCCTGTCGCACTACGAGATGCCTTATCACCTGGTCGAGAAGTACAACGGCTGGGCGAGCCGCGAGCTCATCGGCTTCTTTGAGAAGTACTGCCAGACCGTCTTCGACCGCTATCAGGACAAGGTCAAGTTCTGGCTCACCTTCAACGAGATCAACTGCGGCACTCAGGACATGGGCAACCTCTTTGAGACCAGCATGATTCAGGGCTTTGAGGGCCCGGCTTCGGCGGTCCATACTACGCCGCAGGCTCGTATGCAGGCGCTGCATCACCAGTTTGTCGCCAGCGGCCGCGTCGTGCGCTATGCCCACGAGCACTATCCGCAGTTTAAGATGGGCAACATGGACTGCTTCATCCTCTCCTATGCCGCCACGTGCGATCCGGCCGACGTGTTCGCCACGCAGCAGGAGATGAATACCATGAACTGGTACTGCTCCGACGTGCAGGTGCGCGGCAAGTATCCGTTCTATGCCAAGCGCTTCTGGGCCGAGAACGATGTCGAGCTTGTGATGGAGGACGGTGACCTGCAGGATATCGCCGACGGCAAGGTCGATTTCTACACCTTTAGCTACTACATGTCCGGCACCGTGGGCACCCACAAGGATCACGAGATGACCGAGGGCAACATGACCTTTGGCGGCAAGAATCCCTATCTGGAGTCCACCGACTGGGGCTGGCAGATCGATCCGCTGGGTCTGCGCATCGCCCTCAACGAGATTTACGCCCGCTACGAGATTCCGCTGATGGTGGTCGAGAACGGCATGGGCGCCTACGATGAGGTCGAGGAGGACGGTTCCATCCACGACCCGTACCGCATCGCCTACTTGCAGAGCCACATCAAGGCCATGGGCGAGGCCATTGCCGATGGCGTCGACCTGATCGCCTACACCTGGTGGGGTCCCATCGACCTGGTGTCCGCCGGCACCGGCGAGATGCGCAAGCGCTATGGCTTCATCCACGTCGATAAGTACGACGACGGCACCGGTACCTACGAGCGCCGCCGCAAGGACAGCTTCTACGCCTACCAGAAGATCATCAAGTCCAACGGCACCGAGGGTCTGGCTTAATCGACAATATGAGTGCCACTGGGGAAAGGTTTTGGGAAGGGCTTGGAAGGGCTCTCGATTCGAGCCCTCACCTTAGTTTTCAGACCATTTGGCACTATAATCACCATAGGCATGCGCATAACGTTGCGCTTAATCAAGAGGAGAAAACGTATGGGTCTGTTTGACATGTTCAAGAAGAAGGCTGAGCCTGCCGCCGCTGCTGCTCCCGCCTCCATCTCTGCTTCTGCCGGCGCCGACGTGCTGTGCTCGCCCGTCAAGGGCAAGGTCATCAAGATGGCCGACGTGCCCGATCCCGTCTTTGGTGGCGAGGTTCTGGGCAAGGGCTGCGCCGTGTGGCCCGAGGACGACCTGGTCTACGCTCCCTGCGACGGCAAGGTGACCGTCACCATGGGTCACGCCGTGGGCTTGCAGTCCGATAGCGGCATCGAGGTTCTGGTGCACGTTGGCGTCGATACCGTCAACATGAACGGTGATGGCTTCGAGGGCTTCGTCAAGGCCGACGACGTTGTGAAGGCTGGCCAGCCCATACTCAAGATCGACCGCGCCAAGATCGCCGCTGCCGGTTACAAGGACTGCGTCGTGGTGGCCGTGTCCAACACCGCCGAGTTTGCCGATGTCGAACTCGCCGTCGAGGCCGACTCCGCTGTCGCCGCCGGTGATGCTATCGTCAAGGTTGTCCGCAAGTAAATCGCGGCGTCCACAGGATGTTTTGGGGTGGTCGGATTGTCCGGCCACCCTTTTTTATTGCACGGTACCGATGCGCTTTATTGCACGCTGAGCGGACTCGCAGACCGTTCGGACGCTAAAACGAACCAACCGCGCTTTCGTGCTGTCGGGGGTGTTCATAAGTGGATAGTATGAGCTTACTTATTACAACGTGCGCCGTGTTGGGAAGCACGGTGCCGCTTATTGGGAGGACAACATGAAAAAGAAGCTGCTGCTTGCGCCCCTCATGGCCGTCTTGGTTGCATGCGTGGTCGTGCTTTCCGGTTGCGGAGGCCCCTCGATCGAAGAGCTCATCACCGAGGACCTTACGACTCAGTTCGATGAGGTCAAAAACGGTGGCGACGATTTCCTCTCTGGTCTGGAAGAGGCTTCGGGCGACGAGTTCGAGCAGCTGGGCATCGATCCCAAGGAGTATGCCAAGACCTATCTCGAGGGCTTTGACTACAAGATCGGCGATGTGACGGTCGACGAGGACAAGGGCGTTGCGACCGCCGAGGTCTCCATCACCTGCAAGTCCATGAACAAGATCGTCGAGGACTTCTCCACCCAGTATCAGGAGCAGGTTGCCGCGCTCGACACGATGCCTTCCGACGATGAGCTGTACAAGATGGCCGGCCAGGTGATGGTCGATGTGACCAAGGCCACCGAGCCCAGGAAGACCACGGTTATCTTCAAGTACACCTGCAACGACGACGGCGAGTGGTCTGCTGACGACTCCGTCAACTCCGAGATGATGGATGCGATGCTGAGCTAGTTTGTTGCGGCGTTTTACCAAACGCCGCAACTGCTCGACGCTGCGCGGGCACCAGAGCGACAACTTGTCATTCAAAGAGGACGGCATGACCAGAAGGTCTATGCCGTCCTCTTTTCATGCCAATTTGTTCGCTCTGGTGCCCGCTCGCTGTCCGTCCTCTACCTGCGGCGTTGCCATGGTAGTCATTGGGGCGGCACTTGGGGACGTTCCTTTTCTGCCGGCAGTTGGGGACACTCCCTGCGCCAGCGTTGCATCGAATGCTCGGGAAAATACGAGCCGGTATTTGGCTGAATGGCGGGTCACGGTTTCCGGATGGCGTGGGTTGCGGAAAGTGCGACCCGGAATATTGCTCTGAAACGGGATGCCGTTTCCCCGACAAGGCTCAACCGGAAAGCGCATCCCATTCTGAGGCGGCAAAACGGGATGCGCTTTCCGCGCGACAGAATCTATCCAGCCGTGTTGAGCGACAGCCCCGCTACTCGCCCAAGATCAGCGCAGCGAGCTCGTCCTGGGTGTCTACCACGTAGTCGGCGCCGGCGGCCTCCAGCTCTGCTCGGCCGCGGAAGCCCCAGGTGACGCCGGCGCTCTTAAGGCCGGCGTTGTGGCCGGTCAGAACATCGACATTCGAATCGCCTACGTAGAGCGTGTTCGCCGGGTCGGCGCCCAGCCCATTCATCACATGCAGCGTGACGGGCGCCTCGGGCTTGGGCGGAAACGCGTCGACACGACCCTGCACCAGCGCAAAACGATCGGGACCAAAGTACTTTTCGATAAGCGGAGCGGCCGAAATGTGGTCCTTGTTGGTGAGCACGGCAAGCTGAACGCCCGCGGCACGCAGGCGGTCGAGCATCTCGATCGTGCCGTCGTAGGGAGCGGTGTGGTCTTCCTTGTGCTCGCCGTAATAGGCCCTAAACTCGGCAAGCGTCTGCTCAAACATTCGGCCGTCGCCCGCGTACTCGGCGGGCATAAAGCGCTCGACCAGCTTAAGCATGCCGTTTCCCACCTTGTAGCGGTACTCGTCCACGGCAAACGTGGGCCAGCCGTGCATCTCACAGGTATGGTTGCCGGCGGCCGCCAGGTCCTCGAGCGTATTGAGGATGGTGCCGTCCAGGTCAAAGATCACATGGGAAAAAGCTGCTGCCATGGGTGCTCCTGCCGCTTGAGTTGTAAAACGCACCCCATGATACTGGGCTTGCGCGTCGGACGCGTTTGGAATCTGAATATCTGTAGCAGCCTCGAGTTGCACTGCGCCAGCCGCAAGTCTTTGCCGCTAGCAGATCCTGGGCAGCTGCTCGCCCACGAGCATGTCGAGGATGCGGGTGGAGCCCCAGCCGGTGCGCACGCGCACGGCGGGTCGAGCGCCTTCGGCGACTGGCAGCACGCGACCGATGATGGCGGCGTTCTCGCCGTAGCGGGCGGCACGCATGGCTGCTAGCGCCGCGTCGGCCTGTTCGGCTGGTACCACGGCGACCATCTTGCCCTCGTTTGCCACCTGCAGCACGTCGTAGCCGAGCATCTCGCAGGCGGCCTGCACATCGGAGCGCACGGGCACGGCGTCCTCGTCGATTTCCATGGCAACGTCGCTGGCCTGCGCAAACTCATTGAGCGTGGACGCCAGGCCGCCGCGCGTGGGGTCGCGGAAGCAGCGTGTGTCGGGAGCGGCGGCCAGTACGTCGGCAATCAGGTGGTTGAGGGGCGCGGCGTCGCTCTCGATGCTGCTCGAGAACGCCAGGCCCTCGCGCTGGCTCATGATGGCGATGCCGTGGTCGCCCAGCGTGCCCGAGACCAGGATGACATCGCCGGGCTGGCAGTTTGCACCGCTGAGCGCCACGCCCGCAGGCACCTCGCCTACGCCAGCGGTATTGATGTAGACGCCGTCGGCCCCGCCGCGCTCGACCACTTTGGTGTCGCCGGTGATGATTTTGACGCCCGCCTCGCGCGCCGTCTCGGCCATGGTCTGCACAATCTGGCGTAGCTTATCCATGGAATAGCCCTCTTCGAGGATAAAACCGCACGAAAGATAGCGCACGTTGGCGCCCGAGGTCGCGACGTCGTTGACGGTTCCGCACACGGCGAGCCTGCCGATATTGCCACCGGGGAAGAACTGCGGCGTCACCACAAAGCTGTCGGTCGACATGGCGATGCGCCCGCTGCCGGGCAGGGCGGCGACACCGGCGTCGTTGCCTTCGAGCAGCTCGGGCGACCCAAAGGCATCCAGAAAGACCTCGTCGATGATGCGTTTCATCATCTGCCCGCCGGAGCCGTGGCCCAGCAGGACAGTGCTATCGGTGGCAGTATGGGACATATCGAAAACTCCAATCGAGGGTGTTTGAGCTAGTCGCGATAACGATAATGTGCCGCACAGCTGCCCTCGGAACTCACCATGCAGGGGCCGATGGGATGCTCGGGTGTACAAGCGCGGCCGAACAGAGGGCAGTCGCTCGGCGTAATGGCCCCGCGCAGCACGTCGCCGCAGCGGCACCCACGCGGCTCGACCGTCGTCTCAACGGGCACGTCAAAGCGAGTGCGGGCATCAAAGCGCGAGAACTCGGGGCGGATGGAAAGGCCCGAGTTGGCAATCGGCCCCAGCCCGCGCCACGTGGTGTCGCATGGCTCAAACACCTGCTCGACCAGCTGGCGCGCCACGGGGTTGCCGTCTGCGTTGACGCCACGGCGGTAGGCGTTGTCGATTGCGGGCTGCCCCTCAACAACCATCTGGACCAGCATGCAGATGCCCTGCAGAATATCGACCGGCTCAAATCCGGTGACTACGCCTGGGGTCTCGAACTCATCGACCAAAAAGTCAAAGGGGGCTAAGCCCGTGATGGTGGCGACGTGTCCCGGAAGGATAAAGCCGTCGATAGTGGTCTCGGGATCGTTGGCGATGGCGCGCAGCGCCGGCGGCGTGGTCTTGTGGGCGCAATAGACCGAGAAGTTCTGGAGTCCGCGTGCATCGGCCTCCAAAATGGCGGCGGCGATGGTGGGCGTCGTGGTCTCAAAGCCGACGCCCATAAAGATGACCGGGCGATCGGGGTTGTGTTCGGCGATATCGAGTGCATCGAGCGGGGAGTACACAATGCGAATATCGCGCCCCGCCGCCTTTTGCGCGGCGAGCGAGGTAGACGACCCGGGCACGCGCATCATGTCGCCAAAGGTGGTGATGATGGCGCCGTCCATCTTGGCGAGCGCGATTGCATGGTCGATATCGCGGTTGGCGGTAACACAGACGGGGCAACCCGGACCGCTCAGCAGTTTGAGCCCGGCAGGCATAATGGAGCGAAAGCCATAGCGACCGATGCTCACGGTGTGCGTGCCGCAGACTTCCATAAGGTTGATGGTGCGGTCGCCGACGAGTTCACGGATGCGCTCGATGAGCTCGCGAGCCAGCTTGGGATCGCGGAATGCCGAGAAGTCGATACCGGAGCGAGCCGGCTGTCCGGCCGCCACTAGTAAGCCTCGGCCGGGTTGGTGGCCAGCTGGTCTTCTTCGACCAGTTCGGTCATGGTGTTGACGAGATTGAGCGTCTCTTGAGCTTCCTGCTCGTCAACAATCTGGATGCCAAAGCCGGCATGTACGAGAACATAGTCGCCTACCTGCGCCGTCGGCACGAGGCGCAACGAAACGGGGCGCTCGATGCCCATCATGTCGACGGTCGCCTTTAGGTCGTCGTCGCGTTTGACCACTTTACCGGGAACGGCAAGGCACATAATGTTCCCCTTTTATACGCTTAGCGCTGGATAGGCGCTTAATTATCCATCAGTTGATGGTAGCGCTCGCGGGGGTTGCGGGCAAACGCGTTACACCTGTGAGACGGCGGCGCATGGGCTAGCCAAACAGCCTACTGCGGTATGACCTGCGCGAGCCGAGCGCGGGCGACCGCCGCCTGGCCGTAGGCAATGCAGCCATCGTTGACGGGCACGGAGCGGGGAATCAAGACAGTGAGACCCATGCTTTTGAGCTCGCGGGTGAGGAGCCGAAGTAAAAGACGGTTCATGAACACGCCGCCCGAGAGCGCGACGGTGTCGATGCCTTCGCGGGCGCAGATTTCGCTTGCGACTTGGGCCGATGCGCGTGCAATGGCGATATGGAAGTCGAGCGCGAGCTTGTCGGCCGGCGCGCCGGCCTCAATTCCCTCCAAAAGCGCCTCAAAAAATGGTCTTTGGTCCAAAACGAGGGAGCTATCCGAGGCCGCCTGGACAGTTAGTTCAGATACGTATTTTTGTGGTGGGCTCTGGGTGGCAAAAGCCGTCTGCGAACACCCCAAATGGGTCGATTTTGGGCCTGCACCGGGCATGCTTGCCGCAAACGGGGTGTCTGGAGAGCCCTTTTTGGTCAAATTCGAGTCAAAAATGTCGGATAGGGGGTCTGTAGTTAATACGTATCTGAACAAACTGTCCAGCGATGTTGAGACGGATGCGGATACACCCGCCTGATTGCCAGTGGAATGGCTGTTTTCGTCGTCAAGAGCGCGCCAAGCGGCGGCCTCGAGCTCGATGGCGGGTTCACCCTCGTAGGTTGCAGTGCCGCAGATGCCCAAGATTGCCGCCGCGGCGTCAAACAAACGGCCCATGCTGCTCGTGCGCGGGCTGTTAATGTTCCGCTCGACCATCGTGGTCGTCACGCTACGTGTTTGCTCGTCAATGCTATCCAAAAGCGGGGCGGCGCCCGGATGTTCGAGCAGGCCGAGTTCACTGAGCAGGGCAAAGGCGTTGCGTCGGGCATCGCGCACGGATGCGGCGCCGCCGGGGAGCGCCCAGGTACGCGGATGCGCGGCGCGCTCAAAATCGGTGAGGCCGGCGACAAGAAATTCGCCGCCCCAAATGGTCCCGTCGGTGCCGGCGCCCGTGCCATCGAAGGCGATGCCGAGCACGCGTGCGTCAGGCGCAAGCTGGCCCGCGGCGATGGCCTCGGCCATGACGCTCGCGATATGCGCATGATGATGTTGGACCTCGACAAGTGGCAGACCTTGTTCCCGCGTCTGCTCGCGTGCCCATTGGCTCGATAGATAACTAGGATGCAGATCGCAGGCCAGCGCGGCGGGCACTAGGTCAAAAAGGTCTTCCAGGCGCGTACGCGCGGCGTTCCACGCATCGAAAGTCGCGCCGTTTTCGACATCTCCAATATGCTGCGACACAAAACAAGCCGCAGGACCGTCCGAGTCCTCGCGTGTGAGCGCAATCGTGGCCTTTTGCTGCGGCCCGCAGGCGAGCACACAGGGCGCGGCGGCATCGATCGTCGGCAACGGCAACGGCAACGGCTGCGGCGCATAGCCGCGGGCGCGGCGCACAGGCATAGCGGCGCCGTCGACCACGCGCACCACGGAGTCGTCATAGCGCGAGAGGATTGCGCGGTCATTGCCGAGCAGCGCGTCGGCGATGCCGGTGGCAACGAGGTGTTCCCAGGCAAGGTCGTCGTCGGTCTCGATAGGCTCTTCGCTCAAGTTTCCACTGGTCATAACCAGCGCGCGCATGCCGTGCGAAGCGGCGGCGGCAAGCAACAGATGCTGAAGCGGGGTATAGGGGAGCATGACGCCGAGTTCGGGCAGATCGTGCGCAACGGACGGAGCGAGTTCGAGAGCATCGGAGAAATCTCCCTCGCCAGCACCACGCCGGCGCAGCAGCACGATGGGGCGGATGCTGCCGGCCAGCACGTCGCGCTCGGCATCATCGACATGGCACAGGCGTTCAACGTCGGCAAGGCTGCGCACCATAACGGCAAGTGGCTTGTTGCTGCGGCGTTTACGGCGGCGAAGCTCGGCTACCGCCTGCTCGTTGGAGGCGTCACAGGATAGATGGAATCCGCCCAGGCCCTTGATGGCGACGATGCCACCAACGGCCAGCAGCTCAACGCAGCGGTCGATAATGGCGTCGCTGGTCTCGCGCGTGGTGCCGACGGCCAGCGGCGCGGCGGCTTCGCCCGGCTCATCGCCCACGCCCACTTCGCGCCACATGATATGCGGCCCGCAATCAAAGCAGGCATCGGGCTGCGCGTGAAAGCGACGATCGAGCGGATTGGCATACTCCGCGGCACACTCAGGGCACATGGGAAAACGGTCCATCGAGGTAGCCGCTCGGTCATAAGGCAGCGATCGGATGATGGTAAAGCGTGGGCCGCAGTTAGTGCAGTTGATAAAGGGGTAGTGATAGCGTCGGTCGGCGGGATCGAACAGCTCGCGCAGGCAATCGTTGCAGGTGGCGATATCGGGCGAGACGAGCGTCGTGTGCGCGGTCTGGTCCTGCGATGCTACGATGCGAAAACCCTCTTCATTGGCGGCATCCCAACCGTTGGCTGCCAGGTCCACAACCTCGACATGCTCTACGCGGGCTGCCGCAGGCGCATGCGCAGAAAGCGCGGCAACAAAAGCATCGAGCGCATCGGCCGGAGCGTGCGCCTCGATATGCACGCCGTCGCCCGCGTTGAGCACCCATCCGCAAATGCCATGCGCCATGGCCTCGCGATACACAAACGGCCGCATGCCAACGCCCTGCACAATGCCCGTCACATGAATATGCACATGTCGCATGCGACACCCCTCATCAAAACCGACCAAAAAGGGACAGGTTTATTTTGGTAGGTAAAACTTCTAAACCTGCCAAAACAAACCTGTCCCTTTTTGGCAGGTGCGCTACAGTCCCAGGCTCTGCTTGGTGGCGGCGCACGTGAGCTCGCCGTGCTTAACGCCGCGCAGGCCCAGCAGACGGTCGGCCAGCTCGTAGACGCGTTCGCCGCGACCCTTGAGCGCCAGAATCTCCAAGCAGTTGTGGTGATCCAGATGCACGTGCATGGTCGATACGATCTCGTCGGTGTAGTCGTGCTGCACTTCGTCCAGACGGCGCGTCAGGTCGCCGGTATGGTGGTCGTAGATCATGGTGAGCGACCCGATAACATGCTCATCGGGCGTGCGCATCTGCTCCTTGGCGATCGAGGCGCGAATCAGGTCGCGCACGGCCTCGGAGCGGTTGGCCACGTCGCCGCGGCGCGCGATCTGTTCGTCAAAACGGCGCAGCAGGTCGTCCGGTGCGGTAACCGAAAAGCGGACCAGCTCGGAGCCGGAACCACTACAGTGGCAGCCCGCGTCACCGTCCGCCCCGTGCGGATGCTCGTGCTCGTACCCGCAGCCGTGCTCGTGCTCGGCCACGTTACACCAGCTTCACGGAGCCGACGGAGTTGTGATCTGCCTCGATGGCCTCCTCGTAGCCCTCGAGCGCATCGTGCGCCTCGTGCAGCGCAGACATGGCGGCCTCGAGTTTGGCGCCAATGCGCTCCATGTCAAAGTTCTCGGTCGCATGCAGCAGCTGATGGCTCCACTCGTGAGCGAGCTCAATGGTGTCGTCGACCTGCTTGACGCTCATGGCAAGCTGGCTCATGTTCATTCCGACGTCATGCATGGGAAATCTCCTTTTGTACGGGGCAATCCAGTGGTTCAGATTCTACTACGCCCACCTTGGGCGCCGCCGCATAAGAAAACGGGTGCGAGTCCGTCTGACCCGCACCCGTTCACTGGGGGCTGTTTGTGTCTACCATACTATCCGTGGTCGCATGCCTTGCGTTTGGCGCTCCGGCGAGCGGTGCGAAACCGCTCATGGACGGCAGACAAGTAACAAGCGTATTACAGATGTTTCTCCAGCAGCGCCTGAAGCCTTGCCTTGGGTAATGCGCCGACCGAACGGTCGACCTCCTCGCCGTTCTTAAAGACAACCAGCGTGGGGATGCTCATGACGCCAAACTTCATGGCCAGGTCCTGGTTGTCGTCGACGTTGCACTTGGCCACGGCAAGCTTGCCGGCCAGCTCGTCGGCGACCTCGTCGACGATGGGCGAGAGCGAACGGCACGGGCCGCACCACGGGGCCCAAAAATCAACCAGTACGGGCAGGCTATCGTTGACTACAGCGTCGAAGTTCTCGGGGGTAATCTGCTTAATGTCAGCCATGGTGACCTCCATAATGTGACGCGGCGCGGCCGCGTAAAACTCAGTACGACCGTGCTTATACCCAGCGGCCCGTAAAGCAACCACTCGCGGGCGGCTCTTTTATATAATGGTGGGCACGCAAACGATTGGAGAGCGCATGCCCACGTCACAAAGCCAGAAAAAAGAAGCCATCGCTCAGGCGACCGAGCAGGAGCTCGCGTCGCTCGCAGATCGCGGCGTGCGCATCGTGGGCAACGCGTGCTCGCCGATCGTGCTGGTCAAAGGCGATTTGGACGAGGCCGAGCGTTCGGGCGGCGAGCTGGCTGCCGGTCCGGACGGTGCTGCGCTGCGCAAGGCGCTTGGGGCCATCGGCTACGCGCCCGAGGATTTTTGCGTGCTGGCAAGCGTCGCCGGCGCAGGCGACGGAGCGGTCGCGGTGGGCGAGACTCTGCCGTGCGAGCTGTTCCGCGAGGCGCTTGAGGCTCTGGATCCCGAGGCGGTGCTGCTGCTCGATAACAGCGCGGCCGATGCCATGCGCGAAACCTACGCCGATATGCTCGTGGCGATTGATGACTTCGACACCGCCATGCTCAAGCCCGGCCTGGTCGCCCATGTGCAGGGCCGCCGCGTGCTCGCGCTCGATGGCTTTGAGGCGGCGCTGACCGACAAAGCGGCCAAGCAGCGCATGTGGGCCTACATCAAGCAGCTGACCCCGGCGGTTGCGCCGTTGTAACGAGGCTGGCGGCGGCGCCGTGGCGGCGCTCCCACACCTCTACATCACGGCGCGCAGCTCAAACCGGTCGCCGTTAATGCGGAACTGGCAGTTGCCGTTCATGCGCTCGACGGCAAGCTTAATGCTCTTGGTGCCAAAGCCGTGACCAGTGTGCTGAGCCACGGGCATCCCGTCGACCATGTGTGGCGCACGGCCAAACGTGTTGGAAACCAGCAATAGAAGCTGACCGTCTTCGTAGCGAAGGTCCAGGTCGACAAACCGCTTGCCTTCGGGGGCGGCGCTCGCCGCGGCGATGGCATTGTCGAGGGCGTTCGATACCACGCTGAACAGATCGGTATCGCCCACGTGGACGGTTTCGGGCACGGCGGCGCGCAGGTCGGCGGTGATGCCGTGCGCTTTGATGTCTGCGGAAAGCGACGAGAGCGCAATGTTGACCGTGTCGTTGGCGCAGTAGCGGCGTACGGCGGTGCGGTCGTTGGCCTCACAAAGATCATCAATGCGCGCGAGGGCCTCGTCGGTGCTGCCCTCTTCGATCAGGGCCGCTAGACCGCGCAGGTAGTGGCGCATGTCGTGACGGAGGATCGAGAGCTCGCGTCCGGATTGGCGCCAGGCTTCGAGCTCTTTGATGGCAGCGCTGTCGCGGGTCGCGAGCATCCAGCGCTCGCGCTCGGCGATTTCCTTTGCCTCGTATTCACGTAGGTAGACGGCAAGAAACATAAGGTAGAAGGCACAGAGGGCGAACGCCAAAAACTCAACGGTTACCACCGAGCCCGAGTGGAAGAGCGTGGTATAGACGTTGGTGGCGTAGTCGAAGATGTAGTAGACGAGCGGCAGGATGAGCAGAATCTCCAGCTCGGTGGGACTTTTAATCGCCAGGCGGGGGCCGATGTCGCCTGCCCAATGCAACAAGACGGCAAAGACGCCGAGCGTGGTGATGATGCGCGCCACGTAGTACGCGACCTGCGAATCGGTGGCGGCGAATGCGGCGATGCCCATCCAGTTGCTAAACTGGCAGCTCAGGTAGGCGCTGGTAACGCCTAGGATGGCGAGCAGCGGACTCAGGCGATAGCGCACGCACAGGTAGACGATAAGTGGCAGGTGTACGACGAGCGGATAGGCCTGTCGCGCAAGCAGCTCGCCGCCGACGAGGTTGGCAATCGCAAAAGCCGTTCCGGTTACAGCGCCGACCCCCACCAGTTCAAGCGCATGGCGGCGGTTGAGCTCGACACCGCACAGCGCCGCCGAGGCAAAGACGCCAAAAAGCAGTGTCGTCGCGTGGTGGATTGCCCAGAGCACCAGTTCTGCCGAGGAAAGCATTAGCGTCTCCCGCCCTCGAATCGCACCGCAAAGTAGGCGTCTTGGAACCCCTGCTTGCAGCTGCGCGCGAGCGGTATGCACGCACCCGAGCGCATGACGATTTCCGTGCGATTGAAGTGGTCGATATTGCGCAGATTGACCTGGTAGCTGCGGTGGCACTTAAAGAAGGTCGCGTTTTGGGCCAGTCGGTCCTCGATGCTGCGGAACGGCTCGAGCGCCTCGATATCGCGGCCGTCGCGCAGGTGGAAGACCACGTGTTTGTTGCGGGCCTCGGCATATTCGATGTCGGACAGGCGCAGGGCGTGATAGCCAAAGGATGTCTTGATGACGAGCTCGTCGGTCGCCGCCGGACGCAGGCTCGAAAGCTCGTCGAGCAGTTGCGCCACGCGCTCGTAGGTCACGGGCTTGAGCAGGTAGTCGAAGGCGCGAACCTCGTAGGACTCCAACGCAAACTCGGGCGACGAGGTCAGGAACACCAGGCGAACGGCGGTATCAGATTGGCGCAGCTCGCGGGCGGTGTCCATGCCGTTGACGAGCGGCATGATCATGTCGAGCATGATGATATCGGCGCGCGAGGCGGCATGGCGCGCCAGCAGGTCTTCGCCGCGCGTGACGAGCGCAACGTCGACCGCCGTACCCGTCTCGGCCGACCAGCGGTTGATCATGCGATGTAGGTTATCTAGAAAGGCGACGTCGTCGTCGCAGGCGATGATTTTGAGCATAATTGGGCCCCCTTAGTACCTCGATTTTGCCACATCGGGTACGCGCCGCCCGCGGGGGTGTGTTCCATTTGCGCCCCACGGTACGCAACTCGCGCCGAGCGGCAGGGTGTCAAAACATGCGGTTGCACAATACCAGGTGGATATATATGTCAATTTGAGCTGGCGGCTGGCGAGGGACCATGTCGGCCGCCAGCGCCAAGCGATATCGGGCATCGCGAAAGCATAGGGGTAAGGGGAGCTGAACGATGAGGGAGAAGAAGATGGGGATGCGCGCCGTGCTGACGCGTCTGCTGGGCATCGCCACCGTGGCATGCGCGCTCGTGGCAACGCCGGCGGTGGCAAGCGCCGAGACGCAGGTCATGCCCGACGGGGTGAAGGCGGAGGTGCTGTCGCTTACGCAGGCCAACAACGAACCCGTCCAAATCACCGAGCCAGGTAGCTATGTGCTTAAGACGGCCGAGGGCGAGGTCACGCCTTCTTTGGGTTACACCATCGACGCGCCGAGCGCGACTCGAATTAACCCTGTGAGGATCTACATCGATGGCACGGTCTACGTGAACGATAAGACTAACTGGCGGGTTGAACAAACTCGATGGCTGTTCAACATCAAACAGGGTAGCAATATCGAGTTCATCGGCGTCAACAATCCGTGCGTTAGCTTCCATAGAAACCAGAAGCAATTTCAGTCCGTAAGCGGTTTTTTGACCGACCGTTATTACAGCGGTGGTTACAAGAAGGCATCAGGCGATATCTCGGTTAGTCTGGGAGTTGGCGACGGCTCGCAAAACTTTACTCTCTCGTACGACAGTAGGGCCAAACAAAAGGTGCCTGCGATTTCGCTTGGCAATACCAAGGGAATGCTGTCTGCCGATTTCAACAAGCTGGTGATTAAGAACTATACCGGTGAGTCGCACAACTCTTTGGGCGAGGTCTCTCCGTACAGTATTCTTGAATATGCTGTGCCGGTCCGTCTGTTCCGCAGCAGCTTCTCCGATGACGGCAAGGGGAATATTAATAAGCTCAACGCTGCGTTTACTGACTGCGTGTTCTGGAATACGTCTGGCGACTACAACGGTGCAGTTTCAATTGTGGGCAACCCCCGTGGTGGCGTGAATTCTGACGTTGCTTCGAGGCTGACTGCGACGTTCGAGAACTGCCGGTTTGGTTCCGATGCCGACAGTGGCATTTGGCAGACCAATAATAAATATCCGACGGTCGAAGAGACCACTGAGTTCGCACAGGTTCAGGAGACTGGAAAGTGCGCCGTTGCAGGCGTGATGGGCGTCACCAACGCTACGGTCAACCTCAACGGTTGCACGATGAGCAACTTCCACAGCACGCGTTCGAGCTCGGCCGACAACACTTTGACAGTCGATGCCCTTAATGTTGCACGAAGCGCTCGCTGCAACATAAACGGTGGCACGATTGAACGCTATGGCGCACGCGGCAATACGTGCGTGGTGTACGCCGCCGGAACCCTTACCCTCAACGGATCGCCGGAAATCGCGAGCTACTGGAAGAACAACCACGCCGGCGATACTAATTATGGCGACAAGTACACTGAAGCTGATAAAGCTACGGGAACCGCCAAGAGCCTGTATGTCCCGAAGAAAAAGAGTGTCGATGCCAACGTCCCGGCGCTGAACATCGCGTCTGACTTCTCCGTACGCGGAGGCTTTGGAGACAATGTTTGGATCTCGATTGAGGAGACTGCGAACAGCAACGGCGTAAAGTCGCGTATCCTTGGCAGCTGCGAATCCAACGAGATCGAAGGCGTTGTGCCAGACGGCTCGTCCGAGAACGACGACAACTCCGATAAATACGAGATTGTGAACCTCAACGGTGACCTTACCTTCCGTGAGACCATTCACCAGCATAAGTGGAACGTTGAAGCTGACGGTTTGGGCGTTCGCGCATCGTGCGTGGGCCCGTTCCGCAACAGCGAGTGCGAATATGGCAAGGACGAGAACGGTGAGGTCAAAAAATACCTGAGGGCCACGTACAAGCTTTCCATGTCTAAGGCGACGAGCTCTCAGAGCACCGAGCTTGTCTATGACGGTTGCCCGGTCAAGATTGCTTTGAATAAGGACGGCGCGTGGAATCTAGAGCAGATGGGCGTGACGGCCAGCGAAGAATTCGCATGGTATCAGTGCGAGTCTCAGGCGGATGCCGAGGCATATAAAAACGGCACCAAGCTCAAGGACGCCCCGACGGACGCTGGCTACTACTATGTCGTTACGAGCTTTAAGACCGCCTCCGGTCAGACGCTCGAGGGCAAGAAGGCCTTCGAGATTTCGCAGCGCCGCCTGGTTAGGGGTCAATCCTACAAGTTCATCCTTAAAGACGGCGGCAAGGGCGCGGGCAAGTATGCCTATGACGGCAAGGAGCATCAGCCTGTCGTTGAAAGTGCAAAGTTCAAGAACGGTGCCGGCGAGTGGGTCGATCTCGTTGAGGGCAAGGATTACGAGCTCAGCGCTCGAAGTGAATCCGGACTGAAGCAGACTGAGCCGGGGCAATACGAGTGCATTGTCATCGGTAAGGGCAACTTTACGACCGATGGCGGCACCACAAGTGTTCTGACGCTCAAGTGGGAGATTGTTGACGTTGCGCGCTTTGACCTCGAGGTCACTGACTTCGATGGCACCTATGACGGCAAAGAGCACGGCATTACGGTCAACGTTAAGAATGACCCCGTTCCGGCGGATATGAAGATTGAGTACTGCGAAGAGGGCGGCGCTTGGACGACGGAAAAGCCGACCTATCGCAATGCGGCCGAGTACACGACCCGTTACCGTGTGACGGCTTCCGACTACCTGACCGTTACGGGCCAAGCGACCGTGAGGATTGCCAAGGCCGATCAGGACGCGCCGGCTGACCTCGTGGGTAATAATTGGACCACGTGCAGCAGCAAGGATGGCTCCATCTCGGGCGTCACCAAGAAAATGGAATACCGCCGCGAGTTGAGCAAGGAATACCAGAAGATAACATCTAACGATAAGCTGACCGGTCTTGCGAAGTCGGGAACGTACTACGTCCGCTATGCCGAGGATAACAACCACAATGCGTCGGCCGATGCTGAGGTCAAGATCGAGCCGGGTCCCCATGCTGTTGCCGACAATGCAGCTTGGCAACCGGGTGATGGCAGCCACTATAAGGCCTGCAAGTATTGCGATCGGGCTCAGGTATGGCAGAGCTGCAGGTGGAATTACAAGATCATCACGCCTGCAACTCCTGAGGCCGATGGCGTTCGTCAAAAGGTCTGTAGGGTTTGCGGCTACGAGTGGTATGAGAAAGAGTCTTATACCTATGTGGACACCTATGCTCCCACCATTTATGACCTGTGGGAGGATAATACCTATTGCGAGAGCGTTTCGTTTGACGTGATCGATGACCGTGACGAGACGGTGACGGTCACCGACAACGGCAAGGAGCTCAAGGCTGACAAGAACGGCAAGTTCACGGCTAAGGCCGCCGAGGGCGATGCCGGTGCCGAGCACGAAATTGTGGCTACGGATGCCGCCGGCAATGCGGAGACCCGCAAAATTAAGATGAACGCCGAGCATGCGTACGAGTGGACGATCGACAAACAGCCGACGGTTACCGAGACCGGCTCCAAGCACGGGACGTGCTCCGTGTGCGGCCAGGAGTCGGGTGCGGTAGAGATTCCGGCCCTGGCTGTTAAGGGTTACTCAGGCAAATATGACGGTAAGGACCACTCTGTCGATGCTTCGGCCCTGCCCGAAGGTGCCGTCGTTGAGTACAAGACTTCTGACGGCGGCTGGACGAGCGTTGCGCCCAGCATTAAGGACGCCGGCAGTGTGACGGTCGACTATCGCGTCACGATTGATGGCGCGGTGGTCGAAGGCCAGGTGACACTCAAGGTCACTCCGCTCGCGATCACGGTTTCCGCTCTGGACGCCTTCAAGACCTACGGCGACAGTGATCCCGCTCTGGGCTCGGAGGTCACTGAGGGCAAGCTCGTCGAGGGTGAGAGCCTCCAGGACATCACCGTTTCCCGCGAGGCCGGCGAGACAGTGCGCAAGGGCGGCTACGCCGTGACGGCGACGCAGTCCGAGGGCGCTAACCCCAACTACAAGATTACGTTCAAGCCTGGTGCGTTCACCATCAACAAGCGTGAACTCGCCGTAACGTGGGACACCACTACTGAGTTCACCTACGACGGCGAGGAGCACTGTCCTCAAGCGAAGCTCCACAATGTCGTCGAAGGTGATGATGTCTCCGCGTACGTCGACGGCGCCAAGGTCAAAGCCGGCACCTATACGGCGAAAATTACCGAACTGACGGGCGACGACGCAGGTAACTACAAGCTTCCCACCGAAGGCCTGACGTGCAAGTTCTCCATCAAGAAGGCGCCCCAGGGCGCGCCGAAGGTCCAGGCCACGGCCGAGACTGTGTGTGGCAAGTCCGACGGCAAGATCACGGGCGTCGACGCGAAGATGGAGTGGCGCGCCAAGGGATCTGGCGAGTATCAGGGCGTGCCCGAAGGCGTGACTGAGATTGCGGACCGTGCCGTCGGCACGTACGAGGTGCGCTACCGCGCCGATAGCGACCACGACGCCTCCTCCGCCACCGAGGTTACCGTCAATGCCGGCGGCAAGCTCGTCGTGACGCTGCCTGCCAAGCAAGTCGGCTATACGATCACGGCGAACCCGGACGAGCTTGACTGGCACGGTTCAACCACCCTCACTGTCAGCATCGAGAGCGGCTACTTTACTGACAACGACTCCTACGCCATCAAGGTCAACAATGCGGTTGTGGCGCCCGACGCGCGTGGTGAGTTCACCGTTCAGAACGTCGAGAGCGACCTCGTCGTCACGGTCGAGGGCGTGCGCAAGCACGAGGCCGTGAATGACGAATGGATCTCCGACGACAATACGCACTGGCATGAGTGCACCTGTGGTGACAAGATCGACAAGGCCAAGCACGACTTTAAGTGGGTCGTCGATAAGGCTCCTACGGCAACCGAGGTGGGTTCCAGGCATCAGGAGTGCACGGTCTGTGGCCATGCCCTGCCTGCGGTCGAGATTCCTGCCGCCGCTATCGTTGGCTACTCCGACGAGTACGACGGCGCGTATCACACGGTCGATGCGTCGAGCCTGCCCAAGGGCGCAACGGCTCAGTACAGCACCGACGGCAAGACCTGGTCCCCCGAGGCTCCCAAGATCAAGGATGTTGGCAAGGTGGCTGTTGCCTATGAGGTAACGATCGACGGCGTGAAGGCCGAGGGCGAGGTCACGCTTGAGGTCAA
Source organism: uncultured Collinsella sp. (assembly GCA_958412345.1). GTDB lineage: Bacteria > Actinomycetota > Coriobacteriia > Coriobacteriales > Coriobacteriaceae > Collinsella. The sequence goes on along the minus strand of CATYSO010000001.1, from coordinate 158,134 downwards.
GCCACGCGCGATCACGGTTACCGCCCAGGACGCCTCCAAGACGTACGGCGATGCCGACCCCGTGTTTACGTGGGACGTCACCGCTGGCAAGCTCGTCGCGGGTGAGACGCTTCAGGGTCTCGAGGTCGAGCGCGAAGATCGCGACGACGCCGGCAACTATGCTCTGAAGCTGACGCAGACCAAGGGCGCCAACCCCAACTACAACATCACGTTCGCAGACGGCATCTTCACCATCAACCAGCGCTTGCTCACTGTGAAGTGGGGCACCAACGAGTTCACCTATGATGGCAAGGAGCACTGCCCCGAGGCGACGCTCGGCAACGTCATTGGCAAGGATGACCTTGGTGCATTCGTTGACGGTTCCCAGACCGAGGTCGGCACCTATACGGCGACCCTCGCCGAGCTGACGGGCAAGGCTGCGGGCAACTACGTACTGCCCGCCGAGGGCCTGACCTGCGAGTTCTCCATCAAGAACGCCGCACAGGACGCGCCGAAGGTCCAGGCTGTGGCCGAGACCGTGAGCGGCAAGAAGGACGGTAAGATCACGGGTATCGATGCCACCATGGAGTGGCGTGCCCAGGGTGCTGCTGAGTATCAGGCCGTGGGCAAGGACGTGACCGAGCTCAAGGACCTCGCCGCCGGTGTGTACGAGTTGCGCTATCAGGTCAAGACCAACTACGATGCCTCTGCTGCCACCGAGGTCACCGTGAAGGCGGGCCGCAAGCTCGTCGTGACGCTGCCGGGCAACCAGGTAGGCTACACGCTCACCTCGACTGCGACCGAGCTCGACTGGCACGGATCCGCAAAGCTCGCCATCAGCATCGATAGCGCGTACTTTACGGGCAAGGACTACGCCGTCAACGTCAACGGCAAGGCCGTTAAGCTCTCCGACGACGGCACCTATGAGCTCAAGGATGTCGAGGGCGATGTGAACGTGACGGTCGATGGCGTCCTCAAGCACGAGCCCGACGGCTCCGGCTGGGCGCACGACGCCAAGGCTCACTGGCACATCTGCCGCTGCGGCGAGATCCTGGACAAGGCTGAGCACACCTTTGAGTGGGTTGTCGATAGGCCGGCGACCACCGAGGCCAAGGGCGAGAGGCACCAGGAGTGCACTGTCTGCGGCGAGAAGGGCAAGACCGAGGACATCGCGATCCTGGCCCCCACGATTATTGAGGGCGCAGGCCAGGCGATTACGGTCGACACCGCCAAGGACCTGAGCTTCCGTTCGAACGCGCCGATCAAGTACTTCAAGACGGTACTGGTCGACGACATGGAAGTCGGTGCTGATAACTTCGTTCTTACCTCGGGCTCTACAATCGTGACGCTCAAGACGAGCTTCGTGAAGACGCTTGGTGTGGGTGAGCACAAGCTGAGCGTGGTTTCGACCACGGGCACGGCCGAGACGACCTTTACCATTGCCGAGGCCGCCAAGCCGACGCCGACGCCCGGCCCGAGCCAGACCGCGACCACCACGACGACCACGTCTTCTAAGTCCAAGAAGAAGACTGGCAAGGGCACCTTGCCTTCGGTCGGCGATGGAACGTACGCCATGGCTGGTGGCGTACTTGTAGCCGGCGCGGCAGTTCTGCTGCTGACATACGCCATGAGGCGCCGCGCCTAGTCGCCTCCTTATTCCCTTGGGGCCCCGGATCTCGCCATCCGGGCCCCTTTTTTGTGTCGCCGCGGGACCTGGTGGGCAAAAATGCCAAAAATGAGTACTGTCACTATTTTAGTAACAGCGAAATGAGGCTCAAAACGGGTCTGGGGAGCGTTGCGAGCGTGATTTTGGGATGTCTGCCGCTGGATTCGGAGTCCAAAAATGCGATTTATGGGGCTGACGGATCGAAAACCGCTGCTACTAATCTGGTAACAGTACTCATATTTGCCCTTTTTTGCCCACGGCCCTCAAACTGAGGCATCAAACAGGGGGTCAAATTATTAGAAAGAGGCCATTTCGGCTCTTTTCAGCTTGCCAAGCCTAAAATGGGTCGTCCCGAAATTGAATCTTTATTACAACTTTACACCTAGGTTTACAGCTGTCTTGTCAGCTGTAAACCTAGGTGTCATACTAAAGCCCCAAGATTCGCCAAAAGAGAGGGGCCTTGATGGCACAGAGCGCGAACATGGATGCATCGGAGCTTGCACGCGATATTGCGGCCGGCCTGGCATCGGCAACGACGGCAACGGAGCGCGCGGCACTGGTGCCCGCAGAGCTGGTCGAGGCCATTCAGCAACTAAAAACCCAACGCGACGCGGTGATCCTGGCACACTATTACGTGGCGCCCGAGGTCCAGGCCGTGGCCGACTACGTCGGTGACAGCTTCTACCTGGCAAAGCTCGCCAAGAGCCTGCCGCAGCAGACCATCGTGTTGTGCGGCGTGGAGTTTATGGGCGAGAGCGCCAAGCTGCTCAACCCCAACAAGACCGTGCTGCTGCCCGAGCCGGGCGCGGATTGCCCCATGGCACACATGGTCAAGCGCGAGACGGTCGACGCCGCACGCGCCGAGTACGGCGATGACCTTGCCGTGGTGTGCTACGTCAACTCAACGGTCGAGATCAAAAGCTGGAGTGACGTGTGCGTCACCAGCTCCAACGCCGTCAAGATCGTGTCCGAGCTGCCGCAGCAGCACATCCTGTTTATCCCAGATCAGAACCTGGGCCGCTTTGTTGCCGAGCAGGTGCCGCAAAAGCACGTCATTCTCAACAACGGCTACTGCCCGCGCCACCACATCATCACCGTCGAGCAGATCGTCGATGCGACGGAGGCGCACCCCAATGCGCTCGTGCTGGCGCACCCCGAGTGCAAGGCCGATGTTCTTGCCGAGGCCGACTACATCGGCTCTACCGCCGGCATCATCAAGTACGCCGAGGAGTCGGACGCGAGCGAGTTCATTATCGTGACGGTCCGCGGCGTGCTCTACGAGCTCGAGCGCCGCTGCCAGGGCACCGGCAAGAAGTTCTACTTCCCCGCGGTACAGCCCACCTGCGTCAACATGGATCTCATCACGCTCGAAAAGCTCGTGCGCTGCCTGGAGACGGGCGAGGGCGAGGTGCAGATCGGCGTGTCGGACGAGGCCGCCGACCAGGCCAAGCTCACGCTCGACCGCATGCTCGAGTACGCAGCGCGCTAAAACAATGTGGCATGAGGGACGGTCCCGCATGCCACATTCAAGGGAGAGGATTCCTGTGGAAACCAAGCAATACCCCGACATGGAGTGCGACGTCGTCATTGCCGGCTGCGGCGTAGCGGGCCTGTACGCGGCCCTCAATCTGCCGACGAGCACGCGCGTGATCATGCTCTCCAAGGGCGCCGTCGACGAGTGCGATTCCATGCTCGCGCAGGGCGGCATCTGTGTGCTGCCCGAGGGCTCGGACTACGACGCCTTCTTTGAGGACACCATGCACGCCGGCCACTACGAGAACCGCCGCGAGAGCGTCGACATCATGATCCGCTCGAGCCGCTCGGTCATCAACGACCTGCTGGCGATGGGCGTGGACTTTGAGCGCAAGGCCGACGGCAGCCTCGACTTTACCCGCGAGGGCGCGCACAGCCGCCCCCGCATCGCCTTCCATGCCGATATTACGGGTAAGGAGATTACGACCAAGCTGCTCCAGGCCGTCCGCAAGCTGGACAACGTGCAGATTCTTGAGCACGTGGCCATGACCGATATCCTGACCGACGAGCGCGGCGGCGCCACGGTATGCACCGGCATCGTTGCCGTGCCCGTGGACGAGGACGACTCGGTCCGTCCCGCCGATGAGCTTGCAAATGCTGCCGAGGGCGTGCATGCGGGCGAGTCGTTTAAGATTCACGCGCGCCATACGCTGTGGGCGACGGGCGGCATCGGTGGCGTGTACGATCACTCGACCAACTATCCGCAGCTCACGGGCGACGCTTGCTACATCGCTCAGGAGCATGGCATTACGATGGAGCATCTGGACTACGTGCAGATTCACCCCACGGGCCTGTTCTCACCGCAGCCGGGCCGCACGTTCCTGATCAGCGAGAGCTGTCGCGGCGAGGGCGCGATTCTGCTCAACGCCGCCGGCGAGCGCTTTACCGACGAGCTGCAGCCGCGCGACGTGGTCGCCGCCGCCATCCGCGAGCAAATGAAGCAGGACGGCACCGAGCACGAGTGGCTGAGCTTTGCTCCCGTCGAGCGCGACGTGGTGACCGGACACTTCGCCAACATCCGCGCGCGCTGCCTGGAGGACGGCCGCGACATCTTGGACGAGCCCATTCCCGTCACGCCCACGCAGCACTACTTTATGGGCGGCGTGTGGGTCGACAAGGACGGCCGCACCTCGATGCCCGAGCTCTACGCCGCGGGCGAGACGGCCTGCAACGGCGTGCACGGCAAGAATCGCCTTGCATCAAACAGCCTGCTCGAGGCGCTGGTCTGGGGTCGTCGCTCCGCGTGGTACATGCGTACCGGCGAGTCGCTGGCCGTGGAGCAGGCGGGCGATCCCGCACTCGATGGCCGTCATCGCGCCCTGAGCGCCGACACCCTGGCAATCGATGATTTGGCCCGTGCCGCCGGCACGCAGGCCGTGGAGGAGTAGACCATGAATCCCATTACCATGAAGCTCGTCGTCGATGATCTGATTTTGCAGGCCCTGCGCGAGGACATCACCTTTGAGGACGTGAGCACGGCGAGCGTGTGCCCCACGGCGCGTCCCGCTACCGTTGAGCTCATCGCCAAGGCCGACGGCATCATCGCCGGTCTGGACGTGTTCGCCCGCACCTTTGAGCTGCTGGATTCGCAGAGCTCGGTGCTGTTTGATGTCGCGGACGGCGACGAGGTGCACGCCGGCGACCATGTGGGCCAGGTGCGCGGCGACGCGCGCGTGCTGCTTTCGGGCGAGCGCGTGGCGCTCAACTACCTGCAGCGCATGAGCGGTATCGCCACCTATACGCATCAGATGGCCGCGGCGCTCGAAGGCACCAAGACCGTGCTCGTCGACACGCGCAAGACCACGCCGGGCATGCGTGTCTTCGAGAAGGCCGCAGTCGAGATCGGCGGCGGCAGCAACCACCGCTACAACCTGTCGACGGCCGTCATGCTCAAGGACAATCACATCGACGCCGCCGGTGGCGTGGCACGTGCGATCGAGATGGCGCGCGCCCATGCGTCGTTTACCACGACGGTCGAGATTGAGTGCGAGAACTTGGACATGGTACGCGAGGCTGTTGAGGCCGGCGCCGACATCATCATGTTCGACAACATGACCCACGACGATATGGCCGCCGCCATCGAGCTTATCGACGGTCGCGCCAAGACCGAGTGCTCGGGCAACGTGGACGCCGGCAACATTCGCGCCCTGGCCGACCTGGGCGTCGATTTTATTAGCTCGGGCGCCCTGACGCACTCCGCGCCGATCCTCGACCTTTCGCTTAAGCACCTGCGTCTGCTGGACGGTAAATAATGAACGCCCGCGAGCGTCGCCGTGCCATCATGGCCGTGCTCGAGGGGGCTAAAGATCCCGTTTCGGGCAGCGCGCTTGCCCGCGAGGTGGGCGTGAGCCGTCAGGTCGTGGTGCAAGACATTGCCTTGCTGCGCGCCGACGGGCACGATATCGTCGCTACCAACCGCGGCTACGTGCTGCAGGAAGCCGAGAGCAGCCCGGCTGTGCCCACGCGCTTGGTCAAGGTGCGCCACAGCGTGGAGCAGGCGGGCGACGAGCTCACGAGCATCGTCGATGCGGGCGGCGCCGTGCTCAACGTGATCGTCAACCATCGCGTGTACGGCAAGATCACGGCCGACCTGGACATCCGCAACCGCCGCGATATCGAGCGCTACCTGCACGACATCGCCAGCGGCAAGAGCTTTCCGTTGCTGACGGTGACCAGCGGCTATCACTTCCACCGCATCGCGGCAGAAGACGAGCAGACCCTCGACGAGATCGAGGCGATACTCAAGGAAAAGGGCTACCTGGCCGATCTGATGCCCTATGAGGACGACTTGTCCTAGCTCGACGCTGCTGTCTATAAGTTGCGGTGAAATAGTTCCTAAATCGGCATCTAAGCCATGAATCAGGAACTATTCCACCGCAACTGCCCGCGCCATGAGGGCAGCTAATTTGGGACGGGGCTATTTTGACTACTTTGCTTGCAAGAGTAGTCAAAATAGCCCCGTCCCAAATTAGCTGCCCATATATACAAAAGGAGGCCTCCGCGGCGATGCGGAGGCCTCCTTTTTTTGTGCACGGTGTACTTTTGAGTGTGCAAGTGGGGAGTTGTTACTCCTCGACGATCTCGGTGATCGCGCCAGCGGGGCAAGCGTCCTGGCAAGCGCCACAGGCGACGCAGGAGTCCTCGTCAGCGACGGTAGCGACGTCCTGGAGCTCCAGAACGCCAGCGGGGCAGGAGTCGACGCAGACGCCACAAGCGATGCACTCGTCGGCATCAATTACGGGATGAGCCATGGTAGTTTCCTCTCTGTTGACCGACGCTACAGGCGATGTGCGTCGGTTTGATTCGGGCAAAAACATACCACGGCAGCGACCGTTTGCAATACCCTCTGACCGGCATCTTCATACCGTTCGCCGAGTATGCCACGGCTTACTAAAAAACACGCAGGTTAGGCCGTTGAGCTGCGCAAATGTTAGCTAAAGGTGACTTGAATTATTGGGCGATTGAGCGTGCTTGCGGAAACTGCGACCCAGAATCGGCGCTCAAAACGGGACGCGCTTTCCCCGGGGCGGCCCCAAGGCCCCCCCGCACAGCTCCGGTCCCAAGCCTCAGCCATCTCTACATAGATCTCATTAGATCTGCCGAGAACTCCGACAGTCCATCTACCTGCGCTTTTGCGGACCTAAACTCTCGGAGATAAGAAATCTTATATGAATTGACTTAGATTTTGTATATTCCGGCCCATAAGGGGATACACTACATCCTGAAAGACAAGCCGAAGCGTCGCGCGGCAGTCCGCCGACGCGGCGCGAACGCACAAGAGAGAGGGAATTTCTAATGGGTAAGATTCTTGGTATCGACCTTGGTACTACCAACTCCGCTATGGCCGTCCTCGAGGGCGGTTCTCCGACCATCATCGTGAACGCCGAGGGCGACCGCACCACCCCGTCCGTCGTTGGCTTCCGTGCCGACGGCGACCGCGTCGTGGGCAAGGCCGCTAAGAACCAGGCGGTCACCAACCCCAAGAACACCGTGTTCTCCATCAAGCGCTTCATGGGCCGCAAGTACTCCGAGTGCACCTCCGAGCTCAAGACCGTGCCGTATGAGGTCAAGGAGGGCCAGGGTGGCCGTGCCGTCGTCAACATCGAGGGCAAGGACTACACCGCCGAGCAGGTGAGCGCCATGGTGCTCGCCAAGATGAAGGCCGACGCCGAGAAGTATCTGGGCGAGACCGTCACCGACGCCGTCATCACCGTCCCGGCCTACTTCAACGACGCCCAGCGTCAGGCCACCAAGGACGCCGGCAAGATCGCCGGCCTCAACGTCAAGCGTATCGTCAACGAGCCGACCGCTGCTGCTCTGGCCTACGGCCTGGACAAGCAGGGCTCCGACCAGCGCATCCTGGTCTTCGACCTGGGCGGCGGCACCTTCGACGTCTCCATCCTCGATCTCGCCGACGGCGTGTTCGAGGTTCTGTCCACCTCGGGCGACAACCACCTGGGCGGCGACGACTGGGATCAGCGCGTCATCGACTGGATGGCCGACAAGTTCCAGCAGGAGAACGGCGTCGACCTGCGTCAGGACCCCATGGCCCTGCAGCGTCTGAAGGAGGCTGCCGAGAACGCCAAGAAGGAGCTCTCCGCCGCCCAGCAGTCCACCATCAACCTGCCGTTCATCACCATGAACCAGTCCGGCCCGCTGCACCTCAACTACACGCTGACCCGTGCCGAGTTCGAGAAGATCACCCGCGACCTGCTCGAGCGCTGCAAGCAGCCTGTCACCAACGCCCTGCGCGACGCTAAGCTCAAGCTCTCCGATCTGACCGAGGTCATCCTCGTCGGCGGCTCCACCCGTATGCCCGCCGTCCAGGACCTGGTCAAGACCATGACCGGCAAGCAGCCCAACATGTCCGTGAACCCCGACGAGGTCGTTGCCGACGGCGCTGCCGTCCAGGGCGGCGTGCTCACCGGTGACGTCGAGGGCATCCTGCTGCTCGACGTGACCCCGCTGTCGCTGGGCGTCGAGACCATGGGCGGCATCATGACCAAGATGATCGACCGCAACACCACGATCCCGACCTCCAAGACCGAGGTCTACTCCACCGCTGCCGACAACCAGACCAGCGTCGAGATCAACGTGCTCCAGGGCGAGCGCGAGCTTGCCCGCGACAACAAGTCGCTCGGTAAGTTCCAGCTGACCGGTATCCCGGCTGCCCGCCGCGGCGTGCCGCAGATCGAGGTCACCTTCGACATCGACGCCAACGGCATCGTCAAGGTCTCCGCTAAGGACAAGGGTACCGGCAAGGAGCAGCAGATTACCATTTCCGGCTCCACCGCTCTGTCCGACGACGAAGTCGATCGCATGGTCAAGGACGCCGAGGCTCATGCCGAGGAGGACAAGAAGCAGAAGGAAGAGGTCGAGGTCCGCAACCAGACCGACAGCCTGTGCTACTCCACCGAGCAGACCCTCAACGAGCTGGGTGACAAGGTTTCCGCCGACGTGAAGTCCAAGGCCGAGGCCGCTATCGCCGACGCCAAGAAGGCCCTCGAGGGGTCTGACGTCGAGGCCATCAAGGCCGCTGGCGAGTCCCTTCAGTCCGTTGCCTACGAGCTGGCTCAGGTTGTCTACGCCGACGCTCAGCAGCAGACCGACGGTGCCGCCGGCGCCCAGCCTGCCGACGACGACGTTGTCGACGCTGACTACGAGGTTGTGGACGACGAGGACAAGTAATCATGTCCGCCCGTAAAGCTCGCACGGAGGCGGCTGCCACTGGCGCCGCCCCCGTTGACTCTGAGGAGAAGGACGTGAAGATTCCCGTAGAGACCGTCGACGATACCGAGGCTAACGAGGCCCCGGCCGCCGAGGCTGCCGAGAACCAGGTAGAGGATTCCAACAAGGAGGCGACGATGACCGAGGACGAGATGGTGGAAGCCGCTATCCGCGCCGGTGAGGAAGCCGCCGACAACGACTTTAAGCTTAAGTTCGAGCAGGCTCAGAAGGAGCTTGCCGACGTGCGCCATGAGCTCGAGGCCGCGGCTGAGGCTCAGAAGGCCGCTGAGGACAAGGCAAAGGACGCCACCGAGCGCACCGCCCGTCTGCAGGCCGACTGGGAGAACTTCCGCCGCCGCACCGCCAACGAGCGTATCGCCGAGCGCGAGCGCGCGACCGAGAAGCTCGTCACCGCGCTGCTGCCGGTGGTCGACGATATCGAGCGTGCGATCGACCATGCCCGCGGCCAGGAGCTTTCCGACGACTTTAAGCAGTTCGTCGATGGCGTTGACGCGGTGCATGCCAAGCTGCTCGACGTGTTTGCGCACGAGGGCGTTGAGCCCATCGACCCCAAGGGCGAGGCGTTCGATCCGCTCGAGCACCAGGCCGTGGGACGTGTCGAGGACGCAGCGCAGTACGACGAGACCGTCAACGACGTGTACCAGAAGGGCTACCGCATGGCGGACCGCATCCTGCGCTCCGCGATGGTGACGGTGACCTACGGTGGCGAGAAGCGCCCCGCACCGGAGCCCGAAGCGGCGCCCGAGGATGCTTCGGCCGATACGGCCGAGAGCACCGAGGAGTAATTGAGAAGGGCCCCGGGGCAACACCCGGGGCCCTTTCTGGCCTAGTGCCATATGAAAGCATGAGCCGCCGCCCGCTGGGCGGCGGATGAAACAGGAGAGGAGCTACGATGGCTGCAGGCAAAACCTTCTATGACATCCTGGGCGTATCCAAGAGCGCCTCCGACAAAGAGATCAAGAGCGCGTTTCGCAAGCTCGCGCAAAAATATCACCCCGATGCCGGCGGCGACGAGGCCAAGTTCAAGGAGATCAGCGAGGCCTACGAGACGCTTTCGGACGAGAAGAAGCGCAAAGAGTACGACCAGATGCTCATGTTTGGCGGCATGCCGGGCGCGGGCGGCGCGTATGGCGGCGGCTACGGTGCCGGCGCGGGCGCCAGCGGCTGGGGCGACATCTTCGACAGCATCTTTAGCGGCAACGGCGCCTGGGGCAGCGATTGGGGCTCGGGCTTTGCCGGGGCCGCGGGCGCTGCCGGTGCGGGCGCGGGCCGCAACCGCGCGCGCAAGGGCGGCGACCTGTCGCTGACTGTCGACGTAACTGCCGAGGATGCGTTTCGCGGCGTGACGCACAAGGTCACCTATCGCATTCCCTCGACAGGCGAGCAGCAGACCATTACGGTCTCGGTGCCCGCGGGCGCGGTCGACGGCGGCAAGCTGCGCTACAAGCGTCGCGGCGAGTATGGCGTTGCGGGTGGCGAGCGCGGCGACCTGGTCGTGACCACGCATGTGGAGGAGCACCCGCTGTTTAAGCGCAAAGGCGCCGACGTGACCATGGAGGTACCGGTCTCGGTCTACGAGGCGGCGCTCGGCTGCACGGTGGACGTGCCCACGCCCGGCGGTGCGACGGTCCGTTTGAAAGTGCCCGCGGGTACCCAGACGGGCAAGAAGTTCCGCTTTAAGGAGATGGGAGCGCCCGACGTTAAGCACCGTGGCCGTACGGGCGCGCTGCTCGTCGAGATCAAGGTGCAGGTCCCCACGAACCTATCCGATGACGAGCGCGATGCCATGACCAAGCTGCGCGAGGCCGACACGCGCGACTATCGCGAGAAGGTCAACCGTTACAAGGCGACGTACTAGGGCGGTCGTGGCGCACGCCCGCGCCCGCGGGCTTATGATGGACGATAACGAGACGGAAAGGGGTCAGGTAGCATGGCCGAGGACAATAGGAACAAACCGCTGTACATGATCAGCGTGGCGGCCGAGCTGACCGGCATGCATCCGCAGACTCTGCGCGTCTACGAGTCCAAGGGCCTGGTGAATCCTCAGCGCTCGGGCGGTAACACGCGCCTGTATTCGCGTGCCGATATCGAGCGTCTGGAACTCATCAATCAACTGACCGACGAGGGCATCAACCTTGCCGGTGTGGTGCGTATCCTCGATATGAAGGAGCGCGCCGAGGAGCGCGAGCGCGAGAACGAGAAGCTCCGCGCTCGCGTGCGCCAGCTCGAGGATGAGCTGCACGAGTACAAGATGCAGAAGAAGATCACCGCCCTTGCCCCGCGCGACGGTTCGGTTAACCCCGAGCAAGTCATGCGCAAGCTGCTGGGCGCCGGCGGAGACTTATAGTTACGCGGTTTTACCAAACCGCGTAACGGCTCGACGCTGCAAGCCCGCCAGAGCGGCAATCTGCCTTTCAACTTCGGCGGCATGATCAAAAGATCAATGCCGCCTTGTTTCAAGGCACCTTGCTCGCTCTGGCGGGCTTTCGCTGTCCGCGCCAAAACATCGGCGTTGTTATGGGTAGTCATTGGGGACGTTCTTAAATGACTAGTCGAAAGGGACACTCTTGCGCCAAATCTGCTGGCCTACACTGGGCTCGTCCTGTGCTTTACCGAGATAAAGTGAACGTGTAGATTCGTAACCCACTCGCAACCGTTCTATGGCACGATATTGAACGAATGTATGCTATGCGCCCAAATCGTTTTGGGCAGAGTGGGAGACAGTATGGTTAAGCTGTACGAGGACGGCATCTACCTGCGCGGCGGCAGCGAGGTTGTGCCTGCGGCCGAGGCTGCTGAGCGCGGCATTACGCAGACGCCCGAGGATGCCAAGCGCGGAACCATCGCGTATTCAATCCTCCAGGCACACAATACGTCCGGCGACCCCGAGGCGCTCAAGATTCGCTTCGACGCCATGGCGAGCCACGACATCACCTTTGTCGGCATCATCCAGACGGCGCGCGCCTCGGGCATGGAGCAGTTCCCGCTGCCCTACGTGCTCACCAACTGCCATAACTCGCTGTGCGCCGTGGGCGGCACCATCAACGAGGACGACCACGTCTTTGGCCTTTCTGCGGCCAAGAAGTACGGCGGCATCTTCGTTCCGCCGCACATCGCCGTCATCCATTCCTTTATGCGTGAGAACTTCGCCGGTTGCGGCAAGATGATCCTGGGTTCCGACTCGCACACCCGCTATGGTGCCCTGGGCACCATAGCCGTGGGCGAGGGCGGCGGCGAGCTGGCAAAGCAGCTGCTGCGCGACACCTACGACGTCGCCTATCCCGGCGTCGTTGCCATCTACCTCACGGGCGCCCCGCGCCCCGGCGTCGGCCCGCACGACGTGGCGCTCGCCATCATCCGTGCCGTCTTTGCCAAGGGCTATGTCAAGAACAAGGTCATGGAGTTCGTGGGCCCCGGCATCTCGAGCATGACGACCGACTACCGCAACGGCGTCGACGTCATGACCACCGAGACCACCTGCCTGTCGAGCATCTGGGCAACCGACGAGGACACGCACGCGTTTTTGACCATGCACGGCCGCGGCGACGACTACCGCGAGCTCAAGCCCGCTGATGTCGCCTACTACGACGGCTGCGTCGAGGTCGACCTGTCGAGCATCAAGCCCATGATCGCGCTGCCGTTCCATCCTTCCAACGGCTTTGAGATCGACGAGCTCAACGAGAACCTCGAGGACATCCTGCATGAGGTCGAGCTCGAGGCCGCCAAGATCGGCGAGGGTAAGACGCACTTTAGCCTGCTCGACAAGATCGTCGACGGCAAGCTGCACGTGCAGCAGGGCGTTATCGCCGGCTGCTCGGGCGGCAACTACGACTCCGTGGTCCAGGCTGCCCGCGTGCTCAAGGGTGCCAACACCGGCTGCGGCGAGTTCTCGCTGTCGGTCTATCCCACGAGCCAGCCCGTGGCGCTCGAGCTCACGCGTCGCGGCTATATCTACGACCTTATGGAGGCCGGCGCGATCGTGCGCACGGCGTTCTGCGGCCCGTGCTTTGGCGCTGGCGACACGCCCGCCAACAACGGCCTTTCGATCCGCCACACCACGCGCAACTTCCCCAACCGCGAGGGTTCCAAGCCGGGCAATGGCCAGCTGAGCGCCGTGGCCCTGATGGACGCCCGCTCCATTGCGGCGACGGCTGCCAACGGCGGCGTTCTGACGCCGGCGACCGACCTGCCCGAGGACACCTGGGACGAGGCATGCGAGTACACCTTCGACGACGCGCCGTACAAAAAGCGCGTGTACTGGGGCTTTGGCAAGGCGGAGCCTGCCGACGAGCTGGTCGAAGGCCCCAACATCAAGCCGTGGCCCGCGATGGAGCCTCTCGGCGACGACATCCTGCTCAAGGTGTGCTCCAAGATCATGGACCCGGTCACCACGACCGACGAGCTCATTCCCTCGGGCGAGACGAGCTCCTTCCGCTCCAACCCGCTGGGCCTGGCCGAGTTTACGCTCAGCCGCCGCGACCCGGCCTACGTGGGCCGCTCCAAGGAGGTCGACGCGGTGGAAAAGCGCCGTGTGGCCGGCGAGGCCGCGGGCGACCTGGCGGCGCTCGATGCCGAGCTTGCTGGTGTGTTTGAGGCGCTGGCCGGCGCGGGTGTCGCTGCCGACGCCAAGGCGACCGAGTACGGCTCCATGCTCTACGCCAAGAAGCCGGGCGACGGTTCTGCCCGCGAGCAGGCTGCGAGCTGCCAGCGCGTGATCGGCGGCCTGGCCAACATCGTCCACGAGTACGCCACCAAGCGCTATCGCTCCAACGTGATGAACTGGGGCATGGTGCCCTTCCAGATGGAGGCCGAGCCCAACTTTGAGGTGGGCGACTACGTCTTCGTGCCGGGTATCCGCGCGGCGCTCGACGGCGATCTGCAGAACATCGCTGCCTACGTGGTCCGTGCCGACGGTGCGGTTGAGCAGATTGAGCTCTATATCGCCGACATGACCGCCGAGGAGCGTGCCATCGTCAAGGCCGGCTGCCTGATCAACTACAACAAGTTCAAGGCCGCTGCCGAGTAGCGCACTTAATTGTCCGCCCGGGGCTTACCCTTTCCCGCTCGCTCACGCGCTTCGCGAGGGTCGCGTTCGGGAAAGGGTAAGCCCCGGGCTACATTTCTGCGTTCTTGTTGGGTCTTGAGGGACGCTAAAAAAGACTGGGACCACCACAAAGGGGACAGGCACCTTTGTGGTGGTCCCGTTTATCTCGATCTGTAACATCTAAGCCCCAATTTGCCGAGTAGTTGTTACAGATTTAGACAAACGGTTGCCGTCGGTCATTTCATCTCAATCTGTAACACCAAGGACCCAAAAGGGCCGCTAGCTGTTACAGATTGAGACAGCGGAGCGCCGGAGCCGAAAACCGCCACAAAGGTGCCTGTCCGGCGGGTTCTTATTTCGATGGGGTCCAGGTTATTTCATCGTCAAATAGCCAAGTGCGTGCTGAGCTGCTGTCGCGCGCTGTCTGCGGATCGGGCTCGCAGGTTTGTTCGTAGGCATCCTCGGTACACCGATCCATAAAATTGACGACTGCCGTCTGATCGCCCGCCATGACGTAGATCACGTTGCCATCCGAGATATAGACTCCCGGCCCTTCGTTGTCCACGTAGCCGGGGTCGTATGAAACGCTGCACAGTCTACTCCCGTTTGCCGCATCGAGTTCAAGGGTCGAATAATACCCGCCAACCATTTGGCCTTTCTTGGCTCGATATATTGCGGCGCCGTACCATCGATTAAACGTCTTGCCTTTGAGTAAATTGGTTGCCTTGCCGATAAGCTGCTCATCTTGGGTATAGCGCGTGGCCCCAAGTTCGATTCGGGGATAGTTACTGACCCCAAGCGCTGCGGGCGTACCGTCAAAATCGACGGTGATTGAATCGGGTTTGACGATATCGGTGAGGATTTCGATGGGGTAGCTTACGGTTTCAACCGCCGCCTGCGTTGCCGAGGCAGGGAGAAATGCGAGATAGATAATGCCTACGCCGACTGCGGTAATTGCAAACGCTAAGACGAGCAGGCCGATATAGGTGGATCGTTTCACGGCGGGCACCTCGCAAACAGTATGCATTCATTAAGATAAATGATACCAGCTTACGACAATATTCAAAAGAAAGCGATCGTTCGAAATGGGGACCAAAAGGCCCTATTGGGCTTCGATTTGGGATCGCCAAACGTAGACTGGGCTTGATACCGCCTCTTTTAATCGGGGCTGATTCTTCTCTGGACCACCACAAAGGGGCAGGCACCTTTGTGGTGGTTTGCATGTCATGAGAGCACTCAGAAAATCTTATATATAGAGACTTAGATTTGTGTATAAGATCGCGCAAAGCTGGCAACAATACTTCTCGAACAACGTGAAGCCGCCCCGTAGGGCGGCCGCCCCAAGAGAGGTGATTCCATGAGAATCGATAAGCTAGCAATGACGTCGCGCGAGGCGTTGCAGACCGCCATGAGCACGGCCGCTGACGCTCAGGCCGGCGCGGTGGAACCGATTCACCTGCTGTCCGCCCTGCTCGGTGCCGGCGAGCGCAATATCTCCGTGATCATCGAGCGCATCGGTGCCGACCCGGCCCAGCTCGCGCGCTCCACACAGGATGCCATCGACCACGCGCCCAAGGTTTCGGGCGAGGGCCAACAGATGGGCCTGTCCAACGAGCTCGTCCGCGTCATCGAAAAGGCCGAGAAGAAGGCCACCAAGATGGGTGACAGCTTTGTGGTGACCGAGCATCTGCTGATGGCACTTGCCGAGGACAAGGGCGAGGCAGGCCGAGTGCTGCGTGACGCCGGCGTCACCAAGGAGCGCATCGAGCAGGTCTACGAGGAGCTGCGTGGTGATGACCGCGTGACGTCTGCCGAGGACAAGACTCAGTTTGAGGCGTTGGAGCAGTACGGTCGCAACATCTGCGATCTGGCCCGCGCCGGCAAGCTCGACCCGGTCATCGGCCGTACCGACGAGATCCGTCGTACTATTCAGGTCCTGTCCCGCCGCACCAAGAATAACCCCGTGCTCATCGGCGAGCCGGGCGTCGGCAAGACGGCCATCGTCGAGGGCATCGCCCAGCGTATCGTGGCCGGCGACGTGCCGAGCACCCTGCGCGACCGCGACCTCATCGAGCTCGACATGAGCGCGCTGGTCGCCGGCGCCAAGTACCGCGGCGAGTTCGAGGACCGCTTGAAGGCCGTGCTCAAGGAAGTACAAAAATCCGAGGGTAAGGTCATCCTGTTCATCGATGAGCTCCACACCATCGTGGGCGCGGGTGCCACCGAGGGCTCCATGGATGCCGGCAACATCCTCAAGCCTGCGCTCGCCCGTGGCGACCTGCATGCGATCGGCGCGACCACGCTCGACGAGTACCGTAAGTACATCGAGAAGGACGCGGCACTCGCCCGACGTTTCCAGACCGTGATGGTCTCCGAGCCCACCGTCGAGGACACCATCTCGATTCTGCGTGGCCTCAAGGAGAAGTACGAGATCTTCCACGGCGTGCATATCACCGATAGCGCGCTCGTGGCCGCCGCCGACCTCTCCGATCGCTACATCGCTGACCGCTTCCTGCCCGACAAGGCCATCGACCTGGTCGATGAGGCCGCAAGCCGCCTGCGCATGGAGCTCGACAGCATGCCGGTCGAGATCGACGCCACCACGCGTCAGCTCACCCAGCTGCAGATCGAGGAGCAGGCGCTCATGAAGGAGACCGATGACGCCTCCAAGGAGCGTCTGGAAGCCCTGCGCCAGGAGATTGCCGAGGTCCAGGAAAAGCTCAACGTGCAAAAGGCCGGCTGGCTCAACCAAAAGAACGCCATCGACCACGTGCAGGAGCTTAAGGGCCAGCTTGACGAGGCCAAGAGCGAAGAGGAGCGCGCGACGCGCAACGGCGACCTGGGTCGTGCGTCCGAGCTGCGCTTCTCCGTGATTCCGGGTCTGCAGCAGCAGATTCAGGATTCCGAGGCCGCGCTCGAGGCACAAAAGCAGCAGGACGGTGAGGGTCTCAACGAGCAGGTGACCTCCGACGAGATTGCCGAGGTCGTGAGCGCCTGGACCGGTGTGCCCGTGTCCAAGATGATGCAGGGCGAGCTCGACAAGCTCAAGGGCCTGGAGGGCGAGCTGCACAAGCGCGTCATTGGCCAGGACGAGGCCGTCTCCGCCGTCGCCGCAGCTGTGCGCCGCAGCCGTGCGGGCCTTTCCGATCCGGACAAGCCCATCGGCAGCTTCTTCTTCCTGGGCCCCACCGGCGTAGGCAAGACCGAGCTCGCCAAGGCGCTGGCCGAGTGCCTGTTCGATGATGAGCGCGCGCTTGTGCGTATCGACATGTCCGAGTATATGGAGAAGTTCAGCGTCCAGCGTCTGATCGGTGCGCCTCCGGGATACGTGGGCTACGACGAGGGCGGCCAGCTCACCGAGGCCGTGCGCCGTCGTCCGTACTCCGTAATCTTGCTCGACGAGATGGAGAAGGCTCATCCGGATGTCTTCAACGTGCTGTTGCAGGTGCTTGATGACGGCCGTCTGACCGATGGCCAGGGTCGCCAGGTGTCCTTCAAGAACACGATTATCATCATGACGTCCAACGTGGGCTCCAAGGCCATCGCCGAGCTTTCCGGCAAGGACGAGGAGGAGATGCGCCATCAGGTCGACGCCGCCATGTCTCAGACCTTCCGCCCCGAGTTCCTCAACCGTATCGACGATATCGTGGTGTTCCATCCGCTCGGCATGGCGCAAATCGAAAAGATCGTCGACATCCAGCTTGCCGACGTTCGCGCACGCCTGGCCAAGGAGCGCATGACGCTTGCCATCACCCCGGCGGCCAAGCAGATGCTCGCCGTGGGTGGCCTGGACCCCGTGTTCGGTGCCCGTCCGCTCAAGCGCCTGGTCCAGCGCGAGGTCGTGGACGCCATCGCCGCCGCCATCATCGACGGCACGGTGCGCGAGGGCGATCAGGTGACGGTCGATGCCGACAAGGACGGCGGCTTTACCGTCGTGTGCGACAACACGCCGGCGGCCACCTACGAGGTCCCCGACGCCGAGTAGATTTATGGGACATGCCTTAAAATCTGCCAGCCGTCTCTAAACGCCAAGGGCGGCGGATCCAATGGGGTCCGCCGCCCTTTTTCGTGCGACAATCGATGATGTTGAACACGATTGCACGGCAAGGAGATATGCAGATGATAGACAAGAACAAGACGAACACGTCGACGACCGATGCCGCACCCAAGCCTGCGCCTAAGCCGGCACCCAAGCCGCGCGACCCCTACATCCGTGCCGAGAACGAGGATGACGACGGCTACGATCCTTATAGCGATCGTCGCCCCGAGCGCGAGCCCCTCTTCGAAGCCGACCCCTGGCGTTAAGTAGCTCATTTGGGACGGGGTTTTTAGCTACTTTGTTTTCGGCTAGAGGCGTTCATGCCTGCCCCCTCGGCCGCTCGTTATCCTCCGGGAGGGGCCACTAATAGAAAACTTGCTTATCCATTAATCAAGAAACGCATAATCTTGCTCTCCTGCTAATCAAGAATCGTTATAATCTTGATTAGCAGGAGAGCAAGATTGGAGAATTATGGCATTCAACGACTTGGTGGCTCAAAAAATAAAGGACTTTGAGCAACAGGGGATTCCGCAGGTCTTTGAGCGCGACCTTGATCTGGGCAACCCGCAGGAGCCAAAGCGCGACAACATCGTATATGTGATTGTGGGCGCCCGTCGTTGTGGAAAGACGTATCGCCTGTATCAGGAGATGCGGCGGCTTCAGGGCCAAGGCGTCGAGCTTGACCGGATGCTATATTTCAATTTTGAGGATGAGCGCTTGCGTCCGTATGAGCCATCGCTACTAGCGGACGTGCTCGATACATTCTATGCACTATATCCTGCTGCTCGAGGCGAGGGCGCCTATCTTTTCTTTGACGAGATCCAGGAAATACCCGAATGGGGTGCGTTTCTGCGACGCGTGGTCGATACGGAGAAGGCGACCGTTTACGTGACGGGATCTTCTTCTAAGATGCTGTCCTCAGAACTTAAGAGCGAGTTCAGGGGCCGTTCTCTTGTGCGAGAGCTTTTTCCGTTGAGTTTTTCGGAATACGTCCGATATAAGACGGGGAGCGTTCCTGAGTCGAACGCACCCTTCTCCTCGAGCGATGCGGCGTTGCTCCGACACCATCTGGTCGGATATCTCGAGCGAGGGGGATTCATCGCGACACTTGAGCAGACGCCCGCAGACACGATTCAGCTGCTACAGGAATATGCGTCGCGAACGGTCGCCATGGACGTCGTTGAACGTTACGACGTCAAGAACCCCCGTTTGGCCTCGCTGTTTCTGGCGCGGTGCATGGCATCTTCGGGACGAGAGCTGTCAGTGAACAAAGTGTACAACGAGTTCAAGAGCAGACAGATACCCGTCAGTCGAAATACGCTCAGCGACTTACTTGAGTATTACGAGGACGCCTACCTGCTGTTTTCGGTGCCGGAGTTCACGCGTTCGCTTGCAAATAATACGCGGTCTGCGTCTAAGGTCTACGCCGTCGATCCCGCGATGTTCGGAGCGTTCTCCCCCGCATCGGCATTGGATCAGGGTCAGAGGCTCGAGACCGCGGTGTTCAATGCGCTCAGAAGAAGGACCCCCGCCGTGCGGCCCGGTTCGGTTTGCCGCCTGCTGATTAAAGATAAGAATAAAAGCCATGAGGTGGACTTTGTGGCTGGGGATGCACTGCTCATGCAGGCTTACGGCCTGATTCAGGTAAGTGTGGATATGACAAGCGAGAAAACGCGCGAGCGCGAAATTGCCGCGCTCGATGTCGCGATGGCCCAGTTTGATCTTGGCGAGTCGGCAATCGTTACCATGGATGAGCAGGCCGATATTCCATGCAAACACGGCGTGGTACATGCTGTGCCCGCATGGAAGTGGCTCCTTTCCTAATCGTCTATGGATTTGCGAGGCCAGGACTCAGGTGTCATGGTCCGCTAGTCCTGGGCCTTGATGCTTGGCAGGAGAATCTGGGCGAGGTAGTCGGTCTCGAGCTTGGTCGCGGCGTCTGCCTTGCCGTCTTTGCCGACCAGTACGTTCTTGATCTGGCTATAGGTGTAGCGGTTGCCGGTCGTGAGCTCGACAAGCTCAATCGCCGTATCCATGGGGTAGGTTGACACGGGATTCTGCGTCCGTCCGTTGATGGTCTGGGGCACCACGTACGGATAGACGGGGCCGCTGGCGTAGACGGTATAACCGTTGCCTAGATTGGCCGCACCCAAAACCGTATCGCCCTCATCGGGCGTAAAGCTCTCGCCCTCGCGCACCGCGACGAGCGTCACAATCGGCGTATCGCTGTCGTCGGCAAGATAGATGCATAGCGTGCTGCCATTTTGCCAAGTCTCGACCTTGCCGTACCACTCGACGGGGATATCGAGCTGGTAGAGGTCGGTTGCCTTGTGACGGGCGTCGGCATCACGGGCCGCCTGTGCCTTTTGCGCGCTCACGGCATTGACGGCGGCGTCGCGCCGCGCGGTTGCCGCCTGCTGGAGCACCTTGGCGGTAGCGGCGGAGCTCGCGCCTCCCTCCTCGGCATATTTGGCGGCGGCATCGATCTGGTCGTCGGTTACCGTGTCGGCCGAAGGCACCTTGAGCTTAAAGGCGGCCTGGCTGCTTAGGTCCTGTCCGTCGCTCTTGATCGTGACCTGCGCCTTGGTGGTCGGCACGGTATAGACGGTGCCGTCGGATGCGATGGGGGAAGCGGCAATGGAGAGCGTGTAGTCACCGGGTAGCAGTTTGATGCCACGGCCGTGCTCGTCAACATAGAGTGTTTCGCTCACAGAGGAGCCGTCAGAATCCTGGCCGCTCACCTGTACGGGAATCTTGGAGCCGGTGGAACAGTCGAGGCCCGCGGCATGTACGCCAATCTGCACCGACATCATCGTGTGGGCATTGGCGGCGGCGATGGCAGCCTGCTCTTGCCGGTATCCGTTCCAGGCTGCGTAGCCTGCGCCGCCGGCGACGAGCGCGACGGCCACAGCGCCGGCGACCATTAGATTGCGGCGCTTGGGCGACATCTTACGATGGCGGACCTCGGCCTCATGTGCCGAAGGAACGGACGGTAGGGGAATATCGCCCATGGCGATGGTCTCGTCCACGGCAGGCGCGGAGCCTAAGCCAGGGAGCTCGCGGGTCAGCGAATCTTCGGCCGGCAAGCTGTCGAGCAAGATGGTTTCCTCGCTCGTGTCGGATTCGGGCTGATTGCCGGCCTCGCTTTCGGTGTCTTCGCGACCTGCTTCATCTTCGGCAGGCTCAACGTCGTCTGCGTCCTGATCATCGGACTGCGCCTCGGCTTCCGGCTCATCCTGCACATCAACGCCCGAATCGTCAAACGCAATCTCATCGAGTGAAATCCGGTCTAAGCTCTCTAAGGCCTCAGCGCAAGCTTCTGCATCTTGGGCCGCATCCTCTTGGCCCATCGTCTCATCATTCATACATCCCCCAAGCTCAATATCGGGACAACAATGTACCCAAAAACAGGGTCATATAGAGCTGTCAGGCGATCGGAAATCTGATTTTATCTGTGCGAGAGGTTTTGAATGTGTGTGGATGCGCGCAACAACAAAAAGCCCCCGGAAAGCGGACAAATCGCTTTCCGGGGACATGCAATACGTTGCATTGCGCGGAGTCGGCCAGGCGGCTTCACATTCAAGCGGCGTTCGCGCTGGGCATGTTACTCGGCGTGAGCGTAATCCACCTTGGCGCGGCGGGCGGTAGCCTTCTCCCAGTCGCTGGTGCCCTCAAAGACATCCTGCTTGTAGGGGTTGCGGCCGAGCTTCTTGGCGCGGTAGGCGACATAGATGATCGCGGCGATGTTGGCGACCAGCGCGGCGATGGAGACCGCGGTGGCGGCGGCGGGGTCGAGCGTGGAGTGGGTCACAAAGATGGACTCCTCCTGGAAGTACGGGAACACCTGGGCAAACATGCACCAAATGGCCAGCGTAAAGGCGCGGTTCTGGATCCAGCCGCCCTTGTTCCAGATAAAGGCGGCGACGGTGGGCGCCAGCAGCAGCGCAAAGCCGCAGAACCAGGAGTGGGTGGGCAGGCAGTTGTAGGTGTAGCAGAAGTTCCAGATGTCGTAGGCGATGATGTAGACCCAGGTCATGTCGGGCCACAGCATGTCGGTCTTGTCCTCGGAGGCGTAGACGCTCCACCAACCGGTCATGCAGAAGATGTTGATGATACCGGCGATGCCGTTGAACACGTTGTTCCAGCCGGCCAACTGCGTAGCACCTTCGGAGGTGACCCAGGTGGACTCGCCCAGGACAAAGAAATGATAGGCGCTCTCGAAGTCGGACACGACGGCGATCATGATGTTGATGGCGACGATCACAAACGGCCACGCGCGGAACCAGTGCGCCTTGCCGATCTTGCCCCACTGATACTTAATGGCGATGAAGCCCCAGCAACCGGCCAACGCCGCGTAGACCTTGGCGTAGTGGAACCAGCTGTTCTGGTACACATGGGTGGGGTTGGTGAGCGCCCACTCGGCACCCTGCGAAACGCCGACGGCGATGGCGACGCAGTAGATGGTCATGGCCAGCGGAGCCACGCCAAAGATGATGGCCGCGCCGAGCTTGATGCGGCGGCCGACCTCGTTGAGCACGATCAGGCCGATAAAGACCATGGCCCAGCCGGCCCAGTGGATAAGGGTATCGCTACCCCAAACATCGAACAGCATGCTGCTCTCCTTTCACACGCCCGCGGCCCCTCTTCTGATCGCGGGCAGTTTGGCCAAATGTCGTCAGTCCTGGGGCTTGCGCTCCGGATACTTGGCGGTATAGCCCTCGATGTGGAGTGTCGAGGCGATGATTTCCTTGACCGTCTCGTCGGGCACATCGGGGTGCGTGCGGATATACATCAACAACCCCATGATGAGGGTGTAGAACGTCTCGTAGACATGGTCGATGCGTAGCTCATGATGGGCGACAAAATCCACCACGGTGGTGTCGCAGATATACTGCGCCACACGCTGGACCACGTTGTGTAAAAAGCCGCCGTAGAGTGCGCCACTGCTTGAGGTGAGCGTACTCGGCAGCTCGTGGCCGCTGGCGACCAGGCGCTTAAAGAGCGGGGCGACGGTGTCGAGCGCGCCTTCGATGTCGCCAACCGTGCGGCCGGCGTTCCACTGCTCGAGTTCGGAGATAAAACCGTCGATTGCCTCGTCCATGACGGCGGTGACAGCGGCGTCCATATCGGCGAAGTAGTGGTAGAACAGCGAGCGTGTGCAGCCGGCTCGCTTGGTCACGGCCGAGACGGATAGATGCGACACGCCCAGCTCGGAGCTTACGGTGCGCACAGCATCGAGAATCTCGCGACGGCGTTCGTCGCCCGTCAGGCGCTTTGCCGCGCTATCGGATGCGGGGACGGCATCGACCACAGAGGTATCTGCTGTGTTGTTGCCCATGTTTTGCCGCCTTTCATCCTCTTTTGCCTGACCGTTCGCCTAACAGTCTTGAATATTGTTGACGGTTCGTCAATACTATTTTTGACACAATGTCAACAATGGCGGGTGAACGGCATGGGGGCATGCCCGGCCTGCAAAAAAAGAGGGGTGCCGCGGTCTCGTCGGGCTGCGGCAAGAGAAGGGACAACCATGATTCTCAACGGACCGGGGATTAGTTACACCGAGCCCGATATCGGCGCGGAGTTTGTGCCGCCGCTGCCGGAGCATCCGCGCGAGGCAATCGTCAAGCTGTGCGAGCACTGCACCAACCGTCTGCTGCATCGCGACGAGCTGCTGGGCTACGAGTACTGGTCGTTTGCCGAGGCCGCAACCGACGAGCAGGCCGAAGTGCTCTGCAAGATGAAGATGCGCCGTCCCTATACGCTGCCCGAGATGGTCAAGCTCACCAGCATGCCCGGGGCAGATATCGAGAAGATGCTCGACGACATGAGCTACACGGGTCTGCTCGAGTACAACTGGGAAAACCCCGAGCGCGCCAAGCAGTGGGTACTGCCCATGCTGGTGCCGGGTTCCGCCGAGTTCCTCAACATGCGCGTGAGCCAGCTCGAGGAGCATCCGGTCTATGCCAAGTTCTTTGAGCAGGCGTCCAAGGGGCCGCTGTCCAAAGCCACGCCGATGGTGCCGCCCGGCGGCGCCGGCATCGGCATGCACGTCATTCCGGTCGAGAAGGCCATTGACGCCGCGAGCACCTCGGTGCCTATTGAGCATATCGAGCACTGGCTCGACAAATACGAGGGCAAGTATGCCGCCAGCACCTGCAGCTGCCGCGCGAGCCGTCGCGTGATGGGCGAGGGCTGCGCCGACGACCCCGCCGACTGGTGCATCGCCGTGGGCGATATGGCCGACTACGTGGTTGAGACCGATCGTGGCCATTACGTGACCCGCGACGAGGTTTACGACATCTTGCGCCAGGCCGAGGACAACGGCTTTGTGCACCAGATCACTAATATTGACGGCGAGAACAAGATCTTCGCTATCTGCAACTGCAACGTCAACGTGTGCTATGCCCTGCGCACCTCTCAGCTGTTCAACACGCCCAACCTGTCGCGCTCGGCCTATGTCGCCAAGGTCGAGAAGGACAAGTGCGTTGCCTGCGGTCGCTGCGTTGAGGTGTGTCCGGCCGGCGCCGCCAAGCTGGGCCAGAAGCTCTGCAGCAAAAAGGCGGGCGGACAGATGCCCGAGTATCCGCGCCAGGAGCTGCCCGATGCCACCAAGTGGGACCACACCAAGTGGTCGCCCAACTACCGCAACGACAACCGCATCGAGACGCATGAGTCCGGCACCGCTCCCTGCAAGACGGCCTGCCCCGCGCATGTCGCCGTTCAGGGCTATTTGAAGCTTGCGGCTCAGGGTCGCTATGACGAGGCCCTGGCGCTCATCAAGCGCGAGAACCCGCTGCCCGCTATCTGCGGCCGTGTGTGCAACCGCCGCTGCGAGGACGCCTGCACCCGTGGTCGCGTGGACGAGGCCGTGGCCATCGACGAGGTCAAGAAGTTTATCGCCCAGCGCGATCTGGACGCTGCGACCCGCTATGTCCCGCCCGTGGTGACGCCGACGCGCGCTGGTGGCTTCGACCAAAAGATTGCCATCATCGGTGCCGGCCCGGCCGGTCTGTCCTGCGCTTTTTATCTTGCCGAGAAGGGCTACAAGCCCGTTGTGTTCGAGAAAAACGAGCGCCCGGGCGGCATGCTCACCTATGGCATTCCCAGCTTTAAGCTGGAAAAGGACGTTATTGAGGCCGAGGTCGAGGTCATTCGCCTGATGGGTGCCGAGTTCCGCTATGGCGTGGAGGTCGGTCGCGACGTGACGCTCGACGAGCTGCGCGCGCAGGGCTTTAAGGCCTTCTACGTGGCCATTGGCTGCCAGGGCGGCCGCCTTGCCGGTATTCCGGGCGAGGACGCCGAGGATGTGACCGTGGCCGTCGACTTTTTGCGCGAGGTCAACAGTGGCAAGATCGATGCGCTACCCGGCCGCACCATCGTGGTGGGCGGCGGCAACGTTGCTATCGATGTCGCGCGCAACGCCTGCCGTCTGGGTTCCGAGCATGTTGAGATGTTCTGCCTGGAGAGCGAGGCCCAGATGCCCGCCAGCGAGGAGGAGCGTCGCGAGGCCATTGAAGACGGCGTTCACATCAGCTGCGGCTGGGGCCCCAGGGAGGTCCATCTGGACGAGGCCGGCCGTGTGTGCGGTATCACCTTCAAGCGCTGCACGCGTGTCTTTGACGACGAGGGCCGTTTTGCGCCCGAGTACGACGAGAATGATCTGCGCCGTGTCGATGCCGACCGTGTCGTCATGTCGATTGGCCAGTCCATTGTGTGGGGCGACCTGCTAGCTGGCTCCAAGGTGGAGCTCGGCCGCGGCCAGGGTGTCCTTGCTGATCCCCAGACTTACCAGACCGCCGAGCCCGACATCTTTGTGGGCGGCGACGTCTATACCGGTCCGAGCTTTGCCATCGATGCCATCGCTGCCGGTCACGAGGCCGCCGTGTCCATCCATCGCTTTGTGCAGCCGGGGTCCACGCTCACCATCGGCCGCAACCAGCGCCGCTACACCGCGCTCGACCGCGACGATGTCGTGATCGAGAGCTACGACAACGCGAGCCGCGAGGTTGCCCACGTGGACCGCGAGCGCGAGAAGGCCGCGCCGTTTAGCGAGTACGTCGAGACCTTTACCGAAGAGCAGGTGCGCGCCGAGACCGCCCGCTGCCTGGGCTGCGGCGCCTCGATCGTCGACCCCAACAAGTGCATCGGCTGCGGCCTGTGCACCACCAAGTGCGCGTTTGACGCCATCCATCTGGATCGCGACCGCCCCGAGTGCTCCACGATGGTCAAATACGAGCAAAAGCTCCCCAGCCTGGGCAAGTACGCACTAAAGCGTGCCATCAAGATCAAATTCGGTCATTAGGTTCCGCCGTTCTAACGAACGGCGGAACTGCCGACGCTGCGCGGCGCCCAGGCACCCCATCTTGCCCCTCAACTTCGGCGCCGCGGGCAAAAGCCCAGCGGACGCCTTGTTTCGGGGCAACCTGGGGCACCTGGATCGCCGCTCGCTGACGTTTGGCTGACATCGCATCAACCATTGTTGAAAGGTATTCGCCTTGCATGAATTGGGAATCGTCTATCACATTATTCGCGATGTCGAGAATGTGGCGCGCGTCAATGGCGTGCGTCGCGTTTCGAGCGTGACGTTGCTGTTGGGCGAGGTCTCGGGCGTCGTTCCCGACTTGCTGCTCGACGCTTGGCGCTGGGCGGCAGATAAAAAGTCCATCACCGAGGGTGCGGAGCTTATTGTGGAACCTGTCGAGGCCGTGACGCATTGCGAGGCGTGCAGCCGCGACTATGCGACAGTCGAGCACGGCAAGACCTGCCCCCATTGCGGCAGCGGCGAAACATACCTGCTGCAGGGCCAGGAGGTCATAATCAAGCAGATCGAGACCCCCGACGAGGACCCGGCAGACGCTGTCCCCGACGGCCCTTCCGACGTCCCCGACGCCGTCGACGCCGCCAACCCCCTCCACATCGCCTAGGATCCCCCATAAGTTGCGGTGGAATAGTTCCTAAATCCAGTCTTCTGGCTTTTAAACAAGAACTATTCCACCGCAACTTTTTTGAGTGGTTTCGTAAACCATAAGACGCGCAAATAGTCAAGTCACGTCCGTTTAAACAAAATAGCGGCAGTACAAGCGCATTCGCGCTTTCCTAAAATCGATATTAATGAACAGCCCGCTTGTATCTGTAAAATGCATGGCTTGATAAGCGACGCTTTAGTGGGAAATGAGTCGAAAAACAGCAACGTAATCAAATTGTAACAAAGATAGACGTTTAAACAAATTATCCAACCATTCGTATTTTTCCCTATAATTTTACAGGACGAACAGGTATACTCCTTTCATGTCGTGTAGGAAATACGTAGACAAAAAGGAGGTTATGTGATGGTAAGTATTGTTCTTGCTAGCCACGGTGACTTGGCTGCTGGAATCAAGCAGACGGGCTCGATGGTCTTTGGCGATCAGCCGTCTGTAGCCGTGGTCTCGCTCGAGCCGAGCATGGGCCCCGACGACTTCCGTGCCAAGGTCGAGGAGGCAATCGCTTCCTTCGAGGACCAGGAGCAGGTGCTCTTCCTCGTTGATCTGTGGGGCGGTACGCCGTTCAACCAGATCAGCGGGCTCATCGAGGGCCACGATTCCTGGGCTATCGTCACCGGTGTCAACCTGCCTATGCTCATCGAGGCATATTCGCAACGCTTTGACGCAAAGAACACTGCACATGCGATCGCAAAACATCTCGTGACTGAGGCTAAGGCTGGCGTGCGCGTCAAGCCCGAGTCTCTGGAGCCCGAGGAGAAGAAGCCGGCTGCGGCCGCCGCTGCTCCTGCAGGCGCCATCCCTCCGGGAACGGTCATCGGCGACGGGCACATCAAGATCGCCCACGTCCGTATCGACACCCGTCTGCTTCATGGCCAGGTGGCCACCACGTGGACCAAGCAGATCAACCCCAACCGCATCATCGTGGTTTCCGACGGCGTTGCTCACGACGAGCTCCGCAAGACCATGATCGAGCAGGCTGCCCCTCCGGGAGTCCATGCCAACGTCGTGCCCATCAAGAAGATGGCCGAGGTCGTCAAGGACACGCGCTTTGGTGACACCAAGGCGATGCTGCTCTTCGAGAACCCGCAGGATCTGCTCAAGGCCATCGAGGCCGGCGTCGACATCAAGGAAGTCAACATCGGTTCCATGGCTCACTCCAAGGGTAAGGTCGTCGTCACCAACGCCGTCGCTATGGGCGATGACGACGTTAAGACTCTCGAGGCCCTCAAGGCCAAGGGCGTCAAGTTCGAGGTCCGCAAGGTTCCTTCGGATTCCTCCGAGGATCTCGACGCCATGTTGAAGAAAGCTAAGGCCGAACTGGCCGCTCAAGCATAGTAAAGGAGGGTCCGATACATGTCTGCAATCACTATTCTGCTTGTTGCGATTGTCGCGTTGCTTGCCGGTATGGAAGGCATTCTGGATGAGTTCCAGTTCCATCAGCCGCTCGTGGCATGCACGCTTATCGGTCTCGTAACCGGTCACCTTCAGGAGGGCATCCTCCTGGGCGGTTCGCTCCAGATGATGGCCCTTGGCTGGGCTAACGTCGGCGCCGCCGTCGCGCCTGACGCCGCTCTGGCCTCGGTCGCTTCTTCGATCATCATGGTGCTCGCCCTCAACGGCGGCGCCACCGATTCGGCCAAGGCCGTTACCGCCGCCATCGCCGTCGCCGTTCCGCTGTCGGTCGCTGGCCTGTTCCTGACCATGATCTGCCGTACCCTGGCAACCGCTATCGCTCACGCCATGGACGGTTGCGCCGAGAAGGGCGACTTCGCCGGCATCGAGCGCTGGCAGTATGCTGCCATCCTCATGCAGGGCCTTCGTATCGCCATCCCGGCAGTACTTCTGTGCATCATCCCGGCCGAGGCTGTTACCAACGCGCTTAACGCTATGCCCGACTGGCTGTCCGGCGGCATGGCTGTCGGCGGCGGCATGGTCGCTTCCGTCGGTTACGCCATGGTCATCAACATGATGGCCACCAAGGAGACCTGGCCGTTCTTCATCCTCGGCTTCGTCCTGGCTGCCATCCCTCAGCTCACGCTGATCGCCCTTGGCCTCATCGGCATCTCTCTTGCCCTCATCTACCTTGGCCTTAAGGATCTGGCCAAGCAGGGTGGCGGCATGGGCGGTGGCTCCGGTGACCCGCTCGGCGACATTCTGAACGATTACGAGTAGGAGGGGAGTGATACATATGGCAGAGAACAAGATTCAGCTCACCAAGGCTGACCGTAAGAAGGTTTGCTTCCGTCATCAGTTCCTTCAGGGCTCGTGGAACTACGAGCGTATGCAGAACGGCGGCTGGTGCTTCGCAATGATCCCTGCGATCAAGAAGCTCTACACCAGCAAGGATGACCAGATTGCCGCTCTTAAGCGTCACCTGGAGTTCTATAACACCCATCCCTATGTTTCCGCCCCCGTCATTGGCGTTACCCTCGCTCTCGAGGAGGAGCGCGCCAACGGTGCTCCGATCGACGACGTCGCCATTCAGGGCGTCAAGGTCGGTATGATGGGCCCGCTCGCCGGCGTCGGCGACCCCGCCTTCTGGTTCACCCTTCGCCCGATCCTGGGCGCTCTGGGCGCTTCCCTGGCCCTGTCCGGCAGCATTGCCGGTCCGCTGCTGTTCTTCTTCGCGTGGAACATCATCCGTTACGCCTTCCTGTGGTACACGCAGGAGTTTGGCTACAAGGTCGGCTCCTCCATCGCCAAGGACCTCTCCGGCGGTCTGATGGGCAAGGTTACCGAGGGTGCTTCCATCCTGGGTATGTTCATCATCGGCGCCCTGGTCGAGCGCTGGGTGTCCATCTCCTTCACCCCGGTCGTCTCCAAGGTCACGCAGTCTGCTGGCGCCTTTATCGACTGGGCTAGCCTGCCCTCTGGTTCTGAGGGTGTCAAGGAAGCACTGACGATGTATAACTCCATCGGTGCTAACGCCCTTGATCAGGTGAAGGTCACCACGCTTCAGGCCAACCTCGATCAGCTCATCCCCGGCCTTGCCGCCGTGTGCCTGACCCTGCTGGTCTGCAAGCTCCTCAAGAAGAAGGTCAGCCCGATCGTCATCATCCTGGCTCTCTTCGCCGTCGGCATCATCGGTCGCGTCTGCGGCTTCATGTAAGCACGCTTCGGCTTAAGACCGAGAGTAGCTAGACAAGGGCTTTTGAGCCATTGAAACGGACCGCACCCGGTGGGTACACTGGATGCGGTCCGATTGTTTTATTTGGAGGGCGAGGCGCGCATGGCGCAATCTCAGAACAGCACGGTCGATCTGGCAACGCCGGCAACCTGCCTGATGGGGCTTACCAGCCACGGTAACGTGATGGTGGGCAATAAGGCGTTCGAGTATTACAACGAGCGCAATCCCGAGGATTATATTCAAATCCCGTGGGACGAGGTCGACTATATCGCCGCCGAGGTTTTGCGCGGCACCAAGAAGATCACGCGTTTTGCCATCTTCACCAAGGACAACGGTCACTTTACGTTTTCGACGCGCGACGACAAAGAGACGTTGCGCGCGGTCCGCAAGTACGTCGACGAGGATAAGCTCGTGCGTTCGCCCGACTTTATCGATGTGACGGCCAAGGGCGCAAAGAGCATCCCCTCCGTTATCAAAAACCTTTTCCACAAAGGCAACTAGTCGTTGGGTAGTCGTCTGCGACGCTCTTAAACGACCAGTCATTAAAGAACGCCGCAGACGACTATCTCGAAGAGCGGCTATGCGCTGCATGGTAGTGGCACAAATCTGCTACACTAATACAACATGCCTCCGTAGCTCAGGGGATAGAGCACCGCTCTCCTAAAGCGGGTGTCGACGGTTCGAATCCGCCCGGGGGCACCAGAGGAATATCGAGCCCGGTACCGCTACGGTGCCGGGCTCTTCTGGTTTAAGGCATGCCGTAGTATTCGCTGCTTCAGATAAAGAAAGCGCCCGCTTGCTGGGGGAGCAAGCGGGCGCCTGTGAGCGAATATGTTTGCGGCGAAAGCCGTGATGAGTGGTGGGGTGGCGACTAGTTGGTCGTACCGGAATCGTCGCCCGTGCCCGAGCCCGAACCCGAGCCCGAACCCGAACCAGAAAGTGCGACCGTCAGCGTAATCGTGCTGTCGGTGGACTGCTTACCGGTGGGGGAGACGCCCGTAACGGTGGCGTTTTCGTTGCCGCTCACGGGGTTGCCGTTCTGATCGCAGAATGCGATGTTGTAGAACCCGGCGTTGTTGAGCGCGGTAACGGCGGCGGAAATGCTCTTGCCGTACAGGTTGCCCGGAACGCTGGCCTTGCCGGACTTCTTGGCGATGACGACGGTAATCGTGGAGCCGGGCTTCTGCTTGCCGCTGGGGTTCCAGCTAATCACGGTGCCCTCGGTAACCGAATCGTTCTCCTGGTAGCTCACGTCGACGCCAAAGCCTGCCATATCGAGGGCGTTGCGTGCCTGGGCCTCGGTCATGTCGGTCAGATCGGGGACGGACGTGGTATCTGGGCCGCTGGAGACCTTGTACGAGATGGTCGTGCCCTTCTCGACTTCCTTACCGGCTTCGGTGCCCTGCTCAAAGACCTGGCCCTCATCGGCCTCATTGGCTTCCTCGGAGGCGTTGCCCTTCAGGCCCACGCTTGCCAGTGCGGCCTCGGCCTGGTCCTTGGTCAGGCCGAGAAGCTGGGGAACCTCAACCTTCTCGGAGGGTTTGGGGCCCTTGGAGATTACCAGGTTCACCTTGGTGCCCTTGGCCTTCTTGGTGTTGCCGTTGGGCGTCTGCTCGGCGACCTTGCCCTCGTCGACATCGTCGTTGTAGCTTTGGTCGATGGTGCCGACCTCGAGGCCGGCTTCCTTGATCAGTTCGACGGCAGTCTGCTGGTCCTTGCCCAGTACATCGGGAACGGTGACCTGCTCGCCGCCAAAGAGTCCTGTGGCAAAGGCCACCACGATGCCGATGACGGCAACGGCTGCCACCACGGCGGCGATGATCTTGTTCTTGTTGGACTTAGGCTTCTCGGCCTCGTAGGAGCCCGTGGAGCCCGAGGCAGCGCTGCGGGCGGTATTCTGACCGCTCACGCCCGAGACGGGACGAACCATAGCGCGCGTTGAGTCGGAAAGCTCGCGGGTCTTGGTGGCACCCAGGTCGCCGGCGGCACCGATGACGCGCGTGGGCTCCGAGACATTGACGGCTCGGCCGGACAGGTAGCTGTTGAGCACCTGGCGCAGCTCGTCGGCCGTCTGGAAGCGGTTTGCCGGGTCCTTCTCCATGCACTTGAGGATGATGCGCTCCAGGTCGGCATCGACGCCGGAGTTGATCTGGCTCGGCGGGATGGGGAGCTCGTTGACCTGCTTGAGCGCGACCGAGATGGCGTCGTCGCCGTCAAAGGGCACGCGGCCGGTGGCGCACTCGTACATGACGACACCCAGCGAGTAGATATCCGAGGTGGGGCCGAGGTCCTGGCCGCGGGTCTGCTCGGGGCTTACATAGTGGGCGGTGCCCAGAACGTTGTTATCCTGCGTGAGGTGGCTGTTCTTGGCGCGTGCGATGCCAAAATCCATGACCTTGATGTTGCCGTCGGGCAGCACCATGATGTTTTGCGGCTTGATGTCGCGGTGGATGATCTCGTGCTTGTGTGCGACCGAAAGCGCAGAGCTGATCTGCGAGCCGATCTGCGCGACCTTCTTGGGATCGAGAGCACCGTGGCTCTTGATGCCGCTCTTAAGGTCGGTACCGCGCAGGTACTCCATGACGATGTAATAGGTGTCGCCGTCCTTGCCCCAGTCGTAGACGCCCACGATATAGGGGGAGGACAGGCCGGCAGCTGCCTGGGCCTCCTGCTTAAAGCGGGCGGCGAAGGTGGCGTCGCCGGCATACTGCGGCAGCATAATCTTGACGGCTACCGTGCGGTCGAGGACCTGGTCCTGTGCACGGTAGACGGTCGCCATGCCGCCTGTTCCCACCTTATCCTTGAGGAGGTATCTTCCCCCGAGGACCCTCTGTTCCATTCCTGCTCCTAACATAACTATTCGCTCAACGATGTGTGTAGTACCTACGATGTGGCCGCTGGGGCCGTGTGGCGCGTTGCCGCTAACTCTTCGGCCGCGGCGCGCCTCGGGTGTCCGATTCGATCACGGGCGTCACGCTCCCTGTGCGGCAAGCGCCGCGGTCAGGACGATGCCGGCGATCTTGGCGGCCTTGACGTCATGCTTGTCGTAATCCTCCAAGGCCACCGAGATAGCGACCGTGGGTGAATCGTAAGGTGCAAAGCCAACGAACGTCGAGTTGACGTTGGTGCCGCCGGTCTCGGGCGAGCCGGTCTTTCCGGCGACCTTGACGCCGGGGATCTGGGCATCGGTGCCGGTGCCGGACTGGACGACGGCAAGCATGGCCTGCTTGACCTGGTCGGCCGTGGCGGAGCTGACGGCCTGACCCAGCGAGCGGGACTGCGTGGTCTTGACCACGGTTCCGTCCGGGGCGAGTACCTGGGCTACAAAGTACGGGTCCATGACCACGCCGCTGTTAGCGATGGCGGCGGCAATCACGGCGCTTTGCATGACGGTGGTCTGCGGGCCGGGTGTGTGGTCCATGCCGACAGGCTGGCCGGCGCCTGCCCAAGCGGTCTCCCACTCGGTCATAAGCGACGGGTCGGCCATGATGGAGGCGGCGGAGGTCAGATCCTGGCCGAGCTTTTGGCCGTAGCCAAAGGCGTTGGCAAACTGGACGAGCGAGCTGGCGCCAATCTCGTTGGCCACCTGGCCAAAGACGACGTTGGACGACACGGCGAAGGCCTGCTGCAGGCTGATGGTGCCGTAGCTCTCGTTGGCATAGTTGGTGACCGGCGCGTTGCCGATGTCCATGGAGCCGGGCGCCTGGTACGTGCTGGTAAGGCTGGCGGTGCCGGTTTCGAGTGCCGCGGAGAGCGTGACGACCTTAAAGGTCGAGCCCGGGGTGTACAGCGCGTCCATGGCACGGTTGTACATAGAGCCGTCCTCGCCGCCGCCCGCCTGCAGCAGGGCGTCGATGTTGGTGTTGTCGTAGGTGGGCGAGCTGGCACATGCGAGCACCGCGCCGGTACGCGGATCGATGACCACTACAGCGCCCTTAAAGCCCTTGAGCGCCTGCTCGGCCGCCGTCTGGATACGCGAGTCAATGGTGAGCTTGGCGGTGTTGCCCGGCTGGGTCTGGCCCGCGAGCGACGCGATGGCGTTGTTCCAGCTGGAGTAATCCTTAGAGCCGGTGAGCGTGTCGTTCATGACGCTCTCGATGGCAGTGGTGCCATACTGCTGGCTCACGTAGCCAACCACGTGCGCTGCCAGGTTGCCGTTGGGGTAGGAGCGTACGTAGGTGCCGTCCTCCTGCTGCAGCGACTCGGCCAGCGTCACGCCATCGGACGTGATGATGGAGCCGCGCTGGATGTACTTGGAGCGGGCGATGGTGTGGTTGTTGGTCGGCATGTCCTGATAGTCCTTGGCCTTGATGACCTGGACATAGGTGAGGTTGCCGATAAGGATGGCGAACAGCGCCGTAAAGGCGAGCACCGCACGGGTTAGACGGTTGGCGAGCGCAACGCGGCCGAGCACGCCGGATTCAGGCGTGTCGAGCAGGCGACGACGCATGCGCGAGCCGACGGAATGGCTGCCGCTGCCGTAGGAAGACGAGGCGGCAAAGCGCGTGCCCGTCGGGGCGGCGGCAGATGCGACCTGATCATCGGTGATGGCGGCCATGGTGCCGGTGCCGGTAAGCTCGGCCTCGCGTCCGGTCGCTTCGTCACCGGCGCGCAGCAGGAGCGCGACGATGATAAAGCTCGCCAGCAGCGAGGAGCCGCCCTGGCTCATAAAGGGCAGGGTGACGCCGGTCAGCGGGATCAGGCGGGTTACGCCGCCAACGATCAAAAAGGCCTGGAAGCTGATGGCGGCCGTAAGGCCTGTGGCGCTAAAGGCGGCGAGGTCGGATTTAGCGCGGGCGGCCGTGGTGAGGCCACGCACGGCAAAGAGCATAAACAGGATGAGCACGGCGCCGCCGCCCAAAAGGCCCATCTCCTCGCCGATGGCCGAGAAGATAAAGTCGGACTCGACGACAGGGATGTTGTTGGCCATGCCGTTGCCGATACCAACACCGACCAGACCGCCATCGGCAAGCGAGAAGAGCGACTGGACGATCTGGTAGCCCTGGCCCTGGGCGTCCTTAAACGGATCGACCCAAACCTGGAAACGCACCTGAACGTGAGACAGGAACTTGTAGGCGCCCACGGCTCCAACGGCTAAGAGCGCAAGGCCGATAACGACATACGAGAATCGTCCCGTGGCAACGTAGAGCATCAGCAAGAAGATGGTGTAGAACAGCACGGCCGAACCCAGGTCGCGTTCGAAGACGACGACGAGCAGGCACACACCCCACACGGCAAACAGCGGCAGCAGCAGTCGCAGGCGAGGGATCTTAAAGCCCAGGATCTTGCGGTTGGAGATGGAGAGCAGCTCGCGGTTCTCGGCCAGGTACCCGGCCAGGAACAGCACGATAAAGACCTTGGCGAACTCGCCGGGCTGGATGGTAAAGCCCGCGATGCGAATCCAGAGCTTGGAGCCCGAGATCGTGGTGCCGATAAAGATGGGCAGCATCAGCAGGATGATGCCGATAATGCCAAAGGTGTACTTGTAGCGCATGACCACGTCGAGGTTTTTGACCAGTGCGAGCGTTCCCACCATCAGGGCCACCGAGACAAACAGGATGATGAGCTGTGAGATGGCGAGAGCGGGGGCGAGACGCGTCACGAACGTGATGCCGATGCCCGAAAGCACAAAGACAATGGGCAGGATGGCGGGGTCGGCGCCGGGCGCCAAGATGCGCACGGCAATGTGGGCCGCGGCAAAGGCGGCAAAGAGGCCGATCGGTACGGCGAGCGTCTCAAAGGAGATGGCAGCGCCCGCGGTGAGGACGTACATCGCATACAGCAGGATGACGGGGAACGCCGAGGCGATGAGCAAGAGCAGCTCGGTGTTGCGGCGACTCATAAGCGGCACTCCCTTTCTAATTCTTATCGGAGGCTTCGGCCTCGGCGGACTGTTCGGCGGTTTTCTCAGAATCTGATTCGGAGGTCGATCCCTGATTGGTGTTGTCGCGAATCGTTTGCGCGTCGATCACCTGGCGGGTCTGTTCCTCGTCGATCTGGTGGCGGTACTTGGATATCGTGTCTTGCGCATCGTCGACACTTGTTTGCGGAATGCCCGCCTTGAGGCGGTTTTGCGTGTCTTCGGGCAGGTCGGACAGCTTAATGCTGGTTTCGCTTTCGAGCCAGTGGAGTCTGAGTCCGAGCGGCTTGCCGGGTATGCCGCGCCAGACGGCGACATTGCCCTGGTAGGTACCCAGGTAGTACGAGCCGGTGACACCCGTGTAGGCCCAGATGCCAGCTGCCAGCACAAAGACGAGGGCCAGGATAGCGGCGATAGTAATGTTGCGGCGACGCACGCGTTGCGCCTCGCGCATAACGCCATCGTCAACCAGGTCAACGACTACTACGGTCACGTTGTCGTGGCCGCCGGCGGCAAGCGCCGCGTCCACTAGGTTGTCGACGCAGATTTGCGCGGTTGAGGACTGCGTGGCGATGTTCTCGATATCGCTATCGGGAATCATGCTCGAAAGGCCGTCGGAGCACAGGATCAGGCGGTCGCCTTCCTCAATATGCAGAGTGAAATGGTCGGCATACATGGCGGGGTCCGAGCCCAGCGCGCGGGTGATGACCGAACGGTTGGGGTGGACGCGAGCCTCGTCTGCCGTAATCTCGCCGGCGTCCACGAGTTCTTCCACATAGGAGTGGTCGCGGGTCACGCGGATGAGCGTGCCCTCGTGGAGCAGGTAGGCGCGCGAGTCGCCCACGTGGGCGATGGCGAGCGTGTCGTTTTCGATATAGGCGCAAGTGGCTGTGCAGCCCATGCCGGGCTTGCCCAGGCCATTCAAGGCAGCCTCGATTACGGCGGCGTTGGCTGCCTCGACGGCTGCGGCCAGGCGTGCTGCGTCGGCGGACTGTGGGGCCGTCTTGGCTATAGTCTCGACAGCGATAGAAGAGGCTACCTCGCCGGCGGCGTGACCGCCCATGCCGTCGCATACGCAAAAGAGCGGCGACTGCACCAGGTAGGAATCCTCATTGTGCGGGCGTACGCAGCCAACGTCGGAGCGGGCGCCCCACATGAGTTGCGTGGTGGTGCCGGCATCATAGGTCGAGTCGGTCTCGATGCGCTCTTCGGTCAGGGGCTCAAAGCTCATGGTCGAGCCGGGGTCTTTGAGCTTGGCCTCAACGGCGGCAACGTCGATCTCGGCTGTGTCACCGGGAGAGACGGTGTCGGTCTCGGCGTTTGATTCGGAATCGCCGGTGTCCGGGGAGCCGGGCTCCTCGGACACGCGGGCGGTCGACTCGTCGTCTTGCGGGCTGACGTCTATAGGCTCGGGCGTCGCAAAGTGCGACGGCGCGGGCATGCTTTGCGACTGGGCGGCGGGCTCGGCCACGGCATCGGACTCGCTTGCGGGCGCAGGTTGCGGGGCCTTGGGTGCAGGGCCGTCCTCGGGGGATGGCCCCGCTTCGGGCGCCGGCGTAGACACGGGCGCAACTTCGGATGCCGGAGCTATGGGAAACGCCGGCGCGGCGGGCTCGGGTGCCGCAAACACCGCAGCGCTCTCGTTGATTGCTGCGGCGACGGGCTCTGCAAAGTGAGCTGGCGCCGAGGTTGCTTCGGGCGCTGTGGGCTGTTCCGCAGCATGTGCGCCGATGGGCGCCGCTACGGCATCCTCTTCGTCCTCGTTATCGGCGAGATCCGAAATATCATGCGTTACATGCGAAAGAGGCAGGGAGAACACGGTGTCCTCGGGTTCCACGGGTGCGGAGCCCGCCGGAGCGGCGTGGGCCGGCGCAGCTGTGGCGGCAGCCGGTGCCTCGGTCATAGTCGCGGACTTGTTCTCCTCGTCGATCATCGACGGTTCACCTTCATGACCACGTCGCCGATCTGGACTTCGTCGCCCTCGCGCAGCGTTGCGGGCTCCACGAGCTGGCGGCCGTTGACGAGCGTGCCGTTAAGCGAGTTGAGGTCCTCGATGATGAGCGCCGGGCCCTGCAGCGAAAAGCGCGCATGCGAGGCCGAGACGAATGGTTCGTTGATGCAGATGTCCGAAGATGGCGAGCGACCGACGATGACGGGGCCGAGCATATCTACGTGGATGCCGCGGATACCGCGCGGACCCTTGTCCACATCGATCGTCCAGATAGCCGAGTCGCGGCGCTGTCCGCGCACAAGTCCCACGCCGGTCTTCATGACGGCGAACAGGAAGATATAGAGCAGGGCGACCAGGACGATGCGGCCTGCAAAAAGGACGATATCGATGTTCATAAGCGACTATCCCCTAAATTCAAAGGTGCTCAGGCCAAACGTCAGCAGATCGCCGTTGCGCAGCGGGCAGCGCGTAATGCGGCGGTTGTTGACGAGTGTGCCGTTGGTGGAATTGAGGTCCTCGATCGACCAATCCGAGCCCGTAAAGGTGAGCTGGGCGTGGCGGCGCGACACGTTGGGGTCGCGCAGGGCAATGTCGGAAACTGAGCGCTCGCGACCGATGGTCACCTGTGCGGAGGTGATGCTATGGCTCTCGCCGCTCACGACGTCGACGAGCTGGGCGAGCGGGCGCTGCGGGGCGCGAGTGCTCGCCATGTTGGAGGCGATGCCGGTCGCGGCGCCTAGGCCCACGGCGGCACCGGTCGCGGCGGCTCCGCCCATGCCGGCAAGCGCGTCGCGCGAGACGGTCTGCGGCACCGGGATGGGTGCGGCGGCGGGGTCGGGGACGCTAGGCGCGAAGGGGTCTGCCGTGGCAAGCGGGTCGGGAGTGGCGGCGCGAGGCGTCGGCTGCTGCTGGGGCATGGCGGCGGGGCGCTGCTGCTGCGGGGCAGCAAACTGCTGCTGGCCGGCGCGCGGGGCGCTGGCGGCACGGCTTACCGCGGAGTTGTTCTGGCCCAGGCCGTTTTGATAGGCGCGCTCTTCTTCGTACAGGCGGCCGAGCGTGGGGGCATCGACGTTCTCGGCAAAGACCGAGAACTTGCCGGCGCGCAGCTGCGGATCGATCATAAAGCGCACGAGGGGCTCGCCGACAAAGACATAGCGGCGCTTTTCGGCCTGCGCCTTCACAAACTCGCGGACCTCGCGCGAAAGCTCGGGGTAGAACGGGGCGAGCATGGGATCGTCGTCGGCGGCGATCAGGATGGTATAGAGTGCCGGCGCCGTGTTGACGCCGTTAATCACCAGAGTCTGATCCTCCATGTCGCGAGCGGCCTGCTTGGCAAGCTTCTTAAAGGAGAACGGGGCACGGGTGGCACCGAAGATGCCGGCCACGTGGTCCTCGAAGATGTTCAGGAAGTTCACGAAAGATCACTCTCCGTATAGGTTCTTTGGTATCCGAGCAAATATAGGCATATCCCAACGATTATAGAGGATAGGGTTCCCGCAACTGCCGCCTTGGCGGCGACCGCGGCTGCAAGGCTGGCAATTTCCATATGGTGTGCAAGACAGGATGCCGCTGCGCAGCCGATGCCGGTGACAGCGATGGCGGCGATTGCGGCAAGGTTTGAGCCCTGGTCAGCACGCTTGGCATGGGCATTGAGCAGCGCAGATGACGCCGCGGCAGTTGTCGCGACCAGCACAAAGGCAGCCCAAAGGAGCGGGTCTTCCAGCGCTGCGGCAACGTTACCGAGCCCCAGCACGCCTCCGGCTGAAAGCGCGACCGTGGCCAGACGGGCAAAAAGCACGCCCATGCCCGTTGCCGCGGCGGCGCTTGCCGGGCCGAGCCAAAATGACGCGACGCCGGCGGCGACCCCGGCTGCCAGGAAGGTATTGCCAGTCAGACAGCCAAGCGCGAGTGCACAGGTGAGCGCGGCGCTCGCGGCAGCCTCGGTGCGACCCCAGGCGATCCACCAACCGGACATGGCAGCGGCAAAGATCACCGCGACGGGCAACATCGACAGGATGCCCTGCGCCTGCATGGTGGCGTTTGCCATGAGCACCAAAAA
Organism: uncultured Collinsella sp.; assembly: GCA_958412345.1. Lineage (GTDB taxonomy): Bacteria > Actinomycetota > Coriobacteriia > Coriobacteriales > Coriobacteriaceae > Collinsella. The sequence continues at coordinate 118,144 of CATYSO010000001.1, read as the reverse complement.
GCCCACGGCCGAGATGGCCGAGCCAATCTGCGGTGCCAAGCCGGCTGCCGCGCCAATAGCGATAGCCGCGACGACCAACCCGGGAAGCGCCGCGACCCCGGCCGTTTGCATCAGCAAAAAGCTAAAGGTGCCGCACGTTAGCGCCGAGATAGCGCGCATGGTGTAGTCGCGCGCATGGCTCCAGCGCGTGCCCGCCCAGCCGAGTGCGGGGTCGACCTCGATGGCGTCGTCCTCGTAGTGCGACGGCTCGATATCGTTGAGCTCCTGCTCGTCATCCGAAAGCTCGCTAACCATTTGCTCCAGACTGCGACGGCCCTCACGCACGCTGCCCAGACCGGCAAGGAGTTGGTCGCAAAATGCCTCGATGCTGTTGGGGCGGTCCTGCGGCATGGGGGAGAGCGCGCTCATGAGCGCGGCCTCGGCTCCCGGGGGAAAGTGTGGTATCAGCTCGCTGGGATAGGTGGCGCCGCCGATGATGCGGTCGAGCGAGTCGGCGGGCGTGGCCGCTATAAAGGGAGCGCTGCCGCACAAGCCCTCATAGATAACGCAGGCAAGGGCAAAGACATCGGCGCGTTCGTCGACCGTGCCGGTCTCGATATCGAGCTGCTCGGGCGGCATGTAGCCGATGGTGCCGCCGCGCGAGCCGCCAAAGCCACCGGCGGACGACAGTCGCGCCATGCCAAAGTCGGTGAGCTTTACATTGCCCGAGTGGTCGATGAGCACGTTGGCGGGCTTAATGTCCAGGTGGAGTACGCCATTGCTATGGGCGAAGGCGAGCGCCTGACCCAGGGCATCGGCAATGGCTGCGGCCTCGTCAAAGGTGAGCGAGTGGCCGTCCACGCGATGCAAAAACTCGGCCAACGACATACCGTCGACATACTCCATGACCAAGTAGGCATAGGCGGTGTCGTGCGTAAAGTCGATGACCTGCACGATATTGGGATGTTGAAGCATGGCGGCAGTGTGCGCCTCGCGCAGGACATCCATGATGTCGCTGGCGGGCATGCCGGCGCCGTTGATAAGGGGGATGCGCTTAATGGCGACGCGGCGGCGCAGGTGCGTGTCGCGGCAGATCTCGATGGAGCCAAAACCGCCGGTCGCAAGTGTCTCGAGCGGCTGGTACCGCTTGAGCAGCTCGCGAGAGCTGGTGCCCTCCAAAGGAACGTCCGGCGAGAACCGGGCGGTATGTTGCGAGAAAAGCGGCATGGCCAACCCTCGTGCGTTTAAAGTTCGTTTGCGAGTGGCGGGCGCGGAGCCGAGCCGTTCGCGGTGGCATAGATGCTGCTAGTGTAGCACGCTCGGGTGCATGGGGAGGATAGCGGGATGCGAGGCTGCCTGTCTGGTTTGGCCTTAGCGCTTCTTCCTGTTCTTCTTCTGCTTGCGCTGCTTGCCTTTGGTCTCCTGGGGCTTGTCGCCCTGCTTGGCCTCGGCGGCGGCCTTCTCGGCCTTCATTTTCTTCTTCTTGGTCTCGATGCGGAGTTTTTTGTTGATGCGCGCCTTAAGGAAGGGACCGAACTGCTCGGCATCACCGCGGACAAAGGTGTCCTTAGGGATCGTCACGCCCTGGTCGGCGAACATGGCCACAAAGATGCGCTCGCCGTCGAGCACGTGGTCGAGCTTTTCAAACGGGAAGAACTGCGACTTGCCGCTCTTGCCCCATACCATCAGGCCGTCTTCGTTGGCAGCGACGCGGCGATAGCGGCCGCCCATGGACTCGTCGGCCTCGACGGCATCGATAAAGTCGCGGGCGAGCGTGTGGTGAAGGTTTTTGCTCCACCAGGCCAAAAAGGCGCCGAATACGATCAAGACGACGCCAAACTTGATCCAGCTGCCGCCGGCCACCAGCATGCCGATGCCGATGAGCGCGGCAATCGCAGCGGCGACATACAGCGAGCCGCGACGCCTGGGCGAGGCAACCAGGCGGGCGAAGTCGGTGACGAGGTCGTTTTCGTACTGGTACTCGTTGAGGTACAGGATGCCGTCGTCGGCCGCGGCCTGCTCCTCGAGCGCGACCTCGACCTGGTCGGCTGCTTCGGAGGGAACGAGGTTGCTCTCTGCGTCTGCCATACTCTTTGGACTCCTATCGCGGCGGGCTCGCCGTACGGGTTATTATGAATGCAGTATGCCGTGCGACCGCATGGCCGTCGCGGCAACAAGACTCAGTATACCCGGGGGAGCACCCATGGAATCGTTGTACCGAAAGTATCGCCCGCTCACCTTCGACTCCGTGGTGGGCCAGCAGCATATCGTCTCGACGCTCGAGCACGCCATCACCGAGGGGCGCCTGTCCCACGCCTACCTGTTCTGCGGACCGCGCGGCACGGGCAAGACCACCATGGCGCGCATTCTGGCCAAGGCGCTGCTGTGCCGCAATGCCGAGGCGGCGCGCGCCGAGGGTGCAAGCGGCTGCATGCCCGACGGTACTTGCGAGGAGTGCGAGCTCATTGCCGAGGGTAGCCACCCCGATGTTTACGAGCTCGATGCCGCAAGCCGTACCGGCGTGGACAACGTGCGCGAGGAGATCATCAACTCCGTCAACTTTGCCCCGGTGCGCGGCAAGTACAAGATTTATATCATCGACGAGGTCCACATGCTCACGACGGCGGCGTTCAACGCGCTGCTCAAGACGCTCGAGGAGCCGCCGGCGCACGTGATCTTTGTGCTGTGCACCACCGACCCGCAAAAGATTCTGGAGACCATCCTCTCGCGCTGCCAGCGTTTCGATTTCCATCGCATCGGCAACGAGGATATCGAGCATCGCCTGGCATACGTGTGCGAGCAGGAGGGCTTCGATTACGACGACGAGGCGCTGGCTATCGTGGCGCGCCATGCCAAGGGTGGCATGCGCGACGCCTTGTCCACGCTGGAGCAGCTGAGCGTCTTTGGTAACGGTTCTGTGCATGCGGACGACGCCCGCTCGCTTTTAGGCGAGGTTTCGGACCAGATTCTGGGCGAGTTTTCCCGCGCCATTGCCGATCGCGATGTTGCCGAGCTCTATGGACTGATTCGTGCGCAGGTCGAGGAAGGAAACGACCTGCTGGAGCTGACGCGCGACCTGGTGGCGCATGTGCGTGACGTGTACGTTGCCTGCGTTGCCGGTGCCCGCGCCGAGCTGTTTGAGGGCGGCTCCGAGCAGGCCGAGGCGCTTGCTGCCGAGGCCGCTGCCTTTGGCGAGCATCCTGCCGACCGCCTGGCCCGTGTGCTGACAGTGCTCGACGATGCCGCACTGGAGATGAGGGGCGCGAGCGACGTGCGCCTGGTGCTCGAGATTGCCTGCACGCATCTGGCACGTCCCGAGGCTGATATAACGATTGAGGCATTGGCCGAGCGCGTGGCACGCCTGGAGGCCATGGTTGCCAACGGCGCCGTGCCGGCGAGCGTGGCCGCTGCTCAGGCCGCCGCGCCTGCAGCATCCGTACCCGCTGCTGCCCAACAGCCGACGCTCATTTCGGGCGCCCGTGCTGCCGCTCCGGCGGCATCCACTGCCCCCGCTGCTACGTCCGCGCATCAGGGCGGAATGCCTTGGGACCGTGGTGCTGCCGCTCCGGCGGCTCAGCCGGCGTCTCGTGCTGCGTCCGCACCGGCGTCCAAGCCTGCAGCGTCTGCACCTCAGTCTGCGCCGGCTCCGACGCCTCAGCCCGTTGCAGCCCCCGCGCCTGCCACCGCTCCGGCACCTAAGCCCCAGTCCAACACCGCCGCCCAGGTTGCTGCCGCCGGTGCCGCCGAGACCCCCGCGGTCGAGGATGCCGGAGAGCTGCAGCGCAAATGGGCCGAGGTTGTCGAGCGCGTCAAGGCTCGTCAGGCCTCCTACGCAGGGCTTTTGCTCAACGCTCGCGCCACGGCCGACGACGGTTCCAAGCTCACGGTCTCGTTCCCCGCGGGCTCGACCTTTGCCATCAAGATGCTCGGTCGCGCCGATACGCAGTCGGTGGTCCTGCCGACGGTCTGCGCGGTCTTCGGTCGTCGCACCGTCGACTACGTCCTGGACGGAGGTGGCACGCCGGCTCCTCAACATGAGGAGCATTCTCCATCTGCACGGGCTGCGGCATCTGCGGACCCGCAACCCGTGTCCTCGGCGGCCCCTGTATCCTCGAGCGCCAGCGCGCCGCAGCAGCAAGCGGCACCGGTAGCGGCATCGACCCCGTCGGCGCCTAAGCCAGCCGCGGCCAAATCGGCTGCTTCGGTCCCCGCGCCCAAGTCTGCCGCTGCGCCTGCGCCCAAGTCATCCGACCTGGGCAAGGCCCCCTGGCTGCGCTCGGACAACCCTGCCGGCGCTCCCGCCACGGGCAAGCTCCCGACTGAGCCTGCGCCCCGCGCGCCCGAGCGCGCGTCCGCTCCCAAGGCTCAGCCGTCCGCGCAGTCTGCACCGTGGGAATCCGAGCAGGTGCCCTACGACGATGCCATGGTCGCCGGTTTTGCCGCCGATGCAGGCGGGGACGATCTGCCTCCGTTCGACGTGCCGGGTGCGACGCCCGCGCCCAAGCCTGCTGCAGCTGCCCCCAAAGAGGAGGGCGCTCCTGCGGCTCCCTGGGAGTCCAACCCCGGTGCGGGCAGCCCCTTCGGCCATCAGGGCGCAGCCCCAAGCATCCCGCAGACCGAGGACGAGGCCAAAGCCCTCATCCGCAACGTCTTTGGCCAGGCCACCATCTTCAAGCCGGTGGAGTAGCTGTACAGGCGGGTATACTGCTCAAGAAGAGACGTCTTTGAACGGAGCGAGCTTATGATGTGGGAATATGTCCGCCTTGAGGACGATACGCAAGTTTCGTATTCCGAAGTCCGTGAGGACAATACGGTGAAGGTCGTTGTGGAGCGCCCACGCGATTGGGGTTTTGACACGGCGGAGTGCATCTTGCCGGCATTCAATTGGGTGTCGCACGAGGGCTTTAGCGAAGCAGACCTCAAAGAACTCGATGATTTCGTACGTAACAATGCCCCGCTTATCCTGCGTTTTGCCTACGAAGGCGGACGAGTCTATGCCTAGTCTGTTTCGACTCGGGCCGTACATCACTTTCTTTTGTCCGGGCGCATCTGTATTTCGGACATGTGTAGTGTGGTGCCGCGTATGTCGCATTCGAGCAGACAGGTGCGTGACGGTCGGCCTAGGATGCTGAGGTCGATGCGATACGTCGCATGGCTGTCCGTGTACTCGACTTGTTCGGCGTTGACGGTTGCTCCGATTGCCAAATAAACGCCTGGCTCGGCATCGACAATCTTGGCGTCCTCTATCTTGACCTTGAACTCCTGGTAGAGGGACGGGCTGTTGTAGTAAATGGTTCGGGTTCCGTCGGTGCACTCATCGGTCGCTTCCCATTTGACGGCGGGCTGGTCCGAGCTGGCTACTAACAGTTCTGCTCCAAAGGCTATAGCGTGGGCGACGACAACCAGCAATGCCCAGCCGGCAAAGAGATAGATAACCAAATATAGAGCGGGGTGTTTTGAGCGGATGTTTTGGAGCGCGTCGGGGGCATTCATGGGGCACCTCCAAATTGCTATCTATGACAATCAAATTATACCCTGCCGCCATGTGCGCCGCCTCGAGCAGCGGTTCGGCATTTAGCTATTTAGTGGCACACATGAAATGCCGGATTCGGCTCTACTAGATTGAGTGTGCGATATTATGCAGCCTTGCATAATCTTTGCGAGCGGTCTGTATTGGAGGACATGTATATCGACTGAGGTAGCGTGTCCGCCCCGCTCGCTGGCCTCGCGCCGTGGTACGATTTTTGAGTTTGAAAGTCCCGCCGTGCTCCGGCTGCCCTTGCAGCTCGGCGTGCGGCCGCACGTAAAGGAGCCATCATGGCCGGTATGAACATGCAGCAGATGATGAAGCAGGCTCGCAAGATGCAGGAGCAGCTTGCCGCCGCGCAGGAGAACCTCAAGTCCCAGACCGTCGACGCCTCTGCCGGCGGCGGCATGGTCAAGGTGACCGTTAACGGCGAGATGGAGCTCGTCAACCTCACCATCGATCCCGATGCGCTCGATCCCGAGGACGTCGACATGCTGCAGGACATGATTATGGCTGCCGTCAACGAGGCCGTTCGCGGCGTCAACGAGCTCGCCAACAAGCAGATGGGCGCCATCACCGGCGGCCTCAACATCCCGGGCATGCCGTTCTAAGACGCGCATATATATGAGTGCTAACCATAGCCTGCAAAAATTGCTCGATGAGCTGGGTCGCCTGCCGGGCATTGGCCCCAAGTCGGCTCAGCGCATCGCCTATTACCTGTTGGAGGCTGACGCCGAGGAGGCGCGCCGCCTGGCCGAGGCCATCCTGGAGGTTAAGCAGGAGGTTCACTTTTGCAGCCGTTGCTTTAACTACGCCACGGCCGACGAGTGCTCCATCTGCCAGGATTCGATGCGCGACACCACTCGCATTTGCGTGGTGGGCGAGCCGCGCGACGTCCAGGCAATCGAGCGCACGGGCAGCTACCACGGTCTCTACCACGTATTGGGCGGCGTGATCAGTCCCATGGACAAGATTGGCCCCGAGCAGCTGCACATTCGCGAGCTGCTGGCACGCTTGGGCCACGAGGACATCCACGAGGTCATCATCGCCACCAACCCCAATATTGAGGGCGAGACCACGGCGAGCTACCTGGCTCGCACTATCAAGCCGCTGGGCGTTGAGGTGTCGCGTCTGGCGAGCGGCCTGCCCGTGGGCGGCGACCTGGAGTATGCCGACGAGCTTACGCTTGGGCGCGCCATCGAGGCCCGTCGCACGATTTAGGTGGCGAGCCTGCTCCTGCCGTATGTTTTCCTCGCGACGCACGGGGTAGTCATAATTATCCCGTGCGACTGTAAGTTTGTTGTGCAACAAAGATGCTTTGTATCCGCTTATCGCATGGATGCTTCCACTCGCATCCTTAATTTGCCCATTCGTTGCGCAACCTTTTGGGTTCGCTGATACACTCAAATATGGATTCGAATGAATGCGCCGCTCCCGAGCGGCGTGTTTTTGTTGGAGGAGAACGCATGCGGCCCGGTGGCACTCAGACAAAGCGCGGCGCCGCGGTGCGCATGCGACGCCGACTGGGTTTGGCGCCGCGGGCGTACGCACTGCTGTCGTGCTCGCTGGTGCTGGTCATAGCTGGCGTTTCTGCCTATGGCATGACCGTGCCGTCCATGATACAGGCACATGCCGCACGCGAACCGCGCGTAGGGCATGAGGTCAAAAGTGACCTGGGCACCACGACTGGATATGCTTGGGCAAGTGTGGTCGCGCATATTGTGTTTGGCACTGACGACGCGGACGGCGCCGAGGCCCCGGACAACGAAGTCACGCTTGCCAATGGCAAAACCATCGTGCTCACCAACACCAAGATCATCGATCGGTTGTCCAACAATAGCGTGGCGGCAACGGTGAATAAGGTCGAGCAGCAGAAGGAGCAGGACGCCCAGCAGTCCGGAAAGCCCGGTAGCTCGGATACTTCTGGCTCCGGCTCGGATTCGTCGAGTTCGGGCGGCGGCTCTGGGTCGGGTTCCTCTACCGGAGGGTCTGGAAACGGCGGCTCGACGGGCGGCAACACTGACAACGATGCAAACTCCGGTGGCCTTTCCGCTGCTGAGGAAGAGAGCATTCACAGTTGGCTTGTGACCAAGTACAACATGCTCGACGGCTATGTTTCTCGTGCCAATGACGTGGTTTCGACCTATAACTCTACGGGAGATCCCAGGCCGTGCGACAGCCTGGTCGGGGAGATGTTTGTCATTCGAGCCGAGTTCGGTCGTCAGACATTCTCGCCCCGGTCAAAGTGGTATCAGCAGTATGCCAATCTGTGGGGCTGTTACACCAACCTATGTCAATGGGTCGGCCATTACGGCGATGATGACGTCGCGCTCGGTAACTTCAACAATAACGTGGCGGCGCTTGCCCTATGATGACCGATCTTGTATCCACCACACCACAATCGCTCGGTCGCGATCCCATGATCGGCCTGCGCCTGGCGCGTGTCGACGGGTTTGAGCCGGCCATTGCGCTCGGTCAGGACGAACTGCCTGCCTATCTGCGTCGTTTTACGATACTGTTTGCCGACGATGCCACCATGCGCCGTGGCGGTATCGGCCGCGTGACGCGTGCCGTCAACGCCCAAGGCGAGGCCGTAGCGCTCAAACAGCTCATCTTGCCGACGCGCGATGAGTTTGACGACGATGCCGCCCATGAGGCGCTGGTCGCCAAGTTCAAAGCGGCGTTTCGCGAGGAATATGAATGCCATCGCGCCCTTTCGGGCCTTAAGGGCTTTCCCCGCCTCTATGGCTGGGGCGAGGTTGACGGTGTGCCTGCAATTGTCATGGAATGGGTCGAGGGCGAGACGCTCGCCCGCTTGCGCTCGCGCTTTGCCGTGGACGATGCCGGCCGCCTATCGCCGCTTGTGGCGGCGCGCTTGGGGCGCGACCTGTTCGACCTGCTCTGCCGCATGAGCTTGGTGGGGGAGGGCTTTGTCCATCGCGATATCTCGCCCGCTAATATTATGGTGCGTACGGCGCGTCTACCGCTTGACCGGCAGCTTGCCGAGGGCACCTTTGACCTGTGCCTGATCGACTTTGGCTCGTCGCTGGCGCTCGAGCCTGCGTCGGCCGTGGCCGGTACCGGCGGCAAGGCATCCTTTACCGAGCGCTATGCCACGCTGCGACGCGCGACGGTGGCCTACGCTCCGCCCGAGATGCTCACCGACGATATTCCCGACCTGCGCGCTTTGCGTATGTCGCCGGCGATCGACGTCTATGCCGCGGCAAGCACGGTTTACGAGCTCATTGCCGGCGTCGCGCCATACGAAGCTGCGCCGAGCACTTCGGGCACCTCGGGTTCGCGCAAAAAGACGCGCGACATCGCCAGCCCCTACCGTCTCAAGATGGACACGCTGCCCGACTATCCCATTGGTGCCCATGCGCCCGGTTGCGATTTGACTCAGCTGCTTCGTCGTGAGCCCGATGTGGCGCTCGCCGCAGCCGAGCAGGCCCAGCAGCTGGGGCTTGAGCCGGATTCCGAGGAGCTACGCGATGCGCTGGCGTTTGTCGATGCCCAGCTGTTCGACGTGGTGATGGCCTGTTTGTCCAGCCATCAAAAAGATCGTCCCGAGCCGGCGGCGGTCGAGGCGGCGCTCTCGGCGTTTTGTGACCACTATGCGCAAAATGTCGGTCGTTCGCTCCGCGGCGAGCCGCTCACGCCGTGTCCCATGGATGCGTCCGGCCGCGCGGTTCGTCGCGCGCTGATGGTCGGCGCGGCGGTCGTCTGCGGTGTGGTTTGGGCTGTGGTCGTGGTTTCGGCCGCGCTGCTGGCGTCGGGCGCTCGCGTGACGGCGACTTTGGGATCGCTCGTGTGGTCTGGGTCGCTACCGGGTATTATTGCCGCACTGGCGTTGGCGCTACCAGGCATAGCCGGCGTTGCCGCGGGGGCACTTGCGCGCGATCGGCGCTCGGGGTTCCTGCAGGGTGTGCTTGCGCTTTCTGCCTGCGAGGCTCCGGTGCTGGTTGTGGCTGCATGTAGCGTATTTTCCCAACGCGCCGTGATGGGCGGCCTTGCTGCCGCTTTGATTGCAACCTATACGCTTACGTGGTTTTTGCTTGCGATGGGCTTTGCCTTTGAACTTCCCGTTTCGGCACCGCGACGCACAAAAGCCCAGATGGCGACTCCGCTTGCCGGTGGAGCCGCAGCTGCCCGTACTTTTGGCGGACCTGTCGAAGTATCGTCCGATTCTATTTCTACGACTAAGGAGGCCTAGGTCATGGCATCTCAAGTTGAGCTCACCCCATGCGGGGCCATGTTTGACATCTTTAAGCGCGCGGCGCATCTGAGCCATATCGAGCTGTGCGGCTTGGTGCTTTCGTCCCGTCCGCTCGCCGACGGCCGCAGCCCGCAGAGCCGAGCCGCCGATCGCTCTTGGGTTTCCCGCTTTATCGTTCGCGCGCCGGTCGGCACGCTTCAGCAGCGCTACTTTGCCGAATACGGCACCTCGGCTGCGCGTATTATGTCACAGCTGGCACTGCGCCAGCGCAATCCCATGGACTCCACGGCTGTGATCAATATGGTGTGCGGCTCTGCTGGTGAGCCCATGGTGCGTGCGCTCGAGGAATGTCACCAGGATACGAATCTCTATCGTAACGCGCTCGATCGCCTGTCCCAGGCGGCGGAACTCATGCCCGCCGAGCGCGCCGAGGCCGTGCTGGTGCTGTTTGTCGCCGTCGGTTGTTCGGCGGATGTGCGGTCCTCGGTGAACTATGCCATCGACTACGCGCACGCGACCTGTGGCGGAGGCACATCCACGCCGCGTTCGCTTGGCATGTCGATGACCGCGGGCGAACGCGAACCCGCCCCGGCGCATCCGTTGGGCCTGCTACGTGTGCAAAACGGCTTTGTGGTGAGTGCCCCGCGCTGGATTCAGCCGAGCGAGGAAGGCGTCGAGATTGGCGCGCTGGCCACTGGTGAGGGCGATATTACCGACGTCGGCGACGATGTCTCGGCCCGCCATGCCCATATCTGGTGCGATGCTCAAAATATCTGGCACGTCGAGGACTTGTCGTCCACCAACGGAACCGTGGTGGTAAACGGGGCCACGCGCGTCTGCATTCAGGTCGAGCCCGGCCGTTCCGCCCAACTCAATCCCGGCGACGAGCTCAAGCTCGGCGAATCCACTACCTACGCCATCCTCTTCGGTGCTCTCTAGCCGGCAGATAGGGACGTTCCTTTTCTGCCGGCTGGGGACACTCCTTGGCGCTCCAGAGCCGGTCGCCTGGGGATGGAGGGGCCATTTTGCCCCTTGGCGGTCACCCGAGGTAAACCTTTACCGCCCGCCTATATTTGCCGAAATTACACTTGAAGGCGGGGTACAATAAACCCGCATGCGGATTTCCGTTGCGGGCGCTTCCCATCGCCGGGGCGTGCCCGGGAGCATCCGGCATGCGGCCTTTGCGGCGCTCGGTCATGTGCAAGACGGGCGGTCGGGTCTGTGGGGCGCATCAGTTGCCCCTCGCCTCGGCATGTCTTCTCTCCACGCCACGTACCTGCTGCTGAGCCTGCCTGCCAGATGATTGGAAGCAACAGCGTAAATCCCATCACGCCAACATCCCGGCGATCGCCGGGGCCTGTATACCTATATGAGAGGAGAGGGGTATATGGCGCGTAAGTTTAAGTCTATGGACGGCAACGAGGCGGCCGCATATGTTTCGTATGCGTACACCGAGGTAGCGGGAATCTATCCCATTACGCCGTCCAGCCCGATGGCCGACCATGTCGACCAGTGGGCGGCCCAGGGTCGCAAGAACATCTTCGGCACCCCGGTCAAGGTCGTCGAGATGGAGTCCGAGGCAGGTGCAGCCGGTACCGTTCACGGTTCGCTGGGCGCCGGTGCTCTGACCACCACCTACACGGCTTCTCAGGGTCTGCTCCTGATGATCCCGAACATGTACAAGATCGCGGGCGAGCAGCTCCCGGGCGTCTTCCACGTCTCCGCGCGTTGCGTCGCTTCCCACGCCCTGAACATTTTTGGCGATCACTCCGACGTCATGGCCTGTCGTCAGACCGGCTTCGCCATGCTCGCCGAGGGCAACGTCCAGGAGGTCATGGACCTCTCGCCGGTGGCTCACCTTGCCGCCATCGAGGGTAAGACCCCGTTCCTTAACTTCTTCGACGGCTTCCGCACCAGCCACGAGATCCAGAAGGTCGCCATGTGGGACTACAAGGATCTGGCCGAGATGTGCGACATGGACGCCGTCCAGGCTTTCCGCGACCACGCGCTCAACCCTGAGCACCCGCACACCCGCGGCAGCCACGAGAACGGCGATATCTTCTTCCAGAACCGTGAGGCCTGCAACAAGGTCTACGACGAGCTTCCCGCCGTCGTCGAGGGCTACATGAAGAAGATCAACGAGAAGCTCGGCACCGATTACGGCCTGTTCAACTACTACGGCGCTCCCGATGCCGACCGCGTCGTCGTGTGCATGGGCTCCTTCTGCGACGTGCTCGAGGAAGTCATCGACTACCTCAACGCTCACGGCGAGAAGGTCGGCCTGGTCAAGGTTCGCCTGTTCCGTCCGTTCTCCATCAAGCACTTCGTCGACGTTCTCCCCGAGACCGTCCAGAAGATCGCCGTCATGGACCGTACCAAGGAGCCGGGTTCCATCGGCGAGCCGCTCTACCAGGACGTCGTCTCCGCTCTCTACGAGGCCGGCAAGACGGGCATCAAGGTCGTCGGCGGCCGTTATGGCCTGGGCAGCAAGGACACGCCTCCCGCGTCCGCGTTCGCTGTCTTCGAGGAGCTCAAGAAGGACGAGCCCAAGCGCGAGTTCACCATCGGCATTGTCGATGACGTGACCAACCTGAGCCTGCCCGAGGCCGAGGATGCGCCCAACACCGCAGCCCCCGGCACCATCGAGTGCAAGTTCTGGGGTCTGGGTGGCGACGGTACCGTCGGCGCCAACAAGAACTCGATCAAGATCATCGGCGACCACACCGACAAGTACGTCCAGGCCTACTTCCAGTACGACTCCAAGAAGACCGGCGGCGTCACCGTCTCGCACCTGCGCTTTGGTGATTCTCCGATCCGTTCGCCGTACTACGTGACCAAGGCCGACTTTGTCGCTTGCCACAACCCCAGCTACATCGTTAAGGGCTTCAAGATGGTCCGCGACGTCAAGCCGGGCGGCACCTTCCTGGTCAACTGCCAGTGGAGCGACGAGGAGTTCGCCGAGCACATGCCCGCCGTGGCCAAGCGCTACATCGCGAACAACAACGTCAACGTCTACCTGATCGACGCTATCGACCTGGCCGCTAAGGTCGGCATGGGCAAGCGCACCAACACGGTGCTCCAGTCCGCCTTCTTCGCGCTGGCCAAGGTCCTGCCCGCCGAGGACGCCCTGCAGTACATGAAGGACGCGGCTACCAAGTCCTACATGAAGAAGGGCCAGGCTATCGTCGACGCCAACCACAAGGCCATCGATGCCGGCGCTACCGCCTTCCGTAAGTTCGAGGTTCCGGCCGACTGGGCTACCGCCGAGGATGCCGCTCCCGTCGAGCTCTCCGAGGAGACCAAGTCCGCTATCGCCCAGCAGGTCAAGAACCTGCTCGAGCCCATCGATCGCATGGACGGCGACAGCCTGCCTGTTTCCGCCTTCGTCGATTGCGCCGACGGCCAGTTTGAGCTGGGCGCCTCCGCATACGAGAAGCGCGGCGTCGCCGTGGTCGTTCCCCACTGGGACGAGACCAAGTGCATCCAGTGCAACCAGTGCGCCTACGTGTGCCCGCATGCCACCATCCGTCCGTTCGCGATGACCGAGGACGAGGCTGCCGCCGCGCCCGAGGCTACCCGCACGCTCGATACCATGGGCCCCAAGGCCAAGGGCATGAAGTTCACCATGGCTGTGTCCCCGCTCGACTGCATGGGTTGCACCAACTGCGTCAAGGTCTGCCCCAAGGGCGCCCTCGAGATGGTTCCCACCGAGCAGGAGATGGACCAGCAGCCCGTTTGGGACTACATGGTCGAGAACGTCTCCGAGAAGAAGGAGCTCATCGCGGCCAACGTCAAGGGCAGCCAGTTTAAGCAGCCCTACCTGGAGTTCTCGGGCTCCTGCGCCGGCTGTGCCGAGACCGCCTATGCACGTCTGGTGACCCAGGTCGCCGGCGACCGCATGTTCATTTCCAACGCCACCGGCTGCTCCTCCATTTGGGGCAACCCCGCTGCCACCGCTCCTTACTGCAAGGACAAGGACGGTCACGGCCCGGCGTGGAACAACTCCCTGTTCGAGGACAATGCCGAGCACGGTCTGGGCATGGCCGTTGGCTATGAGGCCGTTCAGCACAAGCTGATCGCCGCTACCCAGGACATCATCGCTGCCGATGGTCCGTCCGACGAGCTCAAGGCCGCCGGCCAGGCTTGGATCGACTCCGTCAACGACGCCGAGGCCTCCAAGACCGCTGCCGCTGCCTACGTAGCCGAGCTCGAGAAGTGCGGCTGCGACGCTTCCAAGGCGATCCTCGCCGACAAGGCTTACCTCACCAAGAAGTCCTTCTGGATCTTCGGCGGCGACGGCTGGGCCTACGACATCGGCTTCGGTGGCCTGGACCACGTCCTGGCTTCCGGCCACAACGTCAACGTCTTCGTCTTCGACACCGAGGTTTACTCCAACACCGGCGGTCAGGCCTCCAAGGCCTCGAACCTGGGCCAGGTCGCCCAGTTCGCCGCTGCCGGTAAGGTGACCAAGAAGAAGTCCCTGGCCGAGATCGCCATGAGCTACGGCTACGTCTACGTGGCGCAGGTCGCCATGGGCGCCAACCCGGCTCAGACCCTCAAGGCCATTCACGAGGCCGAGGCCTACGACGGCCCGTCCCTCATCATCGGCTACAGCCCCTGCGAGATGCACTCCATCAAGAAGGGCGGTATGCAGAACTGCCAGGCCGAGATGAAGAAGGCTGTCGAGTGCGGTTACTGGAACCTCTTCCGCTTCAACCCCGAGGCTGCTGCCGGCAAGAAGTTCTCGCTCGATTCCAAGGAGCCCGCGGGCGGTTATCAGGAGTTCCTGATGAACGAGGCCCGTTACGCTTCGCTGACGCGTTCCTTCCCCGAGCGCGCCGAGGAGCTCTTCAAGGAGAACGAGCAGGCCGCTATGGATCGCTATCAGCACCTGCTGAAGCTCAAGACGGTGTACAACGAGGCCTAGGTCTCCCACCGCAGGATCTGAGGGCTGACCTTCGCGGACGTCCTCGGACATGAAAGAACCCCTGCTGCGCACTACGTGCGGCGGGGGTTCTTTCGTCCTGCGGAGTGTCCGCGAAGGTCAGCCCTCAGATCCTGCTACGACTACGTCCTCGGATTGTGCGGGCGGATGAAGGACGTGGTTGTGGGGGGCTTTGTCCCCTTCGCTGTTTCGCGGCTTTGCCGCGAAACCTCGCGCCACTTTGGGGACGGATGGGGGACGCGGTTGTTGCGGTGTCTTATCCCTTTGCTGTTTCGCGCCTTTGGCGCGAAACACGCAGCACTATGGAGAGGGCTGGGGACGCTGCTGTTGGCGTCTCCAGCCCTCTGATTCTTACTTTGGGTTCCGCGATGGAACTTTGTTGGTCTGTCTGGTCGGTTTACCTTGTCTCGCCGGTTTCGGTGCGCAGGCGGTAGCCGTGGACCAGGTCGCTGATGGCCGGCCAGGGAATCTGGCGATCGACCCAAAACTGCAGCTGTACCAGATAGCGCTCGGTGGCGCGGGTGAGGGCGGCAAACTGCTCGTGGGTTTCGACCTGGGCGTAGAGATCGCGGCTGCGAGCAAGGATGGCGGTTGTATCGTCCATCTTGCCGGTAACGTCGAAGGCGCCCGAGAACCAGTCGCATAGGCGCGCGGCGCTGTTGTTGAGGGTTGCCAGGTCGGCGGTGTCGCCGTTGACGTTTTCGGTTGCCTGGGCACGCAAGAGGGAGAGGGCGTCGGCCGCGTTCATACAGTAGCCGACGGTGAAGTTCCAGACTGCGAACTCGCGGCCGGTGTCGAGCTTGCGGCGGCGCATGTAGTCGATGTCGCGGGGCTCCTCGAGCATCATTTGATCGGCGAGGGCCTCAAGTGCAGTGGTGTACTCGGCAAGGTCGAGCATGAGCAGGGTGTTGATATCCATCATCTTTAGGCCTCCGCTTCGATCTCGACGATTTCGTTTTTAATGTACATGCCCTGGTTGTCCCAGACGTTGCGGCAAGCGGCTGCAAAGCGCTCGCGGTCGGCCTCGCAGATGCGGGCAAACATGTTGCAGGTGCCAAAGGGCTCGCAAATATCAAAGAAGATGCAGATCGAAGACCAGCCGCCGTACCAGCTCACCGCGCCTGCCGGCTCGTGAAAGACGGGATTCTCGATGTGCTCGTAGTTGGCGATGGGGCCCGATACGGGATAGGTCACCTCGGAATCGCAGATCTTGGCCGAGAAGATGCGCGACTCGACCGGACAGGACGATTCGAACAGACTGCATGTCTCGGGTGCCTCGTCCCAGAGCATGTCGGCGAGAAACGTCTCGTCATTCAGCGTGATCTTGAGCATTTTTGTCATGGTAAGGACCTCCTCAATCCGTCGCTCAAGGGGCTCGCTGGCGGATAAAGGAGAAGACAGCTACGGGGTCGCCGAGCCCAAACTTCACGACAGGTGTCTGTCGCCCCAGCCCGCACTGTTCTTCGCTAAAGTATCATGCCGCAGGCACGGAAGCAATATCCCAATTTTATTTTTGGACCCTTGGTCAGACCCGCTTGGTCAAGCCGCAGTTCGCTCTCGGTCGCTTGGTGCAGGGTGGGCCGCTTTTGGTTATTCCTTATGCTGGATGAAAAGCCCCATGTTTTTGCAGGGGTGCATACTCGTCTTATAAGTGCATAGAATCTCGTATAGTGCGAGTAAGATTTTGCGCTGTCCGTTTTGTGTTTAGCAAAGATATAGTTTGCATAATCCGGTCTAATCCCTGCTCTATTTAAATAAAGTTGCACGTAAATGGCGTAGATATGCGTGAGCTGGGGTTCTTTACGCTGAGTGGGTAAAAACGACCGTTCACCGTTCCGCTATTTTCAAAATGAATAAAATGAGCGATAAAGAGAATATAAACCTTAATAAACTCGCGTATCGCACGGACGCGGGTTATTAATGGGTTGTAGGCCTTTTACAGAAAGGATTCCAGCAATGTCTAAGCCTCTTGGCAAGCCCGATCGTATTGTCGTCGCCCTTGGCGGCAACGCCCTCGGCAACAACCCCGTCGAGCAGATCGAGGCCGTGGGCAACACCGCCCACGCTCTCCTTGGTCTTATCGAGCAGGGTAACGAGATCATCATCACCCACGGCAACGGCCCGCAGGTCGGCATGATCCAGAACGCCTTCGCCGCTGCCCACGACGCCATCGGCACCCCCGAGATGCCGCTGCCCGAGTGCGGCGCCATGTCCCAGGGCTACATTGGTTATCACCTGCAGCAGGGCATCGGCCGCGAGATGCACAAGCGCTATAAGCGTTGGCACGCCGCTACCGTTGTCACCCAGATCGAGTGCGACCCCGACGATCCCGCGTTCAAGAACCCGACCAAGCCGATCGGCCCCTTCTACACCGAGGAGCAGGCCAAGGAGTTCATGGCCGAGGATCCTTCCAAGGTCTTCGTCGAGGATTCCGGCCGCGGCTGGCGTCGCGTCGTCGCTTCTCCCGATCCCAAGAAGATCGTCGAGGCTGACTCCATCCTCAACCTGCTCGACAACGAGTTCATCGTCATCGCCTGCGGTGGCGGCGGCATCCCCGTCGTCCGCGACTACGAGAACAAGGGCTGCTACAAGGGCGTTCCCGCCGTCATCGACAAGGACCTGGGCGGCGAGCTGCTGGCCGAGGACTGCGACGCTGACGTTCTGTTCCTGCTGACTGCCGTTGAGCATGTCGCCATCAACTTTGGCAAGCCCAACCAGGAGGAGCTCGAGGACCTCACCGCCGACGAGGCCGAGCGCCTGGCCGACGAGGGCCAGTTCGGCAAGGGTTCCATGGAGCCCAAGGTCCGCGCTGCTATCAAGTTCGCCCGTTCCCGCAAGGGCCGCACCTGCATCATCGGTGCTCTGGACAAGGCCGCCGAGACCATGGCCGGCCTCTCCGGTACCCGCATCCACGAGTAGTCTCTACTCTGTCGCCTCTCTCGTGGGCGCCAGGCAAAGCGCCCACAAACTAGCCTCTCTTCATGAGCCCCGCAGTCCGCTCCGACTGCGGGGCTTTTGCTATCGGTAGTCATTGGGGACAGACTTAAATGAGTAGTCCAAAACGGGTGCAGTTTCCTTTGAGGCCCTCAACCGGAAAATGCATCCCGGAAATATGCCGAAAAGTGGCTCTCAGTTTCCCAAGCAGGCCGCTAACGGAAAGCGCATCCCGCTATCGAACTTCAAAGCGGGATGCGCCTTCCGTGCCGGCAGTTCCGGGCAGTCTGGGGCCACTCATTTAAGTCTGTCCCCAATGACTAGTAGTAGGCCCACATGGCTTCGACTTCGTTGAGGACCTCTACGACGCCCCAGCGGCGGGCGCTGCGGCTGGCCGAGTTGGGGTCGTAGACGCCAATCTGGTTGGCATCGTCGATGCCGTGGAGCACGATATAGTGGCCTACGTTGGTAAACGTGCCGGGGCGCACTGCGGCGATGACGGGCGCACCCGAGCGAAGTGCTTGGGTAATCGATTCGCGATCGTTATAGAGCTGTGTTCCGTTGAGCCCCAGCTGCCACGCACCGCTTGTCATAAACGACCACTCGGTGGCACCAGTGGGGGCGTAGTTGCCGGCTTCGGCCAGTGCGCATATATCGACCGGTGTCTTATCGGTATGGCCGGTCTTAAAGATATAGACCATGGTGAGGCAAGTGGGACCGCAAGCGTTTTCGCGAATAGTGCCACCGGCATAGGGCAGCTCCGACCATGCGGGGTCAATTTGGTAGATGTGGGGCATGGTGCCGGCCTGCCATTGCGAGCGTGGGGTCGAGAACGCAAAGGAGTAACCGGGCGCGACGGGAGCTTTAAGCAGCTTGTCCTCGGCAGTGGGCTCAAGACCGGCTGACCCGTGGGAGATACAGGATCCCAAAAACACAAAGACGAGGCAGGCGGCGATGGAGCAAAACGCAAGGCGTAGGCGGCGGGCCGGAAGCGCGTGGCTTGTGATGTGCGACGCGGGGTGAGGGGCGGAATTGCCGCGATCGCGTTGAGGTCGCGAAAAGGAGCGCTTAACGTAGTAGTCGGTCTTACGGCGATCGTAACGGCGTGGCTGCGATGTGTCGGTCTGGCGTTGGCGTGTGCTCGTACTCATGCGGTCTGACTGCTGCACGGTACGGCTTTGTTGCCGCGAAGAAGCCCCGGGCTGCTCTTGGGGGCGCTGCGGGTTGTCGTTGTCGGAGGTGCTTCTGGGCGTTGGCGTGGTGCGGCCGGCAAGGCGCACGCTTTGTGGCCGTTGGTCGCCGTCATTGTATCCATATGCCATTCGAATCACCTTGCCTCATGTGTAACTTGTCTATCCTACATAAAAAGAGGCGCGACACATGGGTATGTGCGCCAAAAGCCTGACAAATGGTATGAACGTTGCCGCGCCGCGCGCCAAGCGTCACGGCAACAGGTATTCAAAAGCAGACAAGATGAAAGCGTCCAAGACGAATGACGTCTTCCGCCGTTCGTCCCAAAAACGGCGCCGCTTGTTTTGCAGTTCTGCCTTCGGTCGAGCCACAAGCGGCGCTGCTGTGCCAAGGCCGTATCTTAAAGCCACGAAATAAAAGCGCGCGGCAAAACAGACCGCGCAAGGGGTGACGCCAAAGAGGCGTCAATAAGGAAAGGAGGGGAACAATGGCGGACAAGAACGCAGAAGTTGCAGTCGAAGGTAACGGCGGCATGAAGAAAACGCTTTCGCTCTGGAACTTCTTCACCATCGGTTTCGGTGCCATCATCGGTACTGGTTGGGTCCTGCAGGTCGGCGACTGGATGGTCGTGGGCGGCGGTCCCGTTCCCGCTATGATCGCATTCCTCTTGGGTGCAATCTTCCTCGTGCCCGTCGGAGCTGTTTTCGGTGAGCTCACGGCTGCTATCCCCATCTCGGGCGGCATCGTCGAGTATGTCGACCGTAGCTTTGGCCGTACGCTGAGCTACATCACCGGTTGGCTTTTGGCCCTGGGCAACGGCATCCTGTGCCCGTGGGAGGCCATCGCCATTTCGACCCTCGTGTCCGAGATGTTCGGCAGCCTGCCCGGTCTTGAGTGGCTGCGCGCCGTCAAGCTCTACACCATCTTGGGCGCCGACGTTTACTTGTTCCCGACGCTAATCGCGCTCGGCTTTGCAGTCTACGTCATCTTCCTCAACTTCCGCGGTGCCAGCTCGGCCGCCAAGCTCCAGGCCTTCCTGACCAAGGCTCTGCTCTGCGGCATGCTGCTCGCCATGGGTGTCTCGCTGTTCACCGGTTCGCCGGAACACGCCATGCCCGTGTTCTCCCAGGTCACCGGTGCTGGCGGCGGCAAGCCCGCTACCGAGGGCACCAGCCTGTTCGCCGGCATCGTGTCGGTCCTGGTTTTGACCCCGTTCTTCTACGCCGGCTTCGATACCATTCCTCAGCAGGCTGAGGAAGCAGCCGAGGGCCTCAACTGGAACAAGTTCGGCAAGATCATCTCCCTGGCCCTGCTGGCCGCCGGCGGCTTCTACATGGTCTGCATCTACTCCTTCGGCACCATCCTCGACTGGCATGAGTTTGTTAAGAGCCCGGTTCCCGCGCTTGCCTGCCTCAAGGGCATCAACATGCTCCTGTACCTGGCCATGCTCGTCATCGCCACGCTTGGACCCATGGGCCCGATGAACTCCTTCTACGGCGCCACGAGCCGCATCATGCTCGCCATGGGCCGCAAGGGCCAGCTGCCCGAGAAGTTCGCCGAGGTCGATCCCAAGTCCGGCGCTCCCAAGCTCGCCTGCGCCGTTCTGGGCGTCATCACCGTCATCGGTCCGTTCCTGGGCAAGAACATGCTCATCCCTCTGACCAACGTGTCGGCTCTCGCCTTCATCTTCTCCTGCGGCATGGTCGCCCTCGCTTGCCTGCGCATGCGCTTCACCGAGCCCGACCTGCCTCGTCCCTACGAGGTGCCCGGCGGCAAGTTTGGCATCAGCCTCGCTGTCGCTGCCTGCGCCGTCATCATTGGCCTGCTCGTGGTCCCGTTCTCTCCCGCCTCCCTCAACATGGTGGAGTGGAGCATCGTGATCGGCTGGCTGGCCGTTGGCCTGGCCCTCATGGCCTTCACCAATTCCCGCAAAAAATAACGCCGAGCCGGGGCGGATCGGGTGCGCGGACCCCTCTCTTCCGCGCACCGAACCCGGCACCACTTGGGTAGCTTTGTGAGGCCATAACCCAACATGGCCTCGCCCACTATATGGATCCATAAGGAGGAACCATGTCCACTAAGTACGCAATCGTTGGCGGCAAGCTCATCGACGGTACCGGTGCCGAGCCGGTCGAGAACTCCCTCGTTCTCGTCGACGACAACGGCAAGATCGAGTATGCCGGTGCTATGCAGGACCTTCCCGAGGGCGTTGAGGTTATCGACGCCGCCGGCAAGACCGTCCTTCCCGGCCTGATCGACACCCACCTGCACTTCTCGGGCAACCTGACCGACGATGACACCGACTGGGTCATGCAGCCGCTCCTCGAGAAGCAGGCCGTCGCCGTCAAGCAGGCCTACGACTGCCTCACCCACGGCCTCACCACCGTCTGCGAGATCGGCCGCTTTGGTATCCAGATTCGCGACTGCATCGACAAGGGCGTCTTCAAGGGCCCGCGCGTTCTGGCCACTGGTCTTGGCTTCTGCCGCGTTGCCGGCCACGGTGACTCCCACCACTGCAGCCAGGAGCTCAACAAGGAATCGCACCCCTGGGGCGATCAGGTCGACGGTCCTTGGGATCTGCGCAAGGCCGTCCGTCGTCGCCTGCGCGAGAACCCCGATGCCATCAAGATCTGGGCTACCGGTGGCGGCATCTGGCGTTGGGATTCCGGTCGCGACCAGCACTACTGCTCCGAGGAGATCCAGGCCGTGATCGAAGAGGCCAAGTTGGTCGGCATCCCCGTGTGGAGCCACTGCTACAACAACCACGCCGCTGCCTACGATTCCGTCCGCTTTGGCTGCGAGCAGCTGATCCACGGTTTCGATATCGATGAGCGCACCATGGACCTCATGGCCGAGCAGGGCACCTTCTTCACCCCGACGATCGCCTTCCTGCCCACCTGGTACGCCACCTATCCGCCCGTCTACGTCCCCGAGCTGCACGACAAGTACGAGGGCACCCTGGTCGAGAAGGAGCTGCAGCGCAACTACGACTGCCTGCGCGAGGCCAAGAAGCGCGGCGTCGTCATGACGATCGGCTCCGACTCCTTCTCCTTCGTCACCCCGTACGGCACCTGCTCCATCGAGGAGATGTACGAGTTCGTCGACAAGATCGGCTTCACTCCGGTCGAGACCATCACCTGCGCCACCCTCAACGGTGCCAAGATGTGCCACATCGAGGACGAGACCGGTTCCATCGAGGCCGGCAAGTGCGCCGACCTGCTGGTTGTCAACGGTGACGTCGCCGCCGACATCCACGTGCTCAACACCGACAACATGGACGTCATCATGAAGGACGGCTGGATCGTCGAGGCTGGCACTTTTGGTGAGGCTAACAAATACAGCGCCTAAGATACCGTTTGTCGATGGCTTGATGTAAAACACAGTTTTTGATTGCATAATGCAATGGAGAGGGTCGCTTGCGGCCCTCTTTATTGCTATGGGTGCTACGGACAAGAGGGGATGACGGTGGATTTAAACAGGCTGATTCTGGGCAAGAGCTACAACTCTACCAAGGTCTTTCGTACGGCCCAGCATGTGGTTCAGGCCATCCTGCTCGGTATTGTCGTTCCGGCGCTTATCCTGCTGCTTATCTGGGATTTAACCGATAATCCCAATCCCGTTCCGGGCGTTGTCGTTATTGCCGGCCTGGTCATGCTGTGCTTCTTTTTCTCGTATGTCTTTGTGGTCCCCGACGACCTCACATCGAGCGCAACCGACCGTACGCTCGCCATCGCATCAAAAATATTCGCCTACACGTCGCGCGGCCTTACGCCCGAAGCGGCCCTGGGCGCCTCTAAAATTATCCTGTCCGAGACCATCGCCTCTGCCATCTGCTTTACCGATGGCAAACAGGTGTTGGCAAGCTGGGGCGAGGACTCGGCAAAGTGCCCTGCCGGCACCCCGGTTGTGCTCAAGACCACGCTCAACGTGATCGAGTCCGGCGAGCAGAGTGTATTTTCGCGCGACGCCTCCAATGAGACGGGAGGCTATTTTCCCCGCCTGCGCGCCGGCATTGTCGCGCCGCTTACCGTGCGCGGGCATTGCGTGGGTACGCTCGAGCTGTACTATCCCCGCCTGAGCAGCATCGATATGCGCCAGACGGCGTTGGCCTCGGGTTTTGCCGATCTCATCTCCACGCAGCTCGCCAGCTTTGAGCTGGAGCGCCAGGACGAGCTCACAGCCCGCGTGGAGCTTCGGGCCCTGCAGTCGCAGGTCGACCCGCATTTTCTGTTCAACACCATTAGCACGATCGTGTCGCTCGTTCGAACCGAGCCCGACAAGGCGCGATCGCTGCTCATCGATTTTTCCAATTACTATCGTCAGACGCTTTCTGACTCCGATACGCTCACCACGCTCGAGCACGAGGTGGAACAGGGCACTCGTTATATCAATCTTATGCAGGCCCGGTATGGCGACGGCCGTCTGCGCGTCTCGGTCGATATCGACTTTGAGGTGCGCGACAGCCTGGTGCCGCCGTTTATCTTGCAGCCGTTGCTCGAAAACTGCATCAAGCACGCGCAGCGCGAGACCGAGCCGCTTTCTATTCATGTTAGGGCTTTCGAGACCGATGACGGTTTGGAGATCATCGTCGAGGACGATGGCATCGGTATGAGCGAAGAGGTCTGCGCGCATCTGTTTGAGCAACATCGCCGAGAGGAGCCCGAGAGCATTACCGCCGACGGCTCCGTCAAGCGAGGTTGCGGCCTGGCGCTCTTCAACGTGCTTCAGCGCATCCATTTCTTTTACGGAGAAGATTCCGGCATGCGCGTGAAGTCCCAGGAGGGCGTGGGAACGCAGGTCATCGTCGAGCTGAACGGCGAGCCGCATGAGCCGGCGCCGTTGACGGCGTAGCACGCGGTTGGATTGAGAGAAAAAGAGGGGAAGCACATATGTCCGAAGGCTGGAACATCTTGGTGGTTGATGACGAGCCTCCCATTAGGGCTGAGCTACGCTATCTGTTGGAAAAGGATATGCGTGTGGGTCAGATTGCCGAGGCGGGCAATGTCACCGAGGCCGTGGAGTCGATTCTCTCGAACAAGCCCAACGTGTTGTTTTTGGACATCACGATGCCCGGCCGCTCGGGAATTGAGCTTGCCGAGACGCTGCAGAACCTAAAGACGCCGCCGGTGGTTGTGTTTGTGACAGCGTTTGCCGAGTTTGCCGCCGATGCGTATAACCTTGATGCGGTCGACTATGTCGTCAAGCCGGTCGAGGACGCACGCCTGTCAAAGGCACTCGACAAGATCGAGGCAGCCTTGGGTGCCCGTCGTGTTATCCACGCTCCGCGCCAGCCTTTGCGTCTGACGGTGGACCGCGGGGGCAAAAAGGTGTTCATTCCCGCCGCAGACGTCTGCTACTTTGAGGCGCGCGCCGATTTTTGCAACGCCATCTGCGCCGAGGGAACGTACCTGATCAATGAGTCGATCTCTTCGCTCGAGCGTCGCTTGGGCTCCGAGGGCTTTATTCGCGTTCATCGCAGCTATCTGGTCAATTTGGAAGACGTGCACAATGTTGAGATTGGCTCCACGGGGTTGATGGAGCTCAGGCTCGACCGCGTGAGCTCGACGGTGCCGGTGTCCCGTCGTCGTGCCGCCGAGGTCAAGTCGCACCTGGGGCTTGCGTAAGAGGCTTGCGTGTCGTCGTTTACCATCGCAGGTTTGGCATGGGCGCGCGGTGGGCATAATGGGTGGAATCGAATGAAATCGAAAGGATTATTATGCCCGCGCTTATCACCCATCATCTGTTTGGCGAGGAAAGCATCGACCGTCTCCCGCAGGGCGTCATCACGTCCGATGAAGAGCGCATTGCCTTTATCTTGGGCAACCAAGGCCCCGACCCGTTTTTCTTTCACATTCTGACACCGCGTGTTTCCGACTGTACGCTGCTGGCGCAGGTCATGCATCGCTCGCGCATGTCTCGCCAGTTCGCGTGCCTGCGCGACGGCGTGTCGCATCTGCTGCCGCGCGACGCCAGCTTGGGTCGCGCCTTTGCGCTGGGCCTGCTGTCGCACTATGTGCTCGACCGTAATGCCCATCCCTTTGTCTACGAGCAGCAGTTTGGCATCGTGGAGTCCGATCCCGAGCTTGAGGATTCGAGCAGCCAGGTCCATGCCGTGATCGAGAGCGACCTGGATGTACTGATGCTGCAGCTTAAGCGCGATGGCGCTACGGTCGACGATTACCCGCCGGCGGGCGAGATCGTCACCACCGATCGCATCAATCGCGTGGCCGGCGTGCTGATGAGCTATGTTGCCGGACGCGTGTACGGCATTGACATTCCGGCGGGGGAGTACGGTGCTGCCGTTGCCAACATGCAACGACTTTACCGCGCGATTGAGCCGGCCGGCTCCGCAAAGACGCGCGCGATCTCGCTGGTTGAGGGCTTGGTGCACGACTACTCGCTGCTCGACGGCCTTGCCCATCGCGTGACGACGGAGCTGCCCGAGCGCACCGGTAACCTGGGCCATCTGACATGGAAGAATCCCTTTACCGATGAGGTCTCGAACGAGAGTTTCCCCGAGGTCTTTGATCGCGCGCTGGTCGATTACGAGTGCACGGTCGCGCGTTTTATCGAGACCGGTGACATGGAGGCCGTGACCAGTCACGTCAACTACAGCGGTCGCGTGCTCGGCACCGACGAGGAGTTCGACCGCGAGGAATAGGGCCCGCGCGTGCCCCTTTGCCGAATCCTTACCAGCGGTTCTGGACAATTGGGGTACGATGAACTAACTGCATATCGGGCGAATGCGAAGGGGCCCTGTTCATGAAATACACCAAGCTCGAGCGTAACTGGGTTATGTACGATGTGGGCAACTCGGCCCTCGTGCTGCTCAATACCTCGGTGGTGCCCATCTACTTTAACGCCATCAATACCGGTGCTTCCTCGGCAGACCTGGTGGTCGCTTGGGGCAACGCGCAGACGATTGCCTCGCTGGTCATTGCCATGCTCATGCCCATTCTGGGCGCACTTGCCGATTACGCCGGCAACAAGATCAAGTTCTTCCTGGGCTTCTTCCTCACGGGCCTGGTTCTTTGCCTGGCGCAGGCTATCCCCATGTCTGCCATGGCATTTTTGACCGTGTACGTGCTGTGCACCATCGGCCTTAACTCTTCTATGACGTTCTACGACGCCATGCTGCCCGACATTACCACCGACGAGCGCATGGACGCCGTGTCCAGTTCGGGCTATGCCTGGGGCTACATCGGTTCCACCGTGCCGTTCATCATCTGCTTGGCGCTTATCATGGGTGGCTCCGCTCTTGGTGTCCCCACCATGCTGGCAACGCGTCTGTCGTTTGTCATCACTGGTGCCTGGTGGCTCATCTTTACCCTGCCGCTCATTCGCACCTATAAGCAAAAGTACGGTCGCGAGCGTGGTCCCGAGGACACCATCGGCCACATCGTGGGCGGCGTGTTCTCCGAGGTCGGACACACCATGTGCGAGATCGCCCACAACAAGACCGTGCTGGTCTACATGATCGCGTTCTTCTTCTACATCGACGGCGTGCACACGGTCATTTCCATGGCAACCAGCTATGGATCGGCTTTGGGCATCGACTCGACCCAACTGGTGCTGGCTCTGCTCGTTACGCAGTTCGTGGCCTTCCCGTCCGCCATTATCTACGGCAAGCTTGCCGGTCGCGTGGGCACGCTCAATATGATCCTGGTGGCCGTCGCCGCCTATATGGGCATCGTGCTCTTTGCCGCGTTCTTCTTAAAGACCGCTTTCGAGTTTTGGGTACTCGCCATTTTGGTCGGCCTGTTCCAAGGCGGCGTACAGGCGCTCAGCCGTAGCTACTTTGGCCGCATTATTCCCAAGGAAAAGTCCAACGAGTACTACGGTTTCTTTGATATCTTTGGCCGCTATGCAAGTGTTATGGGCACCTTCTTGGTGTCGGTCGTCACCTCGCTGACCGGCAACCCCTCGCTGGGCGTCCTGTCTATCGGCGTGCTGCTGGTGGTGGGCTTTGTGCTGCTGGTCCGTCTGTCCCGCATGTCTCAGACGGCAGAGCAGGCCGCATAGGAACTTGCCGGTAATTGCGTCCGCCGCGATACTCTTTTGGGGTTATCCGCAATAAACATTCTGACTTTCGAACAATGATTAGCCCAAGTGGGTATGATGGAGTCAGCTAGGTCGCGGGGCGTCGCCTGTGTTTGGCGGCGTCCCGTTTTTGTGTTGCAGGGAGGGTAAGGCATGAACGCCACGGTCGTGATTCCAACGTATTGGGCGGGCGATGACGCTCGCGCAAACGTCCCTGGCACCTATGACCATTCGACACGACTCAACGCCGACAATCCCGAACTCGACCGCTGTCTGGCCTCGCTTGAGCAGGTGCGCGACATCCCGCGCATCATCCTTTTGGTGGTCTGTCCCGTTTCTGCCACAGCCGATGTGTCGCTGCGCGTGCACGAGATTGTCGACGCGCATCCCACGCTCAAGGTCACCGTTGTCACCAACACCCAGGCCTCGCGCATCGCAGACCGGGTTGCTCAGATCGCGCCCAAGGGTTCGGGCGAGTGCGTGAGCCTGCGAGGCTACGGTGCCATCCGCAACATGGGGCTGGCCTGCGCCGCGGTGCTGGGGCATGACGCGGTTATCTTTTTGGATGACGATGAGACTGTCATCGACGCCGACTTTATGAAGCGCGCGACCTATGCGTTGGGGCAGCAGACGCGTCAGGGCTTGCCTATCTTGGTCAAGAGCGGCTATTTCTACGATCGCGATGGCTCGCCGTTGGCTCCCACGGACAAGGCGGGCATCTGCCATCGTTGGTGGACCAAGCGCATCGAGTTCAACCGTTGGATGAAAAAGGCGCTCTCGGGCACCCGCATCTCGCGCTCCAACTACGTGTGCGGCGGCCTGATGGCCCTGCACGCCCGCGCCTTTACGCGTGTGGCCTTTGACCCGTTTATCACCCGCGGCGAGGACTTGGATTACCTCTTTAACATGCGCATGTTTGGCTACGACGTGTGGTTCGATAACGAGTGGACCGTGCGCCATCTGCCTCCGGAGTCCGAAAAGCGCTCACCGCGCTTTATGCAGGATGTATACCGTTGGTACTACGAACGGGCCAAGTTGACGTTCGCCGCGCATCAAAAGGAGCTCATCCCCGTTACGGCGGCATCGCTCATGCCCTACCCGGGCCCGTGGATTTCGCGCGAGCTCGACGACCGCGTGCGCAAGACCGCTATGGTCCGCAGCGTGTTTACCCGCGAGCATGAAGGCTACCTGCGCATCTGGCGCCATGGTATCGACGAGGCAAAGGTCTATGCGCGCCAAAACGCTGCAAGCTACCTGCGTTTCCAGAGCTTTTGGCCCAAGATCATGGACGGGCTTTGGCGTGACGCACAACTGATCAGTATCCTGGAGGGGGCCGAATGATCGACCGCCGCGCCCAGCGCGATAGTTCAATATCAATCTTTCGCATCATTGCCGTTGCCTGCGCCATTTGCGTGCTGGTGTACTTTATTTTTGCCCTGGTGACCGGTATCGAGCCGATCGCCACGGTGATTGCCTGCGCGCTACTGTGCATCTTTCTGTGCATCTTTATCTTTTTGACGCTCAATCCCGATTCGGTGCGCTCCCAGTACACCGAGGAGACGCTCTCGGTGGCCTCGGCCATGCTCGAGGACATTAAGGGCGGTTTGACACAGGAATCGGCGCGTTTGGTGTGCCAGCGCATTTTGCCCGAGACGCGCGCCATGACGGTGGCCATCACCGACGAGGACAACGTGCTTGCCTGCGCGGGCGAGTTTGAGGAAAAACTACTGCCAGATTCTCCCATCCACACGCTTGCCACACGCTACGTTATCGAACATGGCATCGTGCAGTCGTTCAACCGTATGGTGGATGTCGTGGGCTCGGACGGCTCGCACAACCAAGTCCCCGCCGGCATTATCGCCCCCATCAAGGTGGGCGATCGTACCGTCGGCACGCTCAAGTTCTACTACAAGACCCCGCGCGCCGTCGACCGTACCCAGTACGCGCTTGCCTCGGGCTTTGCCGAGATCTTGTCCACGCAGCTCGCCATCCACGAGCTCGAGGTGCAAAAGGAACTCACGGCGCGCGCCGAGGTGCGTGCGCTGCAGGCGCAGATTAACCCGCACTTCCTGTTCAACACGCTGAACACCATTGCATCGTTTACGCGCACCGACCCGCTGCGGGCCCGCGAACTGCTTCGTGAGTTCTCATCGTTCTATCGCGCCACGCTCGACAACTCGGGATCGCTTATTCCGGTCTCGCGCGAGGTCGCACAGACCAAGCGCTACCTTACCTTTGAGAAGGCCCGCTTTGGCGAGGACCGCGTGCTTGCGACATTCGATGTGTCCGAGGATGTGGAAGATACGCTGGTGCCGGCGTTCGTGATCCAGCCGATTGTCGAGAACGCCGTGCGTCATGGTATGGGCGATGACGGCGCTCTGAGGATCGACGTGACCGTTCACCAAGACGGCGAGGATGCAATCTTGATTGCCGTGGCCGATAATGGCGTGGGCATGGATGAGGGTACCGCCGCCAGACTGTTTGACGAGCGCTCCGCCCGTCCCGACGCCAGCTCTCCCCAGGGTGGCGGCGCCGGTGTGGCCATGCACAATATTTCGGAACGCATCCATCGCTTTTATGGGCCACACTCCTATACACGTGTCGAATCGGCGCCGGGCAAGGGCACCAAAGTGCTTCTTCATCTTGATTTGTCAGAGAGCATCTTTGACATTCAAGAGTAAAATAAAAGGCTACGGGCTCAACGTCATGCGACGGATGCCCGGCGTAGTTAGTTGACGAAAGGTTTTATCCCTATGCTGCGTGCGATGATTGTGGATGATGAGGCGCCGGCTCGCTCGGAGCTTCGCTTCTTGCTCGAGCAAACGGGCAAGATCGGCACGATCACGGAGGCGTCGAGCGTTCGCTCCGCCATCGAGATGCTTATGGAAAGTCGCGTGGATGTCGTGTTTCTCGATATCTCGATGCCCGGTGCCTCGGGCCTGCAACTTGCCGAGGCGCTGCATAAGCTCAAAAATCCGCCAGCGATCGTGTTTGTGACTGCGTATAGCGACCATGCGGTCGAGGCATTCGACGTGGATGCCGTCGATTATCTGATGAAGCCTGTCGAGGAAGCTCGCTTGGATCGCGCGATCGAGAAGGTTATGCAGCGCGCCAAGCCGGTCACGGACAGCAAAGTGACCATCGAGCGTATCCCGGTGGAAAAGGGCGGCCGCAAGGTGCTCATTCCCGTGGACGACATTCGCTTTATCATGGCCAAGGACGATTACTCCTGCATCTATACCGTCGATGATCGCTTTTTGTCGACGACCTCGCTGGCGCAGTTTGAGGCCAAGCTCTGCGACTTTGGCTTCTTCCGTGTTCATCGCCGCTATATCGTCAACCTGGCGTGCGTCACGGACGTTGAGACGGTGCCCTCGGGCGCCATCCAGCTGGGCATTACGGGCGTCGACGAACGCGTGCCGGTTTCGCGCCGCCGCGTCGTGCCGCTCAAGAAGGCCCTGAGTCTCTAGCACACTGGCCCCGCAGCCCTGTAGACCCATCGTCTGCGGGGCCGTGGGGCCTTTTTTGTATGTATCTGCCGAATCGTTTTTTGCGGAAGGGATCCCATGAACAGCGCAAGCGCCAAGCGCATCGACATCATCTCGGACACCCACGGCTATTTATCGCCTGCGCTCTTGGATGAGCTTGAGGGCGCAGACCTGATCATCCACGCCGGCGACCTCACGTCAGAGATGGACTACGAGCACCTATGCACCATCGCCCCCGTGCGGGCCGTACTGGGCAATAACGATTACTACCGCGACTACGGCCCCGATGTGGACCGTCTTGCGCTTTTTACCTACGAAGGCCTCAAATTCGCCGTAGCCCACTACCGCGAAGACCTTCCGGTGGGATCCGTAGACGTAGCCATCAACGGCCACACCCACGTAACCAAAGAAGCCCAAGTGGGCCATTGCTTAGTCCTCAACCCGGGCAGCGCCAGCTACCCCAGAGGCACCCGAGGCCCCACCATGGCCAGAATGCTCGTAAAAGACGGCAAGATCCTGAGCATCAAATTTATTGACTTGGAGTAACCGCAACAAAAACGGGGGATGCAGATGCGTCCCCCGTTTCCATTTGAGCCAAAGGCGGAGCTTCAGCAAGATCCTTAGACAAACCCCGTCGCGGAGAACGGGGCCGCCGAGCCGCGAAGCGGCGAGCAACAACAGCGGCTCGAACAATGTGACGGCAGGGAGGGTCTCCGGGGCTGAGGGCGGGGGTTAAGTTTGTCGCGAGTTCCGCACGCAAAGGAAAGCACTTAATGTGCTTTCCGTCTTGCGCAGGACTGTAGAGCAGCAAACTTAACCCCCGCCCTCAGCCCCGGAGACCCTCCCGGAGGGACCGAAAAATTTTTTTAAAAAAAGTTGTTGCGCGCCGGACAGACTTCTGTGTATACTAATCCCCGCAGCGCACGCGAGCGGAAACAAACGCGAACGCCTGCCTGGGGAGTTAGCTCAGTTTGGTTAGAGCGCCGGCCTGTCACGTCGGAGGTCGCGGGTTCGAGCCCCGTACTTCCCGCCAACGCAATTAAAGCCACGTCTTCGGACGTGGCTTTTTGCGTTTGATGCACTTTGTTTCGGTAGAACGATCGCCCTGGCGCATCTTCGCCCAGAATCCCCGCCCCTTCGGGAACGCAAGTAAAATCTAATAAGCATATCTGTCTAAACAACAGCTTTGTTGCGCAACACCCGTTCAACGAGACAGGGGGTTAGGTTATACTAAATTGCACTGTAGGCCGCATCTGATGCATTTCGCTCCGAGCGCGGCGTTCAGTGGATATCCGATTTACCATTTGGATGTCCTGGCGGTCATTTAGCGTCTCGACACAAGCTCGGCCCCGGAGCTCGTTCGAGCTGTTCGTATTCCTTGAAAGGGGAAAAATGGACATATCGAGGAAGACTGATTACGCCCTTCGTATGTTGGCGATGCTTGCCGAGGATCCGGAGCGTTTGCTTTCTGTTCGCACCGCTGCCGAAGAGGTCAATGTTCCGTATTCGTTTGCCCGCTCGATTCAGCACGGTTTGGTCCAGGCCGGTATTGTGGAGAGCCTGCGTGGCGTCCACGGTGGCATGCGTCTCAAGGTCAGTCCGGACGACGTCACCATTCGTCAGGTCGTCGAGGCCGTTCAGGGCCCTATGGTTATGAATGATTGCACCGCACCCGATGGCGACTGTGCACGCATGGGCACGTGCTGCTATCATCCCCTGTGGGCCGGAGCTCAAGCGTTGATGCGCGACTACCTCGATTCCGTTTCGCTCGGCGACATCGTCGCTCACCGCCAGTTCCCGGCCGTCGATTCCAAATTCGCCGACCGCGACGCGTTTCCCGAGTACGCCGCCTGTGCATGTGCTTGCCGGGAGGAATAGCGCCGCATAAGGAGCATAGATATGATTCAGGACCCCTTTCGTTCGATGATTCGTTCGGAAGGGGTCCTGCGTTATCGCGACCTTCCGTGGCGCCGCACGCGCGATCCGTACATCATTTGGCTTTCCGAGGTCATGCTGCAGCAAACACAGGTGCCGCGCGTGGAGACGCGCATGCCGGCGTGGCTCGATCGCTTTCCGACCGTGCAGGCGCTTGCCCAGGCCGCGCCTTCCGATGTTTTGGACGCTTGGCAGGGGATGGGCTACAACCGACGCGCTCTGGCGCTCCACAAGGCCGCTCAGCGCGTTGTAGAGGACTGGAACGGGGAGTTTCCGCACGAGACGCGTGACTTGGTCGCTCTGCCTGGTATTGGCCCGGCAACGGCGCAGGGTATCCGGTCGTTTGCGTTTGATCTTCCGGGCGTGTATCTGGAGACCAACGTGCGCACGGTCTTTCTGCATCACTTCTTTCCCGATGTACCGGCTGTTCCCGATCGCGAGCTGGTGCCGCTGATTCAGGCGGCCTGTCCGGCGGCCCCCGGTGCGGCGACCGACGAGATCGTTCCCTTTGCCGTGCCGCTCGATGACGCCGACACGCCGCGTGCGTGGTATTACGCGTTGCTGGATTACGGCGCATATCTAAAAAAGACGTTGCCCAATCCGTCCAGGCGCTCGGCGGGCTATAGCCGTCAATCAAAGTTTGAGGGCTCGCGTCGCCAAAAGCGCGCGCATATCGTGCGCATGTTGCTGGCAGCGCGCGATGGCCAACCGGCGGGGATTACGCTTGCTGATGCCCTGGTGGGCGTTAACGAGATGGAAGCGGCGGCTGGGCGTGGACCGGTCGAGCGCGAGCTTGTCGCGGGCATTCTGGCCGACCTGGAGCGTGAGGGCTTTTGCCGAGCCGAGGGCGATCGCTGGCTGAGCATCTAGCCTGTGCAAATCTGAAGAACAGGATTGTAAGGTTTAGATTTCTGACATGAGGGCATCCTAAAGACGAGGCCGCTCGAAGCCTACGGGCGGCATGCGTTGAAGGGAAGTACACCTATGGATTTTGAGAATTCCCAAACCAAGAAGAACCTCGAGACCGCTTTTGCCGGTGAGTCCCAGGCACACACCAAGTATCGCTACTATGCCTCCAAGGCAAAGAAGGACGGCTACGTTCAGATCTCGAACATCTTTGCCGAGACGGCTGGCAACGAGTCCGAGCACGCCAAACTGTGGTTTAAGTATCTGCACGATGGCGCCGTTCCTGACACCCTGGACAACTTGCGTGATGCCGCTGCGGGCGAGAACTACGAGTGGACCACGATGTACGACGAGTTTGCCAAGACCGCCGAGGAAGAGGGCTTTGCCGAGATTGCCGCAAAGTTCCGTGGTGTCGCCGCCGTCGAGAAGGCCCACGAGGAGCGCTACAACAAACTCGTCGAGCGCATCGAGTCGGGCGAGGTGTTTGAGCGTGAGGGCGTGAAGGTGTGGAAGTGCCTGAACTGTGGGCACCTGCACGTTGGTGCCGAGGCGCCTGAGGTGTGCCCGGTGTGTAACCACCCCAAGGCGTACTTTGAGGAGCAGGTGGTGAACTACTAGCGCGTGGCGCTAGCGTGAGCTGGGCCGGGAGGGCCGGACTACCTTCCCTCCCCGCTCACGGCTTCGCAGGGTCGCGTTGAGGGAAGGTAGTCCGGCCCTCCCGGCCCGCTTTGGGTCGTCGCGTGCTCGTTACTGAAAAGCTGATAAAAAAGTTTGTGTGCCGCCCCTTTTGGGGCGGCACGTTTTGTGTGGGGGCTGGTTGGGACGGCACCGTTCATGGGTGGGGTACACTGGGTAGCGACTTTTAGTTTATCTACTACCTGATGGGGTGCTTTATGGGTAAGAAGTCTCGGGCTCGGATGGCTGCTGCTGGGACTCGTCGTGATCCTAATCGCGTGGTTAATGAGGACGGTAAGGTTGCCCGTGCCGATAAGGAGAAAAAGGTCGGCGCGCATGCTCATTCTGAGTGGGCGCCTCATTTGAATTCGGCTAGTGAGGATTTGACTGCCAAGTTGTTTACTCTGGTCGAGGTCATCTTGGGTGTGGTGCCCGTGGTGGTCATTGGTCTGTTCCTGGCCTCTAAGGATGCCACGAGCGTGGATAAGCTCACCGATGTCTTTTCTCAGGACCCCTCGATGGTGGTTACGTTTATCTCTGCGTGCCTGCAGCCGTTTGTGGCATACATGTTGTACATGATTTATCGCAAATACTGCGAGGGCGATGCGGGTTTTGCCGCCGGCAACCTGATTGGCCTCTTGTGCTCCGAGATTTTGCTGCTTAATATTCCCGGCGTCATCGGCATGGGCATCTTGTTGTGGCGTGTTTGGCGCAATGTTGCTCCGCACTTTGAGAGCTGGCTGTTTGAGCGTCGCGCAATGGGCGTGCTAGTCGACATCGCGGGCTCACTCGTGATCCTAGTCCTGGCGTTTATGTGTGCCACCGCCGCCCGCGGTCTCGCGGGCATGTAGTCTGTCCTAACCGACCACGGAGCGCAGGGCGGGGAAACCTTTCCCTCTCGCTCACGGCTTCGCAGGGTCGCGCGAGGCAAAGGTTTCCCCGCCCTGCGCTCCGGCGTTGAGTCGTCGCATGCTCGTTACAGAAAAGCTGATAATAAGTTTGTGTGCCGCCCCTTTGGGGCGGCACTTTTTGTGCGGGGTCCCTGTCTTCACAATTTCCGTCAAGCTTTTGGTTAGATTTTGGTCAGTTGGCGTAAGGGTGGAAGGCCAAAAGATTGCTGGCGAAAAAAGCTCAGAGAAAGTGCTGGTAGGGGAGTTGTTGAGCTTTTCGACAGCTTTTGAGCAAAAGAATCTTTGTGGCTATTGCCGGCGATTGCGTTGTCGCGGTCATGGCGGTGCGAGATGCTGGTCGTAAGCGTCGAATGCTCCGATTTTGGAGGCCAGCATGGATCTGTTTCTTGAGACTCCGCAGCAACAAGCTGAGCGCATGCTGCGTCAGCAACAACGACTCATGGAGATGCAAATGCAAGGGGCGGCAGCCCAGCCCTTTGCGCAAAATGTCGTGCCCACTGCTGTACCTGCAGCTGTGCCCGGGTATGAATCGGCGCCAGAGGCCTATTCCGTACAGCAAGAATCATATGCGCAGGAGCTCGCGTTCGACAAACGCCGCGCGCGCCGCCGCCGTTTGGGCCAGCGCCTGCGCACATTGGCGATGATCGTGCTCATCCCGCTGGGGCTTGCGGCCATCTTTCTGGCGTCGTATGCCCTCACGTGCATCCTCAACGGCGCATCGCCCAACGAGGTGCTCCAGCATCTAGCGGCCCTGGGCCAGCGCCTAGGTGACGTCATAACAACCATCCAGGTCGGTTGGGAAGACTGACGTTCGCCACCATTGGTCTTCTTGGATGCAAGGATTATCGCCACGAGTGGAATCCTTGCATCTTGCGGGTCATGTCGTGCGACTAAATAGTATTATTGAAGATAAATAATAATAGCAAATGAACGGAGGTGCTCGGTTGAATCTGACCTTTGAGGGATTCTTAAAAGGCTATTGCCGAGAGCTATCCGGACAGCAGTCACTGAGTTTTAGAAAGCTGGTTGAGCAGGCGACGACGGTTGCGCCGCGCGTGGCGGAGCCTCTGTTTTTGCTTGCTTTGGCGCAAGGAAAAGCCGAATACGTTCTGGGTTTATCCGAGGGCTCGTGGATGGAAGAGGATTACCGAGACGTTTTGTCCTTGTACGGTCAAGCGGGTAACATAATATCTTTATGCGCCAAAAGTGAGCTTCCTAATCGTTATGCCAACGTTTGGCGTGCGTATAGAGCGGTGAAGGAAAAGCCGGTGGCGAACAGAAGGATCAACGCCCTGATGCGAAAAAGAATACTGGAAGCATTGGAGGAATCGGGCGTAACGCGCTATGGCCTCTGCCGTGCTCTGCACCTGAATAAAGGAAACGTATACGCATACTTGGCCGGCGATGACTCAAAGGTGAGCAGGGAGACGGCGCGCCGCATTATGGAATATGCGGAGGAGAAGGGCACCCAAGAAGGGGCCGGCCGCCCGGTGCGTTTGACAGGGTAAGATTGATCGCGGTTTTGATTGGTGCTCGATTGGGTTTGTTGGGCGGAGTTTATGTCTGCTATTGATATTGTGCTTGTTGTGATCGCCTTGGTGGCGGTGGGGGTTGCTGTGGCTTGCGCCCTCCAGCTCAAGAGCCTGCGTGCCGAGCTGCGGGAGCGTGGCGACAGTAGCGCGGAAACGCTGGTAGCGCTCGAGCAGGCCAACAGCACGCTCGACACCCTGAACGTCGCGTTGGCCGAAACCCGCCGCACGGCAAATGCCATCGCGCAGCAGCAGACGACCGACGCCGCCGTAGAGCAGCAGCGCTACCTGACCATTGCGCGCGAGTTCTCGCAGGCCGGCGACCGTATGGATGACCTGCGCCGCGAGACGGCCCAACAGCTTGGCGCCAACCGCGAAGGCATCGAGCATCGCCTGGACAAGGTGCGCGAGACGGTCGATGCTCAGCTGGGCGCCATCCGCAAAGACAACAACGTGCAGCTCGACCAAATGCGCGCGACGGTGGACGAGAAGCTCTCTCGCACACTCAACGACCGACTGTCGGCATCGTTTAAGCAGGTGAGCGACCAGCTCGAGGCCGTGTACAAGGGCCTGGGCGACATGCAGTCTATCGCCACCGGCGTGGGCGACCTTAAGCGCGTGCTGGGCAATGTCAAGGCGCGTGGCATTTTGGGCGAGGTGCAGCTGGGTGCAATCCTGGCGGACATCCTCACGCCCGATCAGTATCTGGAAAACGTCGCCACCAAGCCCGGCGCCTCGGAACGCGTTGAGTTTGCCGTCAAGCTGCCGGTAGACGAGGGCGACCCCGTGCTGCTGCCGATCGACTCCAAGTTTCCGGGCGACGCGTACGAGCATCTGCTCGACGCCCAGGAGTCTGGTGACGCTGAGGCCGTCGCCGCAGCGCGCAAGACGCTCGATATGATGGTGAAACGCGAGGCCAAGGACATCTGCGAAAAGTACCTGAGTGTGCCGGCAACGACCAACTTTGGCATCATGTTCGTGCCGTTTGAGGGGCTGTACGCCGAGATCGTCAGCCGCCCCGGGCTTATCGAGATCCTGGGCCGCGACTATCACGTCAACGTAGCCGGTCCCAGCACCATGGCCGCCATTCTCAACAGCCTGCAGATGAGCTACCAGACGTTTAGGCTGCAAAAACGTACCGACGACGTACTGCGCGTGCTCTCCGCCGTCAAGGCCGAGCTGCCGCGCTATCAGGCGGCGCTGCGCCGCGCCCAGCAGCAGATCGAGACCGCGGGCAAAACGGTCGAGGGCATCATTACCACGCGCACCAACGTCATGGAGCGCAAGCTCAAGGACATCGACGCGCTGGAGGATGCCGACCAAGCCGATGAGATTTTGGGGCTCACATCCGCGGAGCTGCTCGCAGGCCAAAAAGACGAGGACTAGCTGCATCTGACGGCGGGGCGCCGGTGTAAACGCGGGTGCCCCGCTGCTTTTCGCATCGTGCTTGCCTGAAGTGCGCTTCAATGTGCAACAATGGCGTTTCGCCCTATCAGACGCGAAAGGAAGCCCATGTCTCAGAGAAGCACCAGTCCGCTCAAACGCTCCACCGTGCGCCGCACGCTGCAGCGTTTTTGGGACGTCACGCGCACGCAGCCGCTGATCGTCTTTCTCTCGGTGTTCTCGTCGGCGGGCTACATCTTTTTGCTCACGTTTTCCAACACCTACGTGATGGCCCTTATCGTCGACCGCGTCCAGGCCGGCCCCGTGACGGGCGACCAGGTGTTTGAGGTCTTCGGCCCCTATATCCTGGCGCTCGTACTTGTTAACCTGGTGGGTCAGATCCTCTCCAAGTTACAGGACTACACCGTCTACAAGCTCGAGATCGCAGGCAACTATCACCTGGCGCGCCTGTGCTTCGATACGCTCTCCAATCAATCCATGACATTTCACACCAGCCGCTTTGGCGGATCGCTTGTGAGCCAGACAAGTCGTTTTATGAGTGGCTACACGGGCTTGGTCGACGTGACGGTGTATTCGCTCATCCCTACCATCACCTCGGTCATCTGCACGGTGGCGGCACTCGCCCCGGTGGTGCCCACATTTACCGTGATCCTGGTTGGCATCATGGTCGTCTACATCGCGTTTGTCTGGCTTATGTACAAGCGCATCATGCCGCTTTCGGCCGCGACGTCCGCCGCGCAGAACAAGCTGTCGGGCGTGCTGTCCGACGCGGTCACGAATATCCTGGCCGTCAAGACCTGTGGGCGCGAGGACTTTGAGCGCGACCTGTTCGATGCTGCCGACCGCGCCGCGCGCGACGCCGAGACGGTTTCGATGCACGCCATGATGCAGCGCAACTTTACGACCTCGGGCCTTATCGTCATCACCATGGCCGTGGTGAGTGTGTTCGTGGCGGGCGGTAATGCGTGGTTTGGCGTCTCGGCCGGCTCGCTCGTCATGATCTTTACCTACACCTATAACCTCACCATGCGCCTGAACTACGTGAGTTCCATGATGCAGCGCATCAACCGCGCTTTGGGCGATGCGGCCGAGATGACGCGCGTGCTGGACGAGCCACGTTTGGTGGCAGACGACCCGGACGCCTCTGAGCTCAAAGTGACCGAGGGCGCGATTGATTTTGAGCACCTGAGCTTTGCGTACCGTGACGCTGCGGCGGGCGAGAGCGTGTTCGATGACCTGACACTTCATGTGGCGGCGGGCCAGCGCGTGGGCCTGGTGGGCAAATCGGGCTCGGGCAAGACGACACTCACCAAGCTGTTGCTGCGTCTGGACGACGTACAGGGCGGCCACGTGCTCGTGGACGGTCAGGACGTCTCGCGCTGCACGCAGCAGAGCCTGCGCCGCCAGGTTGCCTACGTGCCGCAGGAGGCGCTGCTGTTCCATCGCTCCATTCGCGAGAATATCGCCTACGGCCGCCCCGACGCCACCGACGAGCAGATCCGCGAGGCGGCTCGCTTGGCTAATGCGACCGAGTTTATCGACCGCTTGCCCCGTGGCTTTGACACCATGGTGGGCGAGCGCGGCGTCAAGCTCTCGGGCGGCCAGCGTCAGCGCGTGGCTATCGCCCGCGCGATTCTCACCGACGCGCCGATTCTGGTACTCGACGAGGCGACCTCTGCCCTGGACAGCGAGTCCGAGGCGCTGGTGCAGGAGGCGCTCGAAAACCTGATGCGTGGACGCACCTCCATTGTGGTGGCGCACCGCCTGTCCACCGTGGCGGCGCTTGACCGCATTGTGGTGCTGGCCGATGGCGAGATCGTCGAGGACGGCACGCATGCGCAGCTCGTCGAGGCGGGTGGCGAGTATGCGAGCCTGTGGAGCCGTCAGACCGGCGCATTCTTGGAGGCGTAAGCGTCTCGGACGTGGGACAATTGTGCCCATAAGTTTATTGTGCCGTTGAGCCGAGGAGTCGTTATGCCACGCGAGACCAATGCCACCAAACGCGAGCGCGCCGTTGAGGTGTGCGAGCGCCTCAACCGTCGCTATGGCCCGGTCGAGTGCTTTTTGGACCACGAGAATCCCTTTAGACTGCTCATCGCGGTGCTGCTCTCGGCGCAAACGACCGATGCGCAGGTCAACAAGGTGACGCCGCGGCTGTTTGCCCAGTGGCCCACGCCCGAGGCCATGGCTGGGGCGAGCGTGGCTGACGTGGCAGACACCATCAAGTCGCTCGGCTTCTACAAGAGCAAAGCCAAGCATGCCGTCGAGGCCGCGCAGATGATCGTCGCCGACTATGGCGGCGAGGTGCCGGCCGACATGAAGGAACTCGTGAAGCTGCCGGGCGTGGGACGCAAGACGGCGAACATCGTGCTCAACGTGGGGTATGGCATCGTGGAAGGCATTGCAGTGGACACGCACGTCAACCGCATTGCGCACCGCCTCATGCTGAGTCCCAAGACGCATGCCAAGGAGCCGCTCAAGACCGAGCAGGATCTGCTCAAGATTTTGCCGCACGAGTATTGGGAGTCGGTCAACCACCAGTGGATCACCTTTGGCCGCGAGATCTGCGACGCCCGCAAACCTAAGTGCGACGAGTGCCCGCTGGCAGATTTGTGCCCCAGCGTGCGCGTGACGGGGTAGGGCGGAACGCATCTTCGTCTGGCGTTTTTTGCGGGGCTGGGTTTGCCCTTGAGCTGGAGTCCTCTCCATGCGCTACCATGACAGACAATGTATTTGACGTACGACCCGCCGAGCTTGCCCCGGCGGGCTTTTGGCGTTGCGATGCCGGAGGACCATATGCTCATTCACCGTATAGCCGCGCAGCTCTACACTGCCGAGGCGCTGCAGACCGTTGAGGCCGGGCTCGATTCTGGCGAGGACGTGACGCTGGCCGTGTCTCAGTCGGGTCGCACGCTTATGGCCGCCGCCCAGTTTGCGCGCCGTCCGCGCCCCACGGTCTACGTTGTGAGCGGCGAGGACGCGGCCGATCGTGCCGCCCGCAGCCTTGCCGCCTATGTGGGGCTGGCGCACGTGTGCCGCTTCCCCGAGCGCAAGGACTATCCGTGGCGCGAGCAGGCGCCAGACGATGCCGTGGTGGCGCAGCGCTGCGAGGCGCTCGGGCGCATCGTGCGCGGCGACAACTGCATCATGGTTGCCTCAGCCCGCGCGTTGCTGCGTTGCGTGCCGCCAGTCGAGAGCCGCTACTGGGAGTCCACGACCTTCGCGGTGGGCGAGGAGATCCCTTTTGACGAGGTGCCGCAGCGCCTGGTGGGCATGGGCTACACCAATGCCGGCGCCGCCGACGCGCCCGGCCTGTTCCGCGTGCACGGCGACACCGTCGATGTGTTTCCCGCGCAGGAAAAAGCGCCCGTGCGCATCGAGTTTTTCGGCGACGAGATCGAT
Source organism: uncultured Collinsella sp. (assembly GCA_958412345.1). Lineage (GTDB taxonomy): Bacteria > Actinomycetota > Coriobacteriia > Coriobacteriales > Coriobacteriaceae > Collinsella. The sequence goes on along the minus strand of CATYSO010000001.1, from coordinate 77,062 downwards.
CGCATCCGCCGTATGGTGAGCTCAACGGGGCAGACCATCGGTAACGAGGACAGTATCGAGATCTTCCCGTGCCGCGAGCTGGCGCTTACCGACGAGGCGGTCCATAACATGCATGTGGCGCTCTATCGCGCCAGCCAGGACGATAGCAAACTGGCGGCGCTGCTCGAGATGGTGGATGCACGCATCGTCACGCCCGAGCTCGACCGCTTTTTGCCGGTGATGTACGGCCAGACCGTAAGCCCGCTGGCACACGTGAGCGGCAAGGCGCTGGTGGTGCTGTCCGAGCCGCGTTCGCTGTTCGACGACTGCCTGCGCGCCTACGAGGATATCGAGGCTCGTGCCGGCGAGGCGGGGATTGACCGACTGGATGGCCTGTATGTACGTGCTCAGCAGCTCGATTTTGGTGCTCAGCAGCGCCTGAACTATGTGAGCCTGATTCGCGCGGGTGGTGCGGTTACGGCAGAGCTCAAGATTGAGCAGCCGGCCATCGCAGGCTCGGACAACCGTTTTATGACGCGCATCCAGGAGGTCGCGGGCAAGCGTTATGCCTGCGTGTTTGCCATCCCCGACCGCGGTGCGCGCGAGTCGATGGAGCTCACCTTTGGCGATGAGGGTATTACCTTTGAGGAATCGCTGACCGCGGCGCCCGAAAATGTCGGCGCTATCGGCGACCGCGTGCGCGTGGCAGCGGCGGATTCCGCCGACCGTGCCGCACGCCAGGAGGCCCATGCTTCCATTCGCGAGCGTAAGGCCGACGCGCTCAACGCCCGTTCGCTCGAGGCGGGTGCCGCCCAGGCTGCCGCCGGCGCCGCCGTGCCCACCATCTCGCGCGGACGCGTGACCTTTGTCGATGCCGCCCTGCCGCAGGGCGTGGTGGTGCCCGATGCCAACCTGGCCGTGTTCTCGATCGCCGACCTCAACGCCCGCATGGACGCCAACCGCGCGCGCAGCCGCCGCAAGGTGGACATTACGCAGATCACGTTTCCGTTTAAGCCGGGCGACTACGTGGTGCACGCCACTCACGGCATCGCGCTCTTTAGCGAGATCGCGCGCCAGGAAGTGGGCGGCAAGGAGCGCGACTACTTTTTGCTGGAATATGCCGACGGCGACAAGCTCTACGTGCCGCTCGAGCAGGTCGACCGCATCACGCGCTATGTTGGTCCCGACGGTGACAAGCCGCGCCTGACCAGGCTCAACACCGCCGACTGGACGCGTGCCACCAACAAGGCGCGCAAGAACGCCAAAAAGCTGGCGTTTGACCTGGTCGACCTGTATACGCGCCGCTCGTCGATTACCGGTATCGCCTGCCCGCCCGACACGCCCGAGCAGATCGAGATGGAGGAGAGCTTTCCTTACGACGAGACGCGCGACCAACTGGAGGCCATCGCCGACATCAAAGCTGACATGGAGGCGCCCAAGCCCATGGACCGCCTGCTGTGCGGCGACGTGGGCTTCGGCAAGACCGAGGTCGCCCTGCGCGCGGCCTTTAAGTGCGTGGACTCCGGTCGCCAGGTCATGGTGCTCTGCCCCACGACCATTCTGGCCCAGCAGCACTACGAGACATTCTTTGAGCGCTTTGCCCCGTTTGGCCTGGAGGTCGAGGTGCTCAGCCGCTTCCGCACGCCGGCGCAGCAAAAGCGCGCGCTCAAGGCGTTTGCCGAGGGCACGATCGACGTGCTCATCGGCACGCACCGCCTGCTTTCGGCCGATGTGAACCCCAAGAACCTGGGCCTGGTGATCATCGACGAGGAACAGCGCTTTGGCGTGCAGCACAAGGAGCAGCTCAAGAACCTGCGCGAGCAGATTGACGTGCTCACGCTTTCGGCCACGCCCATCCCGCGTACCATGCAGATGGCCACGAGCGGCGTGCGCGATATGAGCCTGATTACCACGCCGCCGACTGGGCGCCGCCCCGTGATCGTGCACGTGGGGGAGTACGACCCCGACGTGGTGAGCGCGGCGATTCGCCTGGAGGTGGGTCGCGGCGGACAGGTGTACTACGTGTCCAACCGCGTCAAGACCATCGATGACGCTGTGGCACGCGTGCACGAGGCCGCGCCCGAGGCGCGCGTGGGCGTGGCACACGGCAAGATGAGCCCGCGCGAGGTCGAGGACGTGATGATCGAGTTCGCGACCAAAAAGATCGATGTGCTCATCGCCACGACCATCGTGGAGAGCGGCATCGACAACGCGACCGCCAACACGCTCATCATCGAGGACTCGCAGCGCCTGGGTCTGGCACAGCTCTACCAGCTCAAGGGCCGTGTGGGTCGCTCGGCCACGCAGGCCTACGCGTACTTTATGTTCCCGGGCGAGCTGCCGCTCACCGAGGAGGCCACGGCGCGCCTGACTGCACTTTCCGAGTTCCAGGACCTGGGCAGCGGCATGCGTATCGCCATGCGCGACCTGGAGATTCGCGGCGCCGGTTCGCTGATGGGCGCTGAGCAGCACGGCAACCTGTCGAGCGTGGGCTTTGACCTGTTTACACAGATGTTGGGCCAGGCCGTGGCCGAGGCGCGCGGCGATGACGACGCCGGCGTGGAGGCGGCGAGCGTGGGTATTAATCTGCCGGCCGATTACTTCTTGTCCGAGGAGTACCTGCCGGCGGTGGACCAGCGCGTGCTCGTGTACCGCAAGCTCGCAGCGGCCGAGGACCTGGAGAGCATCGACGAGGTGCAGGAAGAGACCGAGGCCGCGCATGGCGAGCTGCCGTTGGCGGGACTCAATCTGTTCAACCGCGCGCGTATCCGTATCCGCGGCGAGCGCTTGGGGCTCGAGAGCGTCACGCTCAGTGGCGGCCGCATCACGTTTTTGGGCGTAGACGTGCCCAAGAAGGTGGCCTTTGAGTTTAAGAATCGGTACGGCGCGGTGAACTTCCCCAAGAGCCGCAAGCTGTCGGTGCCCTATAAGGCGGGCGCCGGTGCGGGCAGCGGCCTGGGCCGAGGTCTCGACGCCAACGACGGCACCGGCCCGGTGGCGGCCGCGCTCATGCTACTGCAGCAGCTGGGCGCGACTGACGATGACTAACGGGTCGACGCTGCAAACGCCCCATTTGGGCAATCTGACCCCATCGAAAGGAAAGCATGTTCGGGTATATCTATAAGAAAGATGCCGCTGCTATCGCGGTCATCCTGGCCTTTTGTCTGCTCGTCGGGTCTTTTTTCGATTACCAAATCTCGAGTGCGCTGTTCAACTCGTCTAGCCTGTTTGGCCGCTTTGTCGAGGCGGCCGGCGAGCTGCCGTTCGAGCTGACGGCGAGCGTCGCGGGCATTATGCTCGTGCGCTCGGCACGTCCCGATTCCAAGGCGAGCAAGTGGCTCGCCGCGCTGGGCGTTCTGATCAACGTAGGCCTGGTCGGCTACGAGATTATCGGATCGCTGCGCGTCGGCGGCAAGCTTATTACGTTTCAGCTGGTTCCGACGTTTGCATTGGTCATCGCGGCCAACCTCATCGTCTATCGCCTCACGCGCACGACCGAGCCTGACGAGCTCACGCGCTGGGCGTTGATGGTACTTGCCGTGTGGGTCGCTCAGGCCATCATCCTTAACGTAATCGTTAAGCCGCTATGGTCGCGCCCGCGCATGCGCGTGATCGAGGTCACGCCGGGACTCGATTTTCAGCCGTGGTGGGTGATCGGCAATCCCGACAAATGGACTTATATCGCCGCCGGCGTGATCAAGGACGGCTTCAAGTCGTTTGCGAGCGGACACACGGCGCATGCGGCGATCGGCCTTATGCTCGCCGGGCTTCCCGCGGCTGCCTTTACGGAAAAGCCGTCACGTCGTCGCGTGGTCTTTTGGGTCGCGGCTGCGGTCGCAGCGCTTGTCGCCTTTGGCCGCATCGTGATCGGCGCACATTTTTTGACCGACGTGAGCTGCGGCTTTGCCCTGGTGCTGGCACTTGAGTGCCTTGCCGCGCGCATTGCCTATCCGCACGGCGTACAATAGCCCCGTTTGAATCATCTGGTCGATATCCGGTAAGAGAGGATTGCCATGCTCGCGTTCAACAACGATTATTCCCACGGTGCGCACCCGGCGGTGCTGCAGGCGCTCGTCGATACCAACATGGAGCCGCAGCCCGGCTACGGTACCGATGCGCACACCGAGCGTGCCAAGCAGCTGATTCGCGAGGCCTGTCAGGCCCCCGATGCCGACGTGTTCTTGCTGGTGGGCGGCACGCAGGCCAACGCGACGGTGATTGACATGCTGCTCGCGCCCTACGAGGGCGTCGTTGCCGCCGAGACCGGCCATGTCGCTTGCCACGAGGCGGGCGCCATCGAGTTTGGCGGCCACAAGGTGCTCACCATCCCCGGCTACGAGGGCAAGATGCACGCCGAGGATCTCGAGAACTATATCCAGGTGTTCTATGAGAACGAGAGCTACGAGCACACGGTGTTTCCGGGCGCCGTGTACGTGAGCCTTTCGACCGAGTACGGCACGCTGTATTCCAAAGCCGAGCTCGCGGCGATTCACGCGGTGTGCCAGAAGCGTGAGATTCCGCTGTTTGTGGACGGCGCCCGCCTGGCCTATGCGCTGGCGGCCGACGAGTGCGACATCACCCTGCCCGAGCTGGCGCAGCTGTGCGACGTGTTCTACATCGGCGGCACCAAGTGCGGCGCGCTCTGCGGCGAGGCCGTGGTGTTTTGCGGCATGCACGCTCCGGCACATCCCATTCCGCGTATTAAGCAGCACGGCGCGCTGCTTGCCAAGGGCCGCCTGACGGGCGTGCAGTTTGAGGCGCTCTTTACCGATGGCCTGTATTTTGAGATTGGTCGACAGACGATCGAGACGGCTCAGGCGCTGCGTCGTGTGCTGCACGAGCGCGGCTACCAGTTCTTTTTGGAGACGCCCACAAACCAGCAGTTTGTGATTCTGCCCAACGAGGACATGGCGCGCATTCGCGAGCACGCCTCGATCGAGTACTGGGAAAAGTACGACGAGACCCACACGGTGGTGCGCTTTTGCACCAGCTGGGCCACGACGCAGGAGGACATCGACGCGCTGGCGGCTGTCTTGTAGATTAACGTGATGATGGGGCCGCCTTGCGTCTTGGTTTGGCGCAAGGCGGCCTTTGCTTTTGAGGGAGAAGGGCTGTATGACCGAGATGTCCGAGCCGACGATTCGCCTGGCGACGCCCGATGATGCGCCGGCGTTGCTTGCCATCTATGAGCCGTATGTGCGCCAGACGGCGATTACCTGCGAATACGAGGTGCCGAGCGTTGAGGAGTTCGCCGGGCGCATCGAGCGCACGCTCAAGCGCTATCCGTATCTGGTGATGGAGCTGGACGGGCGTCCGGTAGGTTATGCCTATGTGAGTCCGCTCAACAGCCGCGAGGCCTATGACTGGTCGGTCGAGACGTCGATCTACCTGGCGCGCGACGTGCGCCACGGCGGGCTGGGCCGCAAGCTGCACGATGCGCTCAAGCAATGTCTGATCGCGATGGGCATCACCAATATGTGCGCGCTCATCGCCGTACCGCACGACAAGGACGACGAGTATCTGACGCACAACAGCCAAGACTTCCATGCCCATATGGGGTATCGCCTGGTGGGTGCCTTCGACCGCTGCGCCCAAAAGTTCGGCCGCTGGTACGACATGTGTTGGATGGAGTTGGTCCTAGCCGAACGCGTCCCCAGCCAACCCAAACCAACCTGGTTCCCCGACCTCCTCGCCTAAAACCACCACGAAGGTGCCTGTCCCCTTTGTGGTGGTTTTGGTTTGAGTTAGCCGATGGGCTCGGTGTATTTGGCGCGGTCGGTTCGTTGGATGCGCTTGGAGACGTGGAGCGGGCGGCCGTCGGTGTCGTAGACGTAGTCGGTGATTAGGATCAGCGCCTGCCCGCGCTCGACGTTGAGCAAAAACGCCTCGTTTTGCGAGGCATAGCACACCTCAAAGGTCTTATGCCCCTGCGCCGGTGCGCGATGGAACTCCTGTCGCAGCGTGGCGTAGAGCGAACCGTTGATATCGCGATCGATGAGCGTCTCGAAGCTTGGCGGCAGGTAGGTGGTCTCCAGGCACAGCGGCGCGTCGTCCAGGTAGCGCAGGCGGACAAGCTTGACGAGCTTGCTGCCCACGGTGGCGTCAAAGAACTTGGCCACACTGCCCGTTGCCTTGGTAAAGCCCGAGTCCACCGTGCGCGTTGTGGGCTTCATACCCTGGCCCTGGACCTGTGCCGTGTAGCTCGAAAACACCAGGTTGTTCTCATGCAGCGCCGGCGTGTCGGCCACAAAGGCACCGCGCCCGCGCTCGGTGCGTACCAGGCCCTCATCAACGAGCACCTTAAGGGCATGGCGCACGGTGCTACGCGACAGACCCGATTCGTCCATGAGTTCCATCTCGGACGGCAGTTTGTCTCCGCGCGCGTAGGTGCCGGCGGCGATGCGGTCGCGCAGCATGCCCGCCAAGCGCTCGTATTGGGCCAGTTTCTTTTCAGACGAGGCATTCATGCGATCAACCTGTATCTAACTTGTATGCTTGCATAATCAAGCATGTATCCAATACAACAATAAAACTGCTGGTAACGAGTTATCGAAAACCGCATCAGCAAAATTTCTAAGACAAATATAGCATACAACTAGTCGACATCGCTAAAACATGTATGTAACTTGTATGCCATCGACAGCATCAAACGAGAAGAAAGGCTGATGCACGATGACTACTCAGGAACAGGTTAAGGACGTCGTTTCCCAGGTTTTGGCTGACAAGGCAGACAAGGGCGGCATCAAGCGCGTCGTGTGGATCGGCGCCGGCGGATCCAACGGCGGCAACTATCCTGCCCAGTACTTTATGGAGCACGAGGCCACGCAGGTCGTGAGCTCCAGCTACACCAGCAACGAGTTCGTGCACGCCACCCCGGCCTACGTCAACGAGAACGCCCTGGCCGTCGTCGTGTCCATGCGCGGCACCAAGGAGACCATCGTCGCCGCCCAGGTCGCCAAGGACCACGGCGCCAGCACCATCGCCATCTATGTTGACGAGTCCGGCCTCACCGAGGTCTGCGACTACAAGATCCAGTACGACAGCCTTGCCATCGACGAGTCTTGCATGGGCCGCACCAACTCCGCCGTCGTGACCATGATTGCCATGGAGCTCACGCAGCAGACCGAGGGCTATGCCGAGTATGAGACCGCCATGGCCGCCTTCGACCTGGTCGACCCCATCTATCGCAAGGCCGTCGAGTACACTCGTCCGCTCGCTGCCAAGTGGGCCGAGCAGAACGCCGACAAGCCCTGCATCAACGTCATGGCTCAGGGCCCGCTCTTTGGTGCCGCCTACGTCTTTAGCATCTGCAATGTGCAGGAGATGCTGCAGATCGACTCCTGCACCATCAACACCTGCGACTTCTTCCACGGCCCCTTCGAGATCCTGGACAAGCGCACCTCGCTGTTCCAGCTCATCAGCGTCGGCCGCAGCCGCTGCAACGACGAGCGCGGCATTCGCTTTGTCAACCAGTACGGTGGCGAGCGCGTCTACCAGCTCGACGCCAAGGAGCTCGGCCTCAACGACATCAAGGACAGCGTGAGCGAGTACTTCAACCACCTGATCTTTGCCCCGATCCTCAACAACGTCTACATGCGTGCGCTCTCCGCCGTCACCCACAAGGACTACATGACGCGCCGTTACATGTGGAAGCTGGATTACTAAGGGATAGAGCGGCCTAACAGCCCAATACCCCTCATAAGTTGCGGTGGAATAGTTCCTGTTTGGGGGCGTGAAGCCTCTGTTTGAGAACTATTTCACCGCAACTGTTAGAGCGGCACTTGGGGACGTTCCCTTTCTGCCGGCAGTTGGGGGCACTCCTTGTTTCAAAAGTTTCCCGCGCACCGATTTGTGTCTTGAAAAATGTATATAACGACTATAACGTAGTATGAAACATATTGGAAACAATATCGAGGGGGCTGCGTTGAAGAAAAGCAATCTGGGCTATGTGCTGGTGCTGATTGCCGCGCTTATGTGGGGCAGCATCGGAATCTTTGTAAACGGCATCTCGGCCATGGGTGTTTCGTCTCAGAGCATGGCGGCCTTTCGCCTGTTGTCGGGTGCCGTCTTAATGGCTCCGGTCTTGGCATTTATGGGTTGCCAGGGAGGTGCTCGTGAGGGAAAAGTCTCGGGTCCCCTGGCTCTGTTCAAGGCAAGTCCTAAAGAGCTTGTTCCCTGCGCGCTTGTCGGTATAGTCGGTTTAGCCGTCGCCAACACCTGCTATTACGAGTGCATGGGCGAGGTGGGCATGTCCACGGCCTCGGTGCTGCTCTATACCTCGCCGGTGTTTGGCGTCATGCTCGGCCGCGTGCTTTATCGCGAGGGCGTGACCCCCAATAAGCTCGTCGCCATCATCTTTAACATTGTGGGTTGCGTGCTCGCGGTGACGAGCGGCGACCTGTCCGGTTTCCATTTCTCGACTTGGGGCGTCGCGTCGGGTGTGATCGCCGGACTTTGCGGTGCGCTGCTGGCGGTGTTTAGCCGCATGGCCACCAAGACGCTGCATCCGCTGGCGGTGACGTTTTGGGGCTTTGTCTTTGGCGGATGCTTTATGGCAGTGCTTTCGGCTCCGTGGTCCGATGTAGCCGCGGCAATGTCCCCGCAGCTCATTCTGCTGTTCGCGGGCTTTGGCTTTATTCCGACGGCTCTTGCGTACATCTTCTATATGCAGGGCCTTTCGATGGATCTTGAGACGTCGAAGGTGCCGGTCGTGGCTTCGTTCGAAACCGTGGCGACCGTTCTGGTCGGCATTGGTGTCTACGCCGAGTCCGCCGGCGCGATCAAAGTCCTGGGCATTGTGCTGGTGCTCATGTCCATCCTGATCATGAACACCGACTTCTCCAAGCTGCGCAACAGTGCCTTTGTCGGCCATATCGTTGAGAGCATGACCTTTAAGCCCAACGCGTGGTGGACGGAGAAATCGCAGGACATGGATCTGTTCCGCGAGCGCACGGGCATTGCGCTGGAGCCCACCGTTCAGGAAAGCCCCTGGTACTTCGTGCGATAGGGGATTGCGCGCGGCGGTTGACCTGGGGTTATCCAGCCAGCGCCGGCCTGCTCGGCTCCAACGTTTCAAGTACGTTAAACCCGTCAACGGTCGATTTTCACCCGCGAGCGGTCTTTATACTAATTAGCAATATAAGCAACGTATAAGACGTTATAATGACCATAACGAAAAGGAGGAGGCAAGATGAATCAGATCATTCTCGCATCTCATGGCGGCCTGGCTGCAGGCGCCAAAGACACGCTCGAGATGGTTCTCGGCGACGTGTCGAACGTCCACGTCGTGTCGCTTGCTCGTGACGACAAGGAGCCCATCACCAATAAGGTGGACGCCATGATCGCCACGTTCAACGCGGACGACACCGTCTATGTGCTGACCGATATGCTCGGCAGCTCGGTCAACAACAGCATGGTCGAGCTTTCCAAGAACGGCACGAAGTTCACGGTTGTCAGCGGTTTCAACATCCCGCTGGCACTGACGCTCGCTATGAGCCCCGCCCCCGTCAAGGGCGCCGAGCTCGCGGCCCTCATCAACGAGGCCCGCACCGGTCTGACCAACCCCAACGCACCGGTCGAGGTCGCCGCGGCTCCCGCCAAGAAGGCCAAGGCGTCCCGTCACAGCTCCGGTCCCGCCAAGATCGTCCTCGCACGTCTTGACTACCGTCTGCTGCACGGCCAGGTCGTCTTTACCTGGACCACCAAGGTTCAGGCCGAGCGCATCATCGTCGTCGACAACGCTGCCGCCAACGATGACATCAAGAAGGGCGCTCTTAAGCTGGCCAAGCCCCAGGGCGTGCGCCTGAACGTCTTCACCGTCGAGCGTGCCCTCGCCAAGATGGACAAGCTCAACACCCTCGGCGAGCGGGTCATGTTCGTCTTTGGCAACACTGCCGAGATGCTGCAGTTCTGCCAGGGCTACAAGCTCGACGCCATCAACCTGGGCGCCACCGCCAACCACGACGGTGCCGATCAGGTCGGCGGCAAGGACAGCTCCGTCTTCCTCGACGCCACCCAGAAGGCAGACGTCAACCAGCTGCTCGACATGGGCATCAAGCTCTACGTTCAGCAGACCCCTACGTATCAGAGCGTCGACATCGACGCCAAGCTGTAATCAACCAGGCTTTTGCCTGACTGAAAGGAGAAGGGTATGAATACGTTCATCAGTGCGGTGCTCGTCGGCCTCGTCGGCGTGTTCTGCATGTGGGACTCCCGCCTGCTCGGTCGTCTTAACTTCGAGCAGCCCCTCGTTGGCGCTACGCTCGTCGGTCTGCTGCTGGGCGATGTGCCCACCGGCCTTGCCGTCGGTGCCGCCGTCGAGCTCGTGTCCATGGGCCTGGTGCAGGTCGGCGCCGCCGTTCCGCCCGATATGGTCCTGGGCGGCATCGTGGCCGCTGCCTTTGCGTGCCTGACCGATGCTTCCGCCGAGACCGCCATGACGATCGCCATCCCGGTCGCCGTCCTGGGTCAGCTCCTCGGCATCGTGTTCCGCTCCATCATCGCCGCCCTCACCCATGTGGCAGATAGCGCGATCGATAACGGAAAGTTCAAGACCGCCTACCGTATGCACATCTGCGCTGGCTCCGGTCTGTACGCCGTCATGTACTTCCTGCCGATCTTCCTCGCCGTCTTTGTTGGCACCGACTTGGTTCAGGCCATCGTCAACATGGTTCCCGAGTGGCTGTCCACTGGTCTTAACGTTTCGACCAAGATCATGACCGCCTACGGCTTGGCCCTGCTGCTCACCATGATGATCAAGAAGGGTATGACTCCGTTCCTGTTCATCGGCTTCCTGCTCGCCGCTTACCTCAACCTGTCCGTCATCGCGGTCGCTCTGATCGGTGTGTGCCTGGCTGTCGTCTTCATGGGCTTCAAGTTCAACGGTTCCCATGCAGCCGCCGGTGTCGATTCCGACTACGATCCGCTCGAAGACGACGAAGACTAAGGAGGAACACACTATGGCAACCGCAACCAAGGACGTGTCCCTGAACAAGAAGGTCAGCCAGTTCTTCTGGCGCTCCTGGGCCATCCAGGCCTCTTGGAACTACGAGCGTCAGATGAACATGGGCTTCCTCTACGGCATGGTTCCCACGCTCGATCGCCTCTATCCGGACGAGTCCGACCCCAAGCAGCTCGCTGCTAAGAAAGAGGCTTACCACCGTCACATGGCGTTCTACAACTGCACCCCGCAGACGAGCGCTTTCATCCTGGGCCTCTCCGCCTCCATGGAGGAGGAGTACGCCAAGGATCCCGAGAACTTCGATCCCGATTCGATCAACGCGGTCAAGACCTCCCTCATGGGTCCGCTTTCCGGCATCGGTGACTCCTTCTTCCAGGGCACCATCCGCGTTATCGCCTTTGGCCTGGGCGTTCAGCTGGCCCAGCAGGGCTCCATCATGGGCCCGATCCTGGCCATGCTCATCTCCATCGTCCCCTCTGTGCTGATCACTTGGTTTGCAGCCAAGATGGGCTATCAGGGCGGTCACGAGTACCTGAGCAAGCTCCAGGGCGGCGACCTCATGGAGAAGCTCATGTATGTCTGCGGCATCGTGGGTCTTATGTCCGTGGGCGGCATGATCGCTACGCTGATCGGCGCCACCACCCCGCTGCAGTTCGCTGACGGCACCGTCGTGATCCAGGACATCCTGGACGGCATGATGCCCCAGATGATCTCCCTTGGCCTCACCGGCCTTATGTACTGGCTCATCAAGAAGAACGTCAACACCGGTTGGCTTCTCGTGATCGCCATCGTGGGCGGCATCGCCCTCTCCGCGGCCGGCATCCTGGCCTAGTCGCGACCAAGCGTCTAACCGCTTTCCCCGGGGAGCCTGCCTGGCATCCCATACCCCAGGCAGGCTTCCATCCCTAAATGTATCAAAGGGACAGTTCCTTTGATACATCCTCAACGGGCCGGCGACTCGGTCCAAATCACGGTAACCCTGCGTGCGTCCGGCAAAGTGGCGCCGCAAAAATCGAAAGGAATGTGTCAGATGTACGAGATCGACCTTAACCTCCCTAAGCAGATCGTCGCTGACGTCCTGTCCAACCACGAGATCCACAGCGTCGCCTTCGTCGGCTGCGGTGCTTCCATGTCCGACCTTTACCCCGCCAAGTACTTCCTGGCCAACAACACGGACAAGCTGAACGTTCAGATCTTCACCGCTAACGAGTTCAACTACGACACGCCTTCCTGGGTCAACGAGCACACCTTCGTGATCACCTGCTCCCTCGGTGGCTCCACGCCCGAGACCGTCGAGGCCAACAAGACCGCCAAGAAGCACAACTGCCCGGTCGTCTCCCTCACCAACAAGGCTGGCTCCGCTCTGACCGTCGACGCCGACCACGTCATCGTCCACGGCTTCCACGCCAACTACGCTGCCAAGTGCGAGAAGCCCGGCTATGCCATCGCTCTTGCTCTCGAGATCCTTCAGCAGACCGAGGGCTATGACCACTACGAGGACATGATCACCGGCCTCACCAACGTCTTCGATCTCTGCGAGAACGCCGCTCAGCACTGCAAGAAGCTCGCCAAGAAGTTCGCCGAGGACTTCAAGGACGACAAGATGATCTACTTCATGGCTTCCGGTGCCTCCGAGAAGATGGCTTATTCTCACGCCGCCTTCCTGTTCACCGAGATGCAGTGGATCGACGCCGCCGCCTACAACACCGGCGAGTACTTCCACGGCCCGTTCGAGGTTTCCACCGAGGGTAAGCCCTACGTCTTCTTCATGTCCGATGGTGCCACCCGTCCGATGGACGCCCGCGCCCTCACCTTCCTTGAGCGCATGGGCGCCAAGGTCGCTCTGATCGACTCCAAGGACTACGGCCTGGCTGACGCCGTGCCCGCGAGCGTCGTCACCTACTTCAACCCGCTGCTGCACCTCGCCGTTATGCGCGAGTACGGCAACCAGATCGCCGAGGCCCGTCAGCACCCGCTGACCATGCGTCGCTACATGTGGAAGCTTTCCTACTAATCACAAAGTAAGTAGACCTTACGGGTTGATTGAGAGGGGATGGGGTTTGCGCCCCGTCCCCTTTTTGCTTTGGGAAGGGCGTGCCCGTCGCGCCGCAAAACCCCAGATAAAACCTACCAAAATAAACCTGTCCCTTTTTGGCAGGTGGAAGGAGATGCGTATGATCAAGGCAGTGCTGTTTGACATGGACGGCGTGCTGGTCGATACCGAGTGGTTCTACAACCGTCGCCGCGTGGCGTTTATGGAAGAGAAGGGGTTCCACTTTGACGAGATCCCCGATCTTTCGGGGTCTAACGAGCCTGCCATTTGGGAGGCGTTGGTGCCCGACGATGTTGAGCTGCGCGAGCGCCTGCGCGTGGAGTACAAGCAGGTCTACAGCCCGGACCACCCCGTTCCGTATGCCGAGCTGCTCAACGAGCAGACGGAGCCGGTGATGCGTGAGCTGCACGAGCGCGGCGTGAAGTGCGCCATCGCAAGCTCGTCCTATCGCGAGCTCATTGACGAGCTGGTGGAGATTGCCGGTATCGCCGACGTGCTGGACTACACCATCAGCGGTCACGAGTGCAGTGCGTTTAAGCCCGACCCCGAGATCTACCTGCGTGCCATGAAAGCGCTGGGCGTGGAGCCTGCCGAGTGCCTGGTTATCGAGGACTCGCCTTTGGGCATCGAGGCCGGCAAGCGCTCGGGCGCCCGTGTCCTGGCGCTGCGTCCGCACGAGGGCGTCAACCTGGACCAGTCCGCTGCCGACGTCGTCATCGACAGCCTGACCGACATCCTACCTGCCATTTAAGGACAGGTTTAATTTGGCAGGTTTGATCTGGGTAAACGCCGAATTCGCCGTGAAGGGATTGCTCTCTTCACGGCGTTTTTCTTTTGAGCGACCTCACGGTCCTTCTGATGGTTGTCGAGAGAGGGTGAATTGAAGCGTCCCCGCACGCTCCATGCTACAATCGCGGGCATGCCCCACAACTATATCTGCCTTCGAAAGGAGCCTACGTGGCGAACGCCATCGATCAGCTCACGGACCGCGTGCTCGTGCTCGGCCGCCTTACCATCGTCCGCCGCGCTATTACCGCTGTGGCGGTCACCATTTCCGCCGTTCTCCAGACATTTCTGATCCAGGCGTTCATTCGGCCCGCCGACCTGCTTCCGAGCGGTCTTACCGGCGTCGCGGTCCTGCTTGATCGCGTTACCTCGCTCGGCGGCGTTCACATCGACATCTCGCTCGGTATGCTCGCGCTCAACATCCCCGTGGCGCTCCTATGCTGGAGCGGCATTAGCAAGCGCTTCGTAATCTTCTCGATGATGCAAGTTGTGCTCTCATCGCTGTTCCTCAACATCTTTCATTTCGCCCCGTTTTTGGGCGACAAGATCATGCTCATCATTTTTGGTGGCGTGGTCTCGGGTCTGGGTGCCGCCATCGCGCTCAAGTCCGGTGCATCAACCGGCGGCACCGACTTTATCGCGCTGTGGGTCTCCAACTACACGGGTAAGACTATCTGGGGCGTCATCTTTGGTTTCAACTGCTTTATCCTGGCGATCTTTGGCTTTATGTTTGGCTGGGACAATGCGGCGTACTCCATCGTGTTCCAGTTTATTTCGACCAAGACCATCGACAGTTTCTATCGTCGCTACGACCGCGTGACGCTGCAGATCACGACGCGCAAGGCAGACGAGGTCATGACTGCCTATGTTGACCATTTTCAGCACGGCATTAGCTGTGCCGAGGTCATCGGCGGATACAGCCGCGAAAAGATGTACCTGCTGCATGCCGTTGTCTCGACCTACGAGAGCCAGGACATTATCAAACTGGTGTGCGACATTGATCCCGGCGCCGTGATCAACGTGTTCCACACGCTCAACTTTGTGGGCGGCTGGTGGGGCGGTCATGTCGACGAGCCCATGCCCACGGCCGTACCCGATCCCGATAAGCCCGCGCGCATGGCCAGCAGGCAGGCGCGCCTCATCGAGCAGGACAGCCTGCAGCAGGACGACGGCAAGTAAGGATTTGCTGTATGTGGTGTATCGTTTTATCAAACTGAGGTAACATATAAAAAGACGTTATATACGTATTAGTTATTTCGATATTTTGATAAGAGTGATCAGACATGCCTGCACCAAAAAATGCACCGCTTTACCAGCAGATTTACGACGAAATCAAGGATGCGATCGAGAAAGGTGTTTATGCACCCAAGGAGCGTATTCCGTCCGAGCTTGAGCTTGCCGAACAGTACGAGGTGAGCCGCATTACGGTGCGCCGCGCCGTTGAGGAGCTGTGCTCCGATGGCTACCTGGTTAAGCAGCAGGGCCGCGGCACCTTTGTCTCCACGCCGCACATCAACCGCCAGTTCCACGCCTCGACGCTGCAGACGTTTACCGCGCTGTGTGCCGACAATGGCATGAAGGCGGGCGCACATGTGGTCGATCGCCAGATTGTGCCGGCACGTCAAAACGAGATGGAGTTCTTTGGCCTGCAGAAGGACGCGCTGCTGCTGCATATCAAGCGCGTGCGTACAGCCGACGGTGAGCCCATCTTTGAGGAGAACATCTTTGTGCCGTTTGACGCCTACCGTGAGCTGTTGACGGCCGATCTTGAGGACAAGTCGATTTTTGCCGAGGTCGAGCGTGTTGGCGGAACGCCGATTGTCTCGGTTGGCTACCGCACGGTTGAGGCCGTTCGCGCCAATGCCGAGCAGGCGGCTGAGCTGGGCATTGCTCCGCACGATCCACTGCTCAACCTGCGTGCCGGCTTTATCGGCCCCAATGGCGAGCCGGTCCTGATGGGTAAGCAGTACTACGTGGGTAGCCGCTACGTCATGGTGATGTAAGTTACGCGGTTTTACCAAACCGCGTAACAGCTCGACGCTGCAAACGCCCCTAAGCGGCAATCTGACGTTCAATCGTCGGTCGCGTACCGAAGTACGCTTCCCTCCTCTTTCACGTCACCTTGCTCGCTTAGGGGCGTTTTCGCTGACTTATGCTCAACCGGCGACGTTTCCGCGCTTATCAAGATAGTCGTTGGGGACGTTCTTAAACGACTAGTCATTCAAGAACGTCCCCAATGACTACCCGCAGAATGAGCGTGGCCGGCAGCCGTGCGGCACCGGTCCGCGTGGCGGCGTATAATCGGCGGCAGATGACTTGGACGTTAGGAAACCATGACCGATAGCATGCAGCAGATGGCGCTCGACACGCTCGGCGCCTATTTTGGCTACACCTCGTTTCGCCCGGGGCAGGACCGCATGGTCGATGCGATCCTTGCCGGTCGCGATGCGCTGGGCGTTATGCCCACAGGCGCCGGCAAGTCCATTTGCTACCAGGTGCCCGCGCTCATGCTGCCCGGCATTACCTTTGTGGTGAGTCCGCTGCTGTCGCTTATGGAGGACCAGACCCGTGCGCTGCTCGCGGCGGGTGCGCGTCCCAGTTATCTCAACTCTAGCCTTACGCCCGCCCAGCAAAATACCGTACTCAAACGGGCGCGCGAGGGCCGCTACCAGCTTATGTACGTTGCGCCCGAGCGCCTGCTCGAGCCACGTTTTCTGGCCTTTGCGCAGGAAGCCGCAACGGCCGGCGGCATCGGCGTGCCGCTCGTGGCAATTGACGAGGCACACTGCGTAAGCCAGTGGGGCCAGGATTTCCGCCCCGCCTACCTGCAGATTCGCGAGTTTATCGATTCGCTGCCGCAGCGCCCCATCGTGGCGGCCTTTACCGCCACGGCGACCGAGCGCGTGCGTGCGGATATTCAGCAAATGCTCGGCTTGCAAAATCCCGCGACCGTGGTGACGGGCTTTGACCGTAAGAACCTCTACTTTGGTTGCGAGGAGATGGGCGACAAGGCCAAGACCGCATGGGTGCGCGACTACGTGATTGCGCATTCGAGCGAGAGCGGCATTGTGTATTGCTCCACCCGCAAGACGGTCGACGCGCTGGCAGGCGAGCTTGCTGAGGCGCTGGGCCCCAACGGCATTCGCGTGGGCCGTTATCACGCCGGCATGGGCAACGATGCCCGCCGTCAGAGCCAGCGCGCCTTTATCGACGACGATATCCAGGTGATGGTCGCCACCAACGCTTTTGGCATGGGCATCGATAAACCCAACGTTCGTTACGTGATTCACAACAACGTGCCCGAGAGCATCGAGGCCTACTACCAGGAGGCGGGTCGCGCCGGCCGCGATGGCGATCCGGCGAGCTGCCATCTGCTGTGGAACGGCAACGATTTTCGCATGCGCCGCTTTTTGATCGACCGCGGCGATGCGGGCGACGAGGCGCTCGATGACGAGCAGCGCGCGTGGGCGCTCCAGAACCGCTACCGTCTGCTCAGCCAGATGGAGGGCTACTGCAACACCACCGGCTGCCTGCGCGAATACATGCTGCGCTACTTTGGCGACGAGGCCGCGGCCGAGCATGCGGCGGCGGGCGCGGACGGCATGCCAGACGAGGCCGAGGGCTGCTGCAATTGCAGCAACTGCCTCACGCAGTTCGAGGTCGAGGACGTCACCGACATGGCCCGCGCCGCCGTGCGTTACGTGGCCACACGCCCCATGCGTTTTGGCAAGTCGCTCATTGCCGACGTGCTCCACGGCGGCAATACCGAGCGCATTCGTCAGATGCACTTGGACGAGGATCGCGGCTATGGCGAACTGTCGAGCGAATCGGTCGGATGCATTAAGGACATCATCGGGCAGCTGTGCGGCCGTGGCTATCTGGCCACCTCGCAGGGCCAATATCCGGTGGTCGGCCTGGGTCCGCGTGCCGGCGAGGTCGAGGACGAGGCCTTTGCCTTTACCATTAAACGCCGCGCGTCCAAGCGCAAGGCGTCGGCGCGTGCCCGTCGTGCGGTGGACTTGCTGCGCGAGGAGGCCGAGCTGGATCAGCGTCCGCGCGTGGGCGACGACGCCGAGCTGTTCGAGCGCCTGCGTGCCCTCCGCAAGGATATCTCGACCGAGCTCGAGATGGCACCGTACATGGTTTTCTCCGACAAGGCCCTGCGCGGTCTGTGCCGTCTGCGCCCGCAGACACGCGATGATCTTATCCAGGTCAATGGTATTGGCGAGAAAAAGGCCGACAGCTTTGGCGAACAGTTTATGGCGGCGATTGAAGAGTTTGAATCCGAGCACGCACGGGATGGAGCATAACGATGGCAACCGATAGTAAAACCGAGCGCACCGAGCGCGCTGACGTGCCCGCCGTGCCGCTGTACCAGCAGGTCATGGACGACCTGAAGGGCGAGATCGCGCGCGGCGTGTACGTATCTGGCTCGCGCATTCCTTCCGAGATAGAGCTCGCGAAGTCCTATGGCGTGGGACGCATCACCGTGCGTCGCGCCATCGAGGAGCTGTCGCGTGCGGGGTATCTCAACCGCCAGCAGGGGAGGGGTACCTTTGTGTGCGCTCCCAAGCTCAAGCGCAAGATTCGCCAGAAGGGTGACGTCCAGAGCTTTACTGAGGGTTGTGCTGCCAACGACATGGTGCCGGGTGCGCGTCTGGTGTCGCGCACGGTGGTCGCGGCGACGCGCGAAGACGCGGCGTTTTTTGGCGTGGAACCCGGCTGCGAGCTTATCGTGGTCGAGCGCGTGCGTACGGCCGACGGCATCCCCGTCATGCTCGAGAACAACGCCTTTGTGTTGGTTGATCACCCGTATCTGCAGACGCTGGCCGACGAGGACCTTACCGACAACTCGATCTTTGCGCTCGTTGCCGAGCGCTCGGGTCGTTCGCCGCTCAAATCCGATCCCTGCACGGTGGAGATTGCGCTTGCCGATGCTCAGGTGGCCCCGCTGCTCGAGGTTCCGATTGGCGAGCCGCTCTTCTATATGGAGGCGTACTTTACCGATTTTGATGAGCGACCTCTGCTGCTCGGCCGTCAAAAGATCGTGGGCTCGCGCTACGTGTTCGACATCTAACGTCCACAGATAGAACAACATAGAACAAATTTGCCGAAATGGCTTCACCTGCGATGGCTCGCGTGGTATAAATAGGACAACATAGAACGACCGCAGGTACGAGCCGCCGTCGCTCAAGGCCGTCACACAGGGAGGAACATCAGCATGAACGCACATGATCTGGTCCAGGAAATCATCGAGCGCAAGGGTAAGATCGAGAACGTCTTTTGGATCGCCTGCGGCGGTTCGATGATTGACCTGATGCCTGCCAACGAGCTGCTCAAGCGCGAGGCCACCACGTTTACCTCCACGGTCTACACCGCGCGTGAGTTCTGCCTGATGGCTCCCAAGAGCCTTGGCGAGAAGTCGCTCGTCATCGCCTGCAGCCACAGCGGCAACACGCAGGAGGTGGTCGACGGCTGCGAGATGGCGCTGGCCGCCGGCGCCGAGGTCGTCGCCATGACCGACTGCGAGGGCTCCAAGATCGACAACGGCAAGTGGACCACCTGGGTCTACCCGTGGGGCGAGGGCGTGTCGCAGGCCGAGGTGCCGCAGGGCATCGGCGCTCTGATCGCCGCCGAGCTGCTCGACCAGCAGGAGGGCTACGAGGCGCTCGCCGACATGTACGAGGGCCTCAAGCAGATGGACGCGCTGCTGCCCGCCGCCCGCGAGAAGGTCAACGCCGAGCTGGGCGCCCGCTTTGCCGAGCTCTGCCAGCAGCACGAGTTCTTCTACATCCTGGGTTCCGGTCCCAACTTTAGCCAGACCTATGCCATGGCCATCTGCTCGCTCATGGAGATGCAGTGGCAGCACTGCTGCTACATCCACTCCGGTGAGTACTTCCACGGCCCCTTCGAGGCCACCGAGCCCGGCGTGTTCTACTTTGTGCAGCTCGGATCGGGCGAGTGCCGTCCCATGGAGGAGCGCGCACTTGCGTTCCTCAACACACACACCGACACGATCATGGTGCTCGACGCGCTTGAGTACGGCGTGGGCGAAGTGCCTGACAGCGTGCGTTCGTTCCTGGAGCCGATCTTCTTCTACGCGATGAGCTGCGAGCTGCGCGCCGCCCGCGGCAAGGTCTTCGACCACAGCCCCGAGGTTCGTCGCTACATGGGCATCGAGCAGTACTAATATACCGGGAATAACCTCTCACGACGGGGCTTCCGCCAAGTGCGGGCCCCGTTTTGCTTTGCCAAGAAAGAAATGGGGACTGAACATGCGCGTGCTTGATTTGACTCACACGATTAGGGAAGACATGCCGGTATTTCCCGGAGCCGATACACCCAAGCTGCTGCCAGCGAGTACCTACGAGCACGACGGATTTAAAGAGACGCTCATGCAGATGTACACCCATACGGGGACGCATATGGATCCACCGGCGCATCTGTTTGCCGACCGCACGACGCTCGATGCGTTTCCGGCAAGCCAGTTTATAGGCAGGGCATTGGTTGTCGATTGCCGCATGCTCGCCGAGGGTGAGGCCATTACTGTGGAGCAACTCCGTCCCTATGGCGATAAGGTGACCCAGGCCGAGTTTTTGCTGTTCAACTTGGGTTGGGATAAGCGCTGGGGAACCGAGGCGTACTTTGGCGACTATCCTTGCTTGGACGACGAAGTGTTGGACCTGATCATCGACGGCGGCTACAAGGGCATCGGCTTTGATGTAATTGGACTCGACCCCATCGCGGACGAAAACCTGACGCGCCACAAGAAGTTGTTCCGCGCATGCGATATCGTCAACATCGAGAATCTAAAGGACTTGGACTGTTGCGGCGACGATCTGTTCTGGTTTAGCTGCGCACCGCTCAAAATCGAGGATTGCGACGGCTCGCCCATTCGCGCAATCGCGTGGTTTGAGGATTAAAGCGCCCTGTTCCATCTGTCGAAAAACGAAGGTGAATACTTTTCCGCGAAGTGAACGACCTATTTTGGACCCCGAAGCATCCACACTTTTTGATGCCAAAACTGCAGGAAAAGCTCGGCGAAACCGCAGGAAACGGCCTCTTAAAAGTGTCGATGCTTCGGGGGCTCGTTTTTGCTCGTTCACTTCGCGGAAAAGTATTCACCTTCGATTCGCAAGGGCACTGCGTGAGTCAAAAAAGCGGGCTGCGCCGGGGATTTCCGGCGCGGCCCGCTTAGTATCGTGTTTAGATTCGCAAGGTTGCGGCAGCCTACGGCCTACTTGGCGTCGTAAGCCTCGGCATCCCACCAGTCGAGCTGGGCGATGTTGTCGCGAATGTGCTGGCAGCTCTTGTGGAAGCCCTCGAGCTCGTGCTCGGACAGGTCGAGCGTGTAGACCTCCTCGACGCCCTCGGCGCCGATCACGCACGGCAGGGAGGTAAAGATACCCTCCTCGCCATACTGGCCGGTCATGAGCGTGGATGCCGAAAGCACGGCGTACTCGTTGTGCAGCACGGCGGCGCAGACGCGCGCGGCGGAGTTGGCGACGGCGTACTCGGTGCACTGCTTGCCTTGGTAGGTTACGTAGCCGCCCTTGCGCGCGAGCTCCTCGATCTCCATGTGGTCGAAGGCATACTTGTTGGGGTTCTCGGCCTGAAGTTCGTTGAGGCTCTTGCCGGCGATGGTTGCGGCCTTAAAGGCGGCCAGCTGGCTAAAGCCGTGCTCGCCGATCATGTAGGCGTCGATGGACTTGGGGCTCACGCCGACCTTCTTGGAGATCTCGGTGCGCAGACGGGCGGAATCCAGACCACAGCCCGATCCGATGATCTTCTTGGGATCGTAGCCGGTCAGGTGCCACAGCTCGGTGCACACGACGTCACAGGGGTTGGAGATGCTCACGAAGATGCCGTCGAAGCCGGCATCGACGATGCGCTTGGCAAAGGTGCGGGCGGCATCGGTGGTAAAGAACAGCTCGCCGTCGCGGTTGCCGGCGGCCAGCGCGACCTTGCCGGCGGCGTTGACGATGACGTCGCAGCAGGCCAGCTCCTCGTAGTGGTCGTAGCAGTTGACGATCTTGGTGTTATACGGGACAAACGAAAGGGAGTCGCGCAGGTCCTGGACCTCGGACGTCACCTTGGCCTCGTTGATATCGCACAGGTACAGCTCGTCGGCAATGCCCTGCATAAGCAGGCTGTTGGCGACATGTGCTCCTACGTGGCCCTGGCCGACCACACCGATCTTACGCGTCTGGTACATATATGTATCCTTTCGGCCGAGTTTTTCGCGTCGAACCATTGTAGCGTCCAGCTGCCACTTTGCTAGGCTAAAGCGCCGTAGAATTTTGGGACATGCTTTAATCTCTACTTTTGGAGTGATTTGGGCCGCTGACGGCATCGCTGGGCGATGTGCTCGCGCGGAGGGGGCCGCTCGTTGTACCATAGCTGCAACTGACTCGTAAGGAGCATCCATGCCCATTCGCATCCCCGACGCCCTCCCTGCCGCCGCGCAGCTCGAGAGCGAGAACATCTTTGTCATGACCGAGTACCGCGCGCTGCATCAGGACATCCGCCCGCTGCGCGTGCTCATCCTCAACCTCATGCCCACCAAGATCGCCACCGAGACGCAGATCATGCGCAAGCTCTCCAACACGCCGTTGCAGGTGGAGGTGGACCTGCTGCGCACCAAGACGCACGAGGCCACGCACGTGAGCGCCGGCCATCTGGAGACGTTCTACCGCACGTTCGACGACATCCGAGACATCCACTACGACGGCCTGATCATCACGGGCGCGCCGGTGGAGCAGATGCCGTTCGAGGAAGTCGACTACTGGCCCGAGCTCTGCCAGATCATGGACTGGTCCACCACGCACGTGCACTCCACGCTGCACATTTGCTGGGGCGCGCAGGCGGGCCTGTATCACCATTACGGTATTCAGAAGTACGATTTGCCGGCTAAGGCGAGCGGCGTGTTTGAGCATCATCTGGTGAAGCCGCAAAGCCCGCTGGTCCGCGGCTTTGACGACCGCTTCTATGCCGTGCACTCGCGCAACACCGACGTGCGCCGCGAGGACGTGGAGGCCGAGCCGCAGCTCGAGGTCGTGGCCGTGTCCGACGAGGTGGGCCTGTACATCGTCAAATCGACCGACAGCCGCCGCTTCTTTGTCTTTGGCCACCCCGAGTACGATACCGATACGCTGCGCCTGGAGTATGAGCGCGACGTGAAGCGCGGGCTCAACCCGGAGGTGCCGGCGCATTACTTCCCGGACGACGACCCCGCCGCCGAGCCGCGCAACGTCTGGCGCAGCCAGGCTCAGCTGTTCTACACCAACTGGCTCAACTACTACGTCTACCAGACCACGCCCTACGACCTGGCCCGCGCCGGCGAGGAGCACTAGGCTGTTGGGAGGTGCGCCAGCCGTTAGGCGCTGATGATGTTGGGCAGCGGCAGGTCGTGGGTGTCGGTGGGGATGTGGTCGACGCGCTGTTCGTCAAAGGCGATGCCGATGATCTGGCATGTGGCCGAAAGCATGGGCAGATAGCGGTCATAGCAGCCGCCGCCGTAGCCCAGGCGCGCGCCGGCTTGGTCGAAGGCCACGAGTGGCACGACGATCATGTCGAGAGCTTCGGCAGGCACGATAGGGAAGCGGCTGCTGTCGATGTTCGTGGCCGCAAAGGCCCGCGCGGGGTGGGCGATAAACGGAGCCGCGGACGCATCGTCGGCGGCAACTGCTCGCATGCACATGCGCTGGCCACAAGCCACGGTGTCTGTTGCCGAGAGCATGCACGGATAGGCCACGCGCCAGCCGCGCGCGGCGGCCGCAGCGGCAAACGCGGCAGGGTCTGCCTCGGAACCCATAGCGGCATAGACGGCAACGGTGTGCGGCGCCGCGGCATCCAAGCGGCCCAGCAGCTCAATCAGCCGCGCACAGATATCAGCAGACTTCGCCGCCCGCAAGTCCAAATCAAGAGCATCGCGCCGAGCAATCACCGCTCGCCGCAACTCAGTCTTGTCCATCCCGGCTCCCTCTCCCAAACCTACCAAAAAGGGACAGGTTTATTTTGGCAGGTTTTATCTGGGCAAACAGCGAAAACCACCACGAAGGGAACACAGGCACCCTCGTGGTGGTTTTGATGGCGACTCGTCTCTATTACAACGCCGCGGCGATTGCTTCGGCCACAAATTTGTTAAGCGATTCACCCTTCTTTGCCGCCGCCAGTGCTGCCTGCTTGTGAAGCTCGGAGCCTGTTCTCACATTGAATGAGCCCTTAAAAGCCCGCTCTGGTTCCTTGCCCTTTTCGGCACAAAACTCAAGGTAATCGTCGACGGCGTCGTGGAAGCATCGCTCCACTTCTTCAACCGTGGAGCCTTCAAATACAATTGCGTCCCTAATGCCGGCGACCATACCTGTCAGCACGTGCTGTTCGGCATCGAACTCGACCGGGGCGAAATAACCCTTGTAAGCCAAAACGTTACTCATGGCTGCCTCCGACATCTTGTAGAAATCGAACGATGTTTCGGATGGTTCCCGCCGTCAATTCGTCAGATGGATGGGGTGCGTGCATCACGAACATTCTGCCGTCCGATGGCCTGTAGAAGCGAATGCGCGATCCGGATGTCTTGCCTTTGTTGTCCATTTCAAAGCCATATGAAGCCATAACTTTAAGAAAGTCAGCAAATCTATACGTTGAAGGACAGCTAAGCAGCTGGGCGATGAGTTTGTCGATCCGAGTCATCCTGCCTCACATCCTGCAACTATATTATAGTTGCAATTTAAGTCCGATGCAAACACTCATAATATAGAACATGTGTACGTATAGAACAAGCGTTCGAATCACCACTGAGAAAGGGGACAGGCACCTTTGTGGTGGTCTGTGCTGTGATGGGCGTCTGCGGCAGTTCGTCTCGATCTGTAACAGTAACTCGGCAAAATCGGACCTAGATGTTACAGATCGAGACAAACCGCCGCAGTGGGCTGCGCCGCCCCGTCCAAGCCGCAGAAAAAAGGTAGATTTTCAGGCATGTCCCAAAAATCTACCTTTGCTGTGCGTTAGCCCAGCAGGTCGATGACGTTAAAGCCGGCGTTGCTCTTTGCGATGACGTCGCGGCCGCCAAAGACGCAGGTGGGCGACTCGGCTGCGATGCGCGTCACGTCGGTGCCGAGCGAGCGCAGCTCACCGGGCGTGGCGGCGAGCATCTGGGCGCGACGCTCCTCGCGCGCATGCGGATCGAGCCCGGCCAGGTAGGTCGTGTTGCGGCGCTTGGTGAGCGCGTACGGCTTCACCGGCGCGTCCATGCCGCTCACGCAGCTCACGATAAAGCCCTCAAAGGCGGCCTCGTCGGGCTCAAAGCTGCCAAGCCATGCACCCGCGCGCGCCACGCGCTCAATCGAAGGATCGATTGCCGGGTCACGGTAGGTGTAGAACGCCGTCTGACGCTCGCCGGCAGCGCGGAATCCGCAGCCGTACGCACCGCCCTTCACGCGGATCTCGTTCCACAGGTAGTCGTAGGAGAGCGCGTTGGCAGCCACGGCCCAGGCGCCCGTCACGTCGAGCCCCAGGCGACGCGGATCGCACGCACGCGCGGCAAAGCAGATGTCGCTGGGGATCACGAAAGCCTCGTGGCGGTCGCACGGCGCCGGCACCACGAGCGCGTCGCGGCCGGCGCCATCGCCCGCGCCAAGCCCCGGGTTGCCCGCGGCATCCCAGTACGCGTCAAAGTCCTCATCGCTGCCGGTAAAGCTCGCCATGCAGCCATCGGCCACAAAGATGCGCTCTGCCAGCTCGGCAAGCTTGGTACGCAGCCCGTCCACGCGCTCGTCAAAGTGTTCGAGCAGATCGCGCAGGAACAGGTAGAAGTCTACGCCCGAAAGCTGCTCGCGCACCACGGCCGAAGGCGAGCTGTAGCTCATCGCGCGACCGAGCGCCGCCGAGTGACCGTTGTTGATAAAGCCCTGCTCAAGCCCAATGCGAATCTGCGTGAGCACGTCGCGCACGCGGTCGGCGTCGGCATCTGCCAAAAGCGTGCTCGACCATACCTCGCGCGGCAGACTCGCCAGTGCATCGATCTTCTCGGACAGGGCGCCGGCGCTCACCAGCAGGTAGGGGCGCACGCCGTCCACTTCGGGCTGCGTCATGACTTCGGTCGTAAAGCTCAAAAAGCCGAGCTTACCAGCGAGCAAGTTGTCGAGTTCCTCGGCCGAATGCTCGCGTGTGGGCAGCTGCTTAAGCAGGCGGCAGAGCAGCGTCACATAGGGCAGGTCCTCAAACGCGACGCAGCTCAGGTCGAAATACTGCATGGCGTAGGCCAGGCGGTTGGTAGGGATGTCGTGGCGCAGACAGACGATGGGCGCGGTCGTGTCCACGACCAGCGGTGGCTCGGGGTGCGCCTCGCCAATGTCGGACACGCGCAGGCGCGGCAGCGTGGCCTTGGCCTCGGGCGTGTCCTCGGCCTCCTGCGCGGCACGCAGCGCGGCCGTGCGCTCGACCACGTCGGCCAGCTCGGCATCGGTCATGGCATCGCGCTTGGCTGCCAGCTCGGCGGCCTCGGCACCCTCCGAACCCTCGGCGGCGTCCACCGGCACCAGCTCGACCAGTGCCATGTGGTCGTTTTCCAGCACGAGCTCGCGCAGCAGGTCCTCAAAGTAGCTGCCGTCCAGCTCGCCGCGCAGCTCCTCGTACACCGGGCCGTACTTGAGCGCCAGCGTCGCGGCGTCGTCATCGTAGAGCCAGGTGCTCAGCGCGTCACACGCAATGGCCACGCCGTCGGCGATACCGTAGTCGCGCTGGCGCAGGTCGTACTCGTTGCTGCTGATGATGGCCTCCAGGCGCTCGCGCGGAACGCCGTGCTCGCACAGGTCGCGGCAGGCGTCCTGGAACACGCGGCGCAGCTCGCGCGCCACGCCGGGCTGCGCATTTTGCAGCATGATGAGCTCGTAGGGCTGTAGGCTCTCGGCCGCGGTGTAGCTCACCACGTTGCCGCCCAGACCGGCAGCCAGAATGGCCTTCTTAACCGGTGCTTCGTTGGAGCCCAGCAGCGCCTCAAACAGGATATCCGCCGCGATCGTGCGCTTGCGGTCGAGCGCGCTGCCCAGCACCAGGCCCAGGCCCACCAGGGCGTTCTCGGGTGTGGTGGCCATCTCGATGCGCTTATACTCGCAGGTCACGGGCGCCTGCACGTCCAGCGGATTGGGTGCCAGCGCGGACGGGTCCTCGCCGGCGGCAACGGCGGCGTCCATGCGGCGGCTCGCGGCACTCGACTGCGACAGATAGCGCTCGTCCAAAAAGGCCAGGGCGCGGTCCACGTCCAGGTCGCCGTAGAGCGTTATATAAGAGTTGGATGGATTGTAGTGGCGTGCGTGCGTGTCCAGGAACTGCTCGTAGGTGAGCGCGGGAATCGCGCGCGGGTCGCCGCCGCTCTCGTGCGCATAGGCTGTGTCGGGATAGAGCGCGGCGTTGACGGCGTCGTCCAGCACGCTCATGGGGTCGGACAGAGCGCCCTTCATCTCGTTGAACACCACGCCGTTATAGCGCAGCGTGCCTTCGCGCAGGCTCGCGGAGCTGCCGTCGCTCTCGCCCTCGGCGCCTTCCGGCAGGTCCAGCTCGTAGTGCCAGCCCTCCTGCTCAAAAATGGTGGGCTTGGTGTAGATGGCCGGGTTGAACACCGCGTCCAGGTACACGTCCATCAGGTTGTACAGATCCTGCTCGTTGGTGGTGGCGACGGGGTAGATGGTCTTGTCGGGGTAGGTCATGGCGTTGAGGAACGTCTGCATGGAGCTCTTGATTAGGTCGACGAACGGCTCCTTGACGGGGAACTTGGCCGACCCGCACAGCACCGAGTGCTCAAGAATATGGAACACGCCGGTGGAATCGGCCGGCGGCGTCTTAAAGCCAATGGCGAAGGCCTTGTTCTCGTCGTCGCACGCCAGGTACAGCAGGCGCGCGCCCGAGGCAGTGTGGCGCAGCACGTAGGCGTCCGAGTCGAGCTCGGGCACGGACTCGCAGCGCTCGACGGCAAAGCCATGGCAGGTGGTGCCGGGGACCAGCAGCGCGGCGGCGGCAGCGCGCGGATCGGTTGAGGTAGTGGACATACGTAGTCTCCTTTGACGCCCCAACGGGGGCGAATCGAGTCGAATCCTCGAGAGTATACCCATATGGGGCCGCGGCACTGCGGCGAACTGGAGACGATGCCAGCGGATTGGACAAAGGCCCCGCGCGTTCACCGCACGAGCGTGGAAACTTGGACGCCTATCGAATGAGAGTGGATTTTCGGACGGAATCAACCTCAAAACGCCCAAAAACCGTCCAAATATCCACCCTCATTTCCCGACCGTCCAAAATCAACGCTCATCCGCCGCCCGCACATCTCTCATATCTCATTCGTCTCTAATACGAGAGATAACAGAAAGATGAGAGATAAATATGAGAGATAACAATGCTGCAAAGAGACAGGCAACCATGGTATTGTCTCAATATAGATTGTTTTACCAGCGAAAACATGTTTAAATGAAACAGATGACAGACATCTTATCTTTCATCTCTCACTCCTCTCTAATATGAGAGATAACAGAAAGATGAGAGATAATTACGAGAGATAACTGAGAGACGAAGGAAATCTATTCGCGGCATTCTTCGCAGAACCGAGCGAAAGGACGTGCAGATGAACGAAAACGAACTGACCGGTCTGCTCGAGTCTTTAAGGCGCATGGGCTCGGACGATCTTAGCGTTGAGGTCAAGGAGAGCGCCACGACGCTTTCCCGCGACGTATGGGAAACGGTCAGCGCTTTCGCAAACACCGCCGGCGGCATCATCGTACTCGGAGTGAGCGAGCGCGCGGGTTTTGTCCCAGTTGCAAACTTTGAGACCGAGAAGGTGCTCAACCAATTCGTGGCGGGCATGGGCGATGCCGGCGGTCGCGGAAAGCTGGCCAATCCGCCCAAATACACCATTGAGCGCGTGGGGCTTCGGGGTACCGTTGTTCTCGTTATCACGATTGAGGAGCTCGACCCGTCGAGCAAGCCTTGCTATGTCATAGAGCGGGGCGCTCAAGGTGGCAGCTACAAACGCATCGATGACAAAGATGTCCCGCTTTCGTCGACCGAGGTTTTGGCACTGTCGTCGTATGAACGGACGAGTCCTAGCGATCGCGATGCGGTGCCCGGCACGAGTGTGGGCGATCTCGACGAGTCGCTGGTCGACCGCACGATAGAGCGTGCCTATTCGTTGACGCCTCGAGCGATGCGCGGTGCGGCGGGCAAGAAGACAAAGATGGAGCGTCTGAATTTCCTCGACTTCCAGGGCAATGTTACCAAGGCCGGCCTTCTTGCCGCGGGCGTTTACCCTCAGCAGTTCTATCCCAAGCTCTTCATTGATGTGGCTGTCCACGTGGGAACTCAAAAGGGAGCTGCGGGGCCACTAAGGTTTATGGACCGCACAATCTGTGAGGGAACGTTGGGCGAGATGATCTCGGATGCTGTCGCGGCCGTCGCCAAGAATTTGCGGCGAACCTCGACCGTCCAAGGCATCTCGCGTATCGAATCGCTGGAGATTCCCGAGGAGGTCCTGCGCGAGGCAGTCGCCAACGCGGTTATCCACAGGGAATACGGGGATCGGTTCTGTGGGCAATCGATCGCCGTCGACGTTTTTGACGACCGTATCGAGGTGACGAATCCCGGCGGCCTTTATGGAGGGAAGACTCGCGAGAACTTGTTTGACGGCAGCTCCCGATGCCGTAACGCGACGCTCGTGAAACTCATGTCGATTGTCCCGCTGCCGGATGGCGCAGGTTCGCCGGCTGAGGGCAATGGCTCGGGCATCCCGATGATGATCGATGCCATGCGCGCGCATGGTCTGGCCGAGCCCCTGTTCTGCCCGGGGTTCGATCGGTTCAAAGTCGTACTTTACCGTTCAAAGATCGAGCCGGTCGATCATGGCGGGGGCTTGATTATGACGGCACTCAAGCGCTACGGCGAGCTGGGGACGCGTGAGCTGGCAGAACGCACGGGGCTTACAATTTCCCAGGTTAGGTCGCGCGTCAACGCGCTCATTGCTCAAGGCGAGCTTGAGCCCACGGCGCCGGCGACGAGCCGCAACCGCAAGTATCGACTGTCAGAGCGCGTGGAATAAATGCGTTAGTGGACGAGGCGACCCAATAATCGACCCTCAATTGGCGCCCACTAAGGTAAAGCGGTTGTTGCTCAGTCGACGGTGATGCTAAAGACTCGGCTTACGCCGGCATGGCCCCGAACCCGTCCATCAAGAACAGCCTAAGAACCAGCTTGATGACATATCCTGGTTTGACTTCTGCCGCGTCGAAGACGTGGCGCTCGGCGAGCTCGCTGCAGTATGCGTAGATGTCGCGGATAAGGTCCGCGCCCGAGAGCGTAAACATGTAGCCTGCGTCCGAAAGCGCATTGGGCGCGGCGGGCAACTTGGCCATGTGACAGAACGTTTGCAGGTCGGGCGCCATAACATTCTGGTAGTCGAGGTGGCCGCTGGCATCCTGTGCGGCAAGCTCCAATTGGCGCACAAAATCCAGCGCCGCCGCTAACACAAAGCTCGGCGTAGGCGCATTGACGTTCTGAGTGGTCGCCACAAGCCTGCCCGCCGCCTGCGTGACAAGCCAAGCGACCTCGCGCTGGCAACGCACGGCCTTGCGCGTAACCGGCTTGATGGACGAAGAAGAAACGCTCCCCTTAGACGGATTCGAAGCAGCCATAAGACCCTCCCATGAACAATCCGGCCCAGCAAGCCCGGATGAAACACGTGCTACACCAGTATACAGGGGAGTGGGGTAGCGGGGCACAAGCGCGCCAGCGGCAAACCGAGAGCATCAACAATGTGCCTCCGCTCTATTTGGACGATGGTACGTGGGTCATTAAGTACTC
The DNA here is from genome assembly GCA_958412345.1 of uncultured Collinsella sp. Classification (GTDB taxonomy): domain Bacteria; phylum Actinomycetota; class Coriobacteriia; order Coriobacteriales; family Coriobacteriaceae; genus Collinsella. The sequence continues at coordinate 46,442 of CATYSO010000001.1, read as the reverse complement.
GGTTCAAGCGCCGGGTACCGTTGGTTTTCGAGACCAGAATTACAACCGTAAAATGCTCAACTGCATGGAATGTGGCGTCCCAGTCGGAGTCATATTTGCAACCGAGGTGGGCTATAAGGTGCTCGGCCTTGCGTTTGTTGAGCGGTTCGAGCCCGAAAACGGATGGTTTGTTCTGCACGGTCCTGTTCATAAAGGCGGACCGGACCCTCGTTTTGCGCCCGACATGAGTTATCTGAAGCACATACCCGTCGATATTGAGTTTGCCGGACAGGGTGCGACCGACGATGAAATTTGGCTTTGGCGGTCTTTTACGATCGTGTTGTTTGATCGGATCGCGCGGCGATGCAATCTCGCGCACGCCTGCTGGTGCATGCTCTTCCTGATTTGTATAGCGAGAGGGGAGCGAGCGTGAGCTGGCGAGGCGATATTGCGATGGGGAAGTACGGAAAACTGCCGTGTGCCCTTATAGACAACAAAATGTTTCCGAGCGTAGAAGTTGATTGCGGGTCGTTTGTCGTCTCCTGTCCTTGCTGCGGCTCGCAAATACCGTGCCTCGACATTCGGTTCATCGATGCGCGCGACAGACTTAGCGACGAAGTGAGAAAACGGACAGGCGTTCATATGCCGGTGTATCAGGAGAAATGCCCTGTTTGTGGCCTCGATATCGTGTACGACGCCGGCGACGAGGGATGGGTGATGCGGAGGAGCTGGCTGTGAAGGCATCTCCGTTCCTACAAATAAATCCCCTCACCGAGCTGCTTGTGGAACTCGGCGTGATGGTCGCGTGCCCAGGTAAAGAGCGCCTGGTCAAAGTCGGTGCGCGTGGCCGGGACGCCGAAGACGCCGGCAACTTCGACGCGCACAAACTCCAGTGCCGGCAGTTTGTTGATGGCGGTGAGGGCAAACGGGGACGAGGGCTCCTCGAACAGATAGCGGCTGCCTTGCAGCGCGTCGCAACTGGTGCACGTGTTGCCGAGCGACGGGGCTTTGGAGGCTCGTGCGCCTACGGGTTTGTAGCCACAGCGCTTAGAAAGATAGTCGCGGATCTCGCCCGGGACGCAGCCAAGAGCGGGAACGATGGCGAGCGCGTTGGCATTGGCCGTGTCGATGGCAATGTGCCCGGCTTCGTTGGGCGCGTGCGCAATGGCGATGCCCTTGCCGTCATCGGTTCGATAGGGAATGCCGAAGGCCGCGACCGAGGTCTCTTCGTGGCATTTCCAGCACTCGCGCTTGCCCAGTACTAGATATATATACGGCGCTGAGGGGTCGGATCGGTCAACACCGGGCAGCCACTCGGCAAAGGGCTCGGGGTTGACGCCGCTGGGTACATACCAGATCTTCTTGGTCCGGTCCCATTTGGCGCCCAGCGCCTTGGCTTCTTCTTTGTGCGAAAAGGGGACATTGAGCTCGGTGCGCATGGCGGCTCCTTGGTGCTGCAGGTGCAAGTGGCTCAAGGATACCGCAGGGCGCAGACATCGCGGCGTTTTGCTGAGAAGTTGCGGTGCGGACTGATTGGTTATGCCGATGGATAGATCGGCAAGTAGATGGTCGGCTTTTGGCCAGTTGGGCGGTTGGAGCAGCTTGCGGCGCAGTTTTGTGCCTGGCTATTGTTGATGTTGGGGTATTGAATATGTTTGGCTGCCATTCGTCAGGTGAATTGATGTTGCGTTGCGATGACGGTTGGAACTGCCAGCGGATTTAGCGACATAAAACAAAACAGCCCAGAGGACATAGCCTCTGAGCTGCGAACATTTGGTGGGCGTTAGAAGATTTGAACTTCTGACCTCTTCCGTGTCAGGGAAGCGCTCTCCCCCTGAGCTAAACGCCCGATCAAGGGTGCGCAAGCGCGCAAGGGATAATATAACGGAGCCTGAACTCGGTGGCAAGAACATTTTTAAAAATCGCTTACATTGTGGAATTCGGGGGTCTTGTCATATCCATTTCAAAAGAGTCTGCTGCCGCGATTTGGCTGTCGCATAATGCAAGGCCGTTGCGGTGTCGAGCTATGGAAAGACGCCTGCGGAATTGTCCTACCGATAAGCGGACAAGCCTTCGGCTGGTGCCTTCGCCGTGGTAAGGTAAGCCGAATTGCTTCCAGACTGTTTCGGGGGAGTGGAATGAGCAAAGAGTGTGTCGAGCAGGTCGAAGGCGCAGGGGCTTCGGTGCCGATGACCGATATATCGAACATTGATGTGCCCGAGGGCACCGATGAGCTCAGCCGCAACACCCGTCGCGCGTGGCGCGACCGCCTTAACAGCGCCTCGACGCGCAAGATGATCACGGGCGTTCTGGCCACGCTGGTGGGTGGTTCGTTTTGGGGCTTCTCGGGTACCAGCGCGAGCTTTCTGTTCGATACCTACCACGTCGATACCCTGTGGCTCATGAGCGTACGTCAGATTCTCGCCGGCCTGCTGTTTATGGTCGTGGTCGTCGCGCGCGATCGCGCGCGCCTGGTCAAGCTGTGGACCACGCCTGCCGACCGCAAGCAGCTGCTGCTCTTTACCGCCTTTGGTCTGCTGTTCAACCAGTTTTGCTATCTTTCGGCCGTGCGCCTGACGAACGCCGGAACCGCGACGGTGCTCCAATGCCTGCAGCTGGTCATCATCATGGGATACACCTGCGTCATCGATCGCCGTATGCCGCGTCCGCGCGAGGTTATCGGCATTGGTCTGGCTCTGGGTGGAACCTTTTTAATCGCCACCGGTGGTGACCCCACCAGCCTGAATATCTCGCCGCTCGGCCTGATCGCGGGTCTCATGTGTGCGGTCAGCGCCACGTGTATGGCGGTGATTCCCGCCAAGATCCTGCCCGAATACGGCAGCCCCATCGTCACGGGCTCGGCAATGCTCACGGCGGGCGTGGTCTCGTGTGTCTTCGTGCAGCCCTGGGCGCATATGCCGACGCTCGACGCTGCCGGCGTCGAGGCGCTCGCGGTGTTCGTGGTTATCGGCTCGTTTTTTGCTTACATGCTCTATATGCAGGGCGTTAAGGACATCGGCTCGGTGCGGGCGAGCCTCATCGGAACTGTGGAGCCGGTTTCGGCGACCATCACCAGCGCCGTTATGCTGGGCACGGTGTTTTTGCCGACCGACCTTATCGGCTTTGCCATGATCATCGTGATGATGTTCCTCACGGTGTAGCTGGCGCCGCCGCCAAGACAGAAAAGGTGTTGTGCCGCATTTTCGCCAATTGACGTCCGTGTCTGGAGTTTAGCTGTCGATGCTTAAAATGCCATAAACTAGTAACGTTATGGACTTTTTCATTGCGACTCAATTGCGAGGATTTCTTTATGGCTGGTAATCACTTTAAGGGCAGCGATAGCGGCCGTTCTGCAGTTCCGCCGCGTCCGAACGGGGCTGGTAAGGCCGGCACGCCGGGCGGCGCTGGACAGGGCGGTTCCGGTAAGCGCGTGTCCCCGGGCGAGACGGCGATGTTTACCGCTCTGTACGAGCAGTCACAAAAGGCAAAAAAGACCGGCCGTGCAAGAGGGAATGTCTTTGCGGGCGGTGCAACCTCCACGTCGCAGCCGAGTGGGGCTCCTTCGGTACCCGCGAACAACGCAGGTGTTACCAACGCCGCGAATGCCGTCGGCAACGTTAATGCCGGCAAGGCCGCCAACAATACTCCCTCTGCCGGTGGCGCGGGGCTTACGGGTAACCTTGGCACGATTTACACCGGCGCCTCCGAGACTGGCACGTTCGCCCGCCTGGATGATAGTGGTGCCGAGTTTGCGGGCTCGGGATCCAAGGAAGATTATTACGATTTTGGCTTGAACTACGGTAGCGACGCTTCGTCGAGTTCGACCTCTGACGGTCTGGTCCGTCATCGCCATCGCAAGGGCGAGCGCAAAAAGCGTCACACCGGCGCCATTGTTGCCGCTGTGGTCGCGGTGTTTCTCGTTGCGCTTGGCGCAAGCGGCTTTATGCTGCTTAACTCGGCAAAGACCGTAAAGAGCGAAGCGAAGGAGGCTGTCGAGATCGTCGGTGGCCTTAAGGACAAGGTCACGTCGGGCGATTTTTCGACGCTGCCTGACGACGCGAAGAAGATTGATGAGCTTTGCGACAGCATGAAGGCGGAGACCTCGAGCCCGCTGTGGACGGCGGCTTCGTTTATCCCGGTGTATGGCAGCGACATCAATGCGGCCCGCACCATGATCGGCGCCCTGTCCGATGTCTCGAGCAATGCGCTGGTTCCCATGGCCGATAACCTTTCGCAGGCCACGCCCGGCAAGCTGTTTCAGGACGGCATGATTAACGTGTCCGCGCTGCAGGCCGTTGCCGATTCGCTTTCCGATAGCTCCAAGGTGTTCAAGAGCGCCAACGAGAAGATCCAAGGTATTGGCGATACTCATATTTCCCAGGTGACCGAGCTGGTCGATAAGGCCAAGGACGGCTTTGCTACCCTCAACGGCGCGGTTGACGCGGCGGAGAAGGTCGCCCCCGTCCTTCCCCAGATGCTCGGCGCCAACGGCCAGACGCGTAACTACCTTGTGTACGCCATGAACAACGTCGAGATTCGTGCTTGCGGCGGCTTTGGCGGTTCGCAGGGCCTGATTTCGGTCACCGACGGCCAGATGTCGATTGGCGAGTTTGTTCCCCGCATTGGACTCAGCGAGGATGAGGCGGTCGAGAGCGTCGACGAAGAGGATGAGGCGCTGTTCGGTAACCACAGTAACCTGTACAACTCGGGCAATACCTATTCGCCCGATTGGCCCCGCAACTCGCAGCGTGTCGCCGCGCTGTGGAAGTCCCAATATGGGCAGGACGTTGATGGCGTCGTCGGCATCGATCCTGTGTTCTTACAGTACCTGCTGGGCCTTGTCGGTAATGTCTCGCTGCCCGATGGTACGGTCGTCGACGGTACCAACGCGGCGAAGGTTCTCATGCACGATGTGTATTGGAACTATCCGGTCGAGGAATCGGACGGCATCTTTGCGGCTGTTGCCAGCGCCGCCTTCGACAAGATTCTCGGTGGCATCGGTGACGTCGACGTTACAAAGCTTGTCGGTGCATTCGAGCGCGGTGCCGAAGAGGGCCGTCTGATTGCTTGGATGAGAAACGATGATGAGCAGAATGCCATCAAAGAGACGGGCATTGACGCTTCGCTACCCGATCCGGATGATCCGAGTGCCGATCCCGTTGCCGGCGTTTACTTTAACAACCTGAGCTTCTCCAAGCTCGACTGGTACCTGAACGCTGATACGCAGATTGGCCAGGGCGTCAAGAACGGCGACGGCACGTGCTCGTATCGCATCACCGTTACCCTGACGAACATCATGACGCAGGAGGAGGCAGGCAAGCTGCCCGATTACGTCGCGGCGAGCGCGCCCGATGCCGCGCGCGACGACGAGCGCCTGAATGTCTCGTTGTTTGCCCCGACGGGTGGCAACATCAGTGACCTTACGGTTGAGGGCACCCAGTTTGGTCTTGGCGCCGCTACGTGGCATGGAATTCCCTTCTATTCGGGCACCGTTGACCTGCATGCTGGCGAGACGACGACGATCACGTATACGCTGACCACGTCGGCCGAGGCGGGGGACAAGCCGCTTACGCTGCGTCAGACTCCTACATGCCAGGCGGCTCGCGACAGCGCGTCGGCGTAGGGTTTTTCTGGTAGCGCAGATAATCGAGTACCATTTTGGGGCGGACAGGCAATCTGTTCGCCCCTATTTTGTAAGGAGAGCGCATGAAGTACTTTGGCACCGACGGCTTTCGCGGTGAGGCCAACGTTGGGCTGACGGTAGAGCACGCTTATAAGATTGGCCGTTTTGTGGGCTGGTATTACGGCGCCAACCGCGAGCGCAAGGCGCGCGTCATCGTGGGTAAGGACACGCGTCGCTCGAGTTATATGTTCGAGGCGGCGCTGGTGAGTGGCCTGGTCGCGAGCGGTGCGGACGCCTATATGCTGCACGTGATCCCCACGCCGGGCGTAGCACATCAGACCGTGGAAGGCTGCTTCGATTGCGGCATCATGATCAGCGCGAGCCACAACCCGTTTTGCGATAACGGCATTAAGCTCGTCAATAGCGACGGTTTTAAGATGGACGAGGACGTGCTGGAGCTCATCGAGGATTACATCGATGAGAAGAGCGAGGTGCCGCTGGCCACGGGCAACCACATCGGCGCCACGGTGGACTACATGCAGGGTCGCAACCGCTATATCGCCTCGCTCATCGCAAGCGCGAACTTTTCGCTGCAGGGCGTCAAGATCGGTCTCGACTGCGCCAACGGCTCGGCGTCCTCGGTGGCCAAGCCGGTATTCGACGCGCTGGGCGCCGATGTGCGCGTGATCAACGCCGCGCCCGATGGCTTTAACATCAACGTCGATTGTGGCTCCACGCATATGGAGCGCCTACAGCGCCACGTGGTGGAGCAGGGTCTGGACGTGGGCTTTGCCTACGACGGCGATGCCGACCGCTGCTTGGCCGTGGACGAGCGCGGCCGCGTGGTCGACGGCGACCAGATTCTGTACGTGTGCGGCGTGTACCTGAACAAGCACGGTCGTCTTTCGGGCGGTACCGTGGTGCCGACGATTGCCAGCAACTTTGGCCTGGTCAAGTCGCTGGAGCTTGCCGGCCTGAGCGCCGTGACCAGCGGCGTGGGCGACCGTCACGTGTATGCCAAGATGCGCGAGGGCGGCTACAGCCTGGGCGGCGAGCAGACGGGCCATACGATCTTTGGCGATATCGAGCGCACGGGCGACGGCATTATGACCTCGCTGCGCGTGATGGAAGTGATTCGTGCCGAGCGCGAGACGCTCTCGCAGCTTACGGCTCCGTGCAAGCTGCTGCCGCAGGCGCAGGTTGCCGTGCGCGTGGCCGACAAGGACGCCGCGCTCGAGAACATGGGCGTGCAGAACGCCATCGCCGAGGCCGAGGCTGCGCTGGCAGGCGAGGGCCGCGTGCTGGTGCGCAAGAGCGGAACCGAGTCGGTTATCCGCGTGCTGGCCGAGGCGCCCGACCAAGCATCCGCCGACGCCGCCATGAAGCGCATCGCCAACGCGTTGGAAGCTCTGTAGTTACGCGGTTTTACCAAACCGCGTAACTACTCGACGCTGCAAGCGGCCCCAAGCGGCAATCTGACGTTCAATTTCAAGGGCGCGACCAGAAGGTCAGCGCCCTTTCATTTCACGTCACCTTGCTCGCTTATCCGGCACTTGGGGACGTTCCTAAAGTGCCGGGATAAAAGGAACGTCCCCAAGTGCCGGGTCTCTGGTTTAGATGAAAAAGGGGCGCCGCGGGATAGATCCTGCGGCGCCCCTTTGCGTTGCGTGTTGTCTAAGCTTTACAGCTCGTAGAGCGTGGTGAACTTGTCCTGCAGGTAGCTGCAGTAGTAGCGGGCATCGAACGCCATGCCGCAGGCGCCCTTGATGAGCTCCGGCGCGTCTTTGGCGCGGCCCCACTGCCAAATGTGCTCGCCCAGCCAGGTGCGGACGGGTGCCAGGTCGCCGCTCGCACAGGCGCCATTGAGGTCGACACCGTCGCGGCACATGGCCGGCACAAACATGGCATCGTAGGCGCTACCCAGCGCATACGTGGGGAAGTAGCCAAACGAACCGCCGCTCCAATGCGTATCCTGCAGGCAGCCGTGCGTGTCGTCGGGAACGGGAATGCCCAGGTACTCGTCCATAAAGCGATTCCAAAGCGCGGGGATGTCCTTGGCCGTAGCCTCGCCGGCAAACAGCATGCGCTCGATCTGGTAGCGCACCATAATATGCAGCGGATAGGTGAGCTCGTCGGCCTCGGTGCGGATCAACGACGGCTGCGCGATGTTCACGGCGCGGTAGAGCGTGTCTTCGTCGACGTCGCCGTAGACCTCGGGCGCGTGACGACGCAGCACCTCGAGCAGCGGGCCCATAAAGGCACGACTGCGACCCACGGTGTTCTCGAAAAAGCGGCTCTGGCTCTCGTGGATGCCCATGGAGGTGCCGCCCTCCAAGCACGTGCGCGCATAGGCGGGATTGACGCCCAGCTCGTACATGGCGTGCCCCGCCTCGTGGATGATGCTGTAGACGTTGGAGATGCAGTCGCCCTCGTAGATGTGCGTCGCGATGCGCGCATCACCCACGGCAAAGCCCTCGCTAAACGGATGCTCGGTAAAGGCAAGCGTGGTGTCGTCCAGGTCCAGGCCGACAAGCTTCATAAGGTCGAAGCTCATGGCGCGCTGGGCAGCCTCGGGCACGTGGGCGTGCAAAAAGTCGGCAGCCGGCTGCTGGCCGCGCTCGCCGATGGCGTGCACGAGCGGCACGACCGTGGCCTTGACCTCATCGCAAAACGCATCGAAGCTCTTGGCGGAAAGGCCGCGCTCGTACTGGTCGAGCCAAACGTCGTATGGATCGCGCTTGGGGTCCATGAGCTCGGCCTGATGCTTAAGTTGGGCGACGATTCTATCCACATAGGTCTCAAAGCTCGCCCAGTCGTTGGCTGCCTTGGCCTTGTGCCACGCGGCGTCCGCCTCGCAGGTGAGCCTAGTCCAGGCCTCGGCTTCTTCGGTGGGAATGGCACTGGCCTCACGTTGATCGCGGCCGAGCACACGGATCTCGTCGAGCAGCTGAGGGTCGTCGATTTTGCCGCCGGCGACGGTCTCGCGCGCTAACGAGCGTACGAGCTCAACGGACTTCTCGCTGGTCAGCAGCTTGTGATGCTCGCCGGCAAGCGTGCCCATGGCGTCGGCACGCGCTGCTGCGCCGTTGGCAGGAGCAATCGTCGCTCCATCGAACTCGGCAATCTTGAGCAGGTACTCGCGAGTCCACAGCTTGCCCTCGAGTTTGCGGAACTTTTTGACGGCCTTGTCGACTTTAGCAGCCTTGACGCCCTTGGCAGCCTTTGCCACGGCGGCCTTGGCCTTTTTATCGAGTTTCTTTCCCATTCCGTATCCTTAATCTCGCAGGCCGAGCGCCGCAGGCGGGTGCTCGGCCAGTTTGCACAGCTACCTGCCTTGTACCCAGCACGAACAAAACGGAACGCGGCGATACGCTCACACAATGTGGTATCCTATAGCCCAATGCGTTGACGGAGAGGGTTTTGCCCGCCGCGTCGCCGGCAAGAGAGGGAAGGTCATGGGCTGCAAGCCTTCCTGCGGTGGCAAGGGCCAAGCGTTCACTCCCGAGCAGCGACCTCAACGGGCGCGCGGCTAGCGGCGGCGAAGCCCCAGTAGGGAAGCCGTGAGCCTCGCGATAAGGGGCGCAGAGTGGGCACGGCGGGCCAGACATCCGCCGGGTCAAACAAGGTGGTACCGCGGAATTCAACCGTCCTTGGGCAATGCACATGCCCGAGGGCGGTTTTTTTGTTACCGAACCGGGCCGCGTTTTCGCAACGCTGGGCGGCGGCAGTCGTCCCGGCGAGCGGGGAGCGCGAGAGACGAAAGGGAAGACATGAGTCTGATTGATGATCTGGTCAAACTCGAGGAAGAGGCCAAGGAGCTCGTCGCAGGCGCCGACGACGCCGCCAAGCTCGAGGCTGCGCGCGTTGAGCTGCTCGGTCGCAAGGGCCGCATCACCGGCCTGATGCGCATGATGGGCAAGCTCGCCCCCGAGGATCGCCCCGTCATGGGCAAGCGCGCCAACGAGATGCGCCAGCTGATCGAGGGTATGCTCGACGAGCGCAACACCGAGATGAAGGCCGCCGCCCTCAAGCACGCACTGGAGCACGAGGCCGTCGACATCACGCTGCCGGGTATCCGTCCGCAGATCGGTCACCAGCACCTGATCAAGCAGATCATCGAGGAGGCCGAGGACATCTTCTGCGGCATCGGCTACACCGTCGAGTCCGGCCCCATGGTCGACACCTCCTACTACAACTTCACTGCGCTCAACGCCCCCATGGATCACCCGAGCCGCTCGGCCCGCGACACGTTCTATGTGGTCGACAACAATCCCGGCAGCGTCGCGCATCCCGAGGCTCACGCCCACGGCGAGTCCGATGTGCTGCTGCGCACCCAGACCTCGGGCGTGCAGATTCACACCATGGAGTCGCAGAAGCCGCCCATCTACATGATCTGCCCGGGCACCGTCTACCGTCCCGACACGGCCGACGCCTGCCACCTGCCGCAGTTTAACCAGATCGAGGGCCTGGTCGTCGACGAGGGCATCACCTTTGGCGACCTGAAGGGCACGCTCGACTACTTTGTTAAGTGCATGTTTGGCGAGGACCGCAAGACGCGTTACCGTCCGCACTTCTTCCCCTTCACCGAGCCCAGCTGCGAGGTGGACGTGAGCTGCCACGTCTGCGGCGGCAAGGGCTGCAACTTCTGCAAGCACAGCGGCTGGATCGAGATCCTGGGCTGCGGCATGGTCGACCCCAACGTTCTTATCAACTGCGGCATCGACCCCGAGAAGTATACCGGCTTCGCCTTTGGCATTGGCGCCGAGCGCGTCGCGGCCCTGCGCTACGACCTGCCCGACCTCAGAACGCTCATGACTGGCGATATGCGCTTCCTGAACCAATTTTAGGCTTGCCCAGGCACCCCATCTTGGCGTTCAAACCGTCGCTCGCGTACCTTTAGTACGCGTCGCTCCTCTTTCACGCCAACCTGGGGGCACCTGGACAACCCTAAGGCGAACGTCTTCATTTGATACCCCTCCCTTTGCGGAGATTAAGAACTAGGAGAGCTACATGCGCGTTTCTTACGACTGGCTCAAGACCATGATCGATATTCCGGAGGATCCCAAGACCCTTTCGGACGAATATATCCGTACCGGCACCGAGGTCGAGGCGATTGACACCGTGGGCGAGTCCTTCGACCACGTGGTGACTGCCAAGGTGCTCACCAAGACCCCACATCCCGATAGCGACCACATGTATGTGTGCTCGGTCGACGTGGGCGACAAGAACCTCGACGCCGACGGCAACCCCGCCCCGCTGCAGATCGTCTGCGGCGCGCAGAACTTCGAGGCCGGCGACCACATCGTCACGGCCATGATTGGCGCTGTGCTTCCCGGCGACGTCAAGATCAAGAAGAGCAAGCTTCGCGGCGTCGTGTCCATGGGCATGAACTGCTCTGCGCGCGAGCTCGGCCTGGGCGGCGACCACTCCGGCATCATGATCCTGCCCGAGGATACGCCCTGCGGCATGCCGTTTGCCGAGTATGTGTGCTCGAGTGACACCGTGCTCGACTGCGAGATCACGCCCAACCGCCCCGACTGCCTGTCCATGATCGGCATGGCCCGCGAGACCGGCGCCATTTTCGACCGCGATTTCCACGTTGAGCTGCCCGCCATCAAGGCCGAGACCGGCCGCGCGACTGACGACGAGCTTTCGGTCGAGATTGCCGACGAGGGCCTGTGTGACCGCTACGTTGCCCGTATCGTGCGCAACGTCAAGGTCGGCCCGTCGCCCGACTGGATGGTCAAACGCCTCAACGCCCTGGGCGTGCGCCCGCACAACAACATCGTCGACATCACCAACTACGTGATGATGCTCACCGGCCAGCCACTGCACGCCTTTGACCTCGACACCTTTGCCGAGCGCGATGGCCACCGTCGCGTGGTGGTTCGCGCCGCCCAGCAGGATGAGAAGTTCACGACGCTCGATGGCGAGGAGCGCGTGCTCGACGCCGGCATGGGCCTCATCACCGACGGCGAGCGTCCTGTGGCGCTGGCCGGCGTTATGGGTGGCATGGATTCCGAGATTGAGGACGATACCGTTGACGTGATGGTCGAGAGCGCCTGCTTCGACGCCGGCCGCACCTCGCACACCAGCCGTGACCTGTCGCTGATTTCCGACGCATCCATTCGCTTTGAGCGCCAGGTTGACGAGACCGGCTGCGTGGATGTCGCCAACGTTACCTGCGCGCTCATCGAAGAGATCGCCGGCGGCGAGGTTGCTCCCGGCTATGTCGATGTTTTCCCCGCGCCCAAGACCATCGACAGCATTAAGCTGCGCCTGGCCCGTGTGCACGCCATCTGCGGTGCCGACATCGAGCCCGACTTTATCGAGCGCTCGCTCACCCGCCTGGGCTGCACCGTCGAGCGCGACGGCGAGGACTTTATGGTTACCCCGCCGAGCTTCCGTCCCGACCTGCCGCGCGAGATTGACCTGATCGAGGAGGTCCTGCGCCTGTGGGGCATGGGCCGCGTGACGGCGACCATCCCGGCTGCCAAGAACCACATCGGCGGCCTGACCCGCGAGCAGAAGCTCACCCGTAAGGTCGGCGAGATCCTGCGCGCCTGCGGCCTCAACGAGACCACGACTTTTGGCTTTGCCGCCCCGGGCGACCTGGAGAAGATCGGTATGTCCACCGAGGGCCGCGGTTGCCCCGTGGTGCTCATGAACCCGCTGGTTGCCGAGCAGACCGAGATGCGCCGCTCGCTGCTTCCGGGCCTGCTGCAGTCCGTGGCCTACAACGAGGCTCACGGTACGCCCAACGTGCACCTGTACGAGGTCGGCAGCCTGTTCCACGGTCGCGAGAACGCCAGCCTGCCCAAGGAGACCAAGTCCGTGGCGGGTGTGCTCTCGGGCCAGTGGAGCGAGCAGTCTTGGAACATGAAGTACCGCAAGCTGCGCTTCTTCTTTGGCAAGGGCATTGTCGAGGAGCTGCTCGCCCAGCTGCGCATCGAGAAGGTCCGCTTCCGTCCCGTCGAGGGCGAGGGTTATGCCTTCTTGCAGCCGGGCCGTGCCGCCGAGGTCCTTTCGGGCGGCACCGTGCTGGGCTGGGTCGGCGAGATTCACCCCGAGGCGCGCGAGGCGATGGGCATCGATGAGGTCGTCGTTGCCTTTGAGCTCGACTTGGACAAGCTGATCAAGGGCGCCCGCAACCAGGAGAACTATCGCGAGTTCTCGCAGTACCCGGCTGTTGAGCATGACCTTGCTATCGTGGTCGACAACACTGTGACCTGCGAGGATCTTGAGCGCCGCATTACCAGTGCCGGCGGCAAGCTGCTCGAGGGCGTGCGCCTGTTCGATGTCTACCGCGATCCCATCCGCATCGGAGCGGGCAAGAAGTCCATGGCCTTTGCGCTTACGTATCGCTCCGACGACCACACGCTCACCAGCGAAGAGGTCGAGAAGGCGCACCAGAAGATCGTCACCAAGGTGTGCAAGGGCGTAAACGGCGAGGTTCGTTCGTAATCTTTGCCGTTCGGAACCCGCCCCCTGCGGGGTTTTCACGGCAACGTCCTCGCCGCTTCGCGGCTGCGGGATGTTGCCTTAGAAAACCCCTCTCGGGGGCGGGTTCCTGCGTTAACCTTGTTGCGAGCGGACCACACCTTCTTCCGGGTGACCGGAAAGTTGGGAGTGCATGGGCCTTTATTGGACGGTGCGTGGACCTGGGTTAATAACGTACGTATTGCAAGGGCGTGCTGCGTTGTGGGCGGTGCGCCTTTTTGTTAGTATGCAGAGTCGGTGTTACGGATTGTTGGAAACGTAACACGCAACGTTCTGATTGAGAGGGCTCATGCATATTCCCGATAATTATCTGTCCCCGCAGACCGATGCCGTTATGGCGGTGGCGATGGTGCCCGTTTGGGTCCATTGCATCAAAAAGGTACGCGCCACGCTCGATCGCGAGCATATGGCGTTTCTGGGCATCTGCGCCGCGTTCTCCTTCTTGCTCATGATGTTCAACGTGCCGCTCCCCGGTGGCACCACTGGTCACGCCGTTGGTGGCGCGCTCATCGCGCTGCTGCTGGGCCCCGAGGCTGCTGCCATTGCAGTCTCGGTTGCACTCGCGCTGCAGGCTCTGCTGTTTGGCGACGGCGGCGTTCTGTCCTTTGGCGCCAACTGCTTTAACATGGCCTTTGTGCTGCCGTTTGTCGCTGCTATCGTGTTCCGTGCGCTCAACAGTCGTCTGCACGACAAGAGCTGGGGCACTTCGGTTTCTGCCATCGTGAGCGGCTGGGTCGGCCTGTGCCTGGCGGCCCTGTGCGCGGCAATCGAGTTTGGCATTCAGCCGATGCTCTTCACCAACGCCTCGGGCGCTCCGCTTTACTGCCCCTTCCCGCTGTCCGTGGCTATTCCGGCCATGTTGATTCCGCATATGCTGGTTGCCGGCGTGATCGAGGGCGTGGCGACGGCCGCCATCTACGGCTTTATCAAGAAGACGGCGCCGAGCATTATCGTCGGGCCCGAGGCCGTCGATGGCCAGCTTGCTGCCGAGGGCGCTGCTGCCAAGAAGACCTCGCTGGTCCCCACGCTCATCCTGGTTGCCGTGCTTGTCGTGGCCACGCCGCTTGGCCTGCTGGCCACGGGTGACGCCTGGGGCGAGTGGGACGCCGAGGGCGCCGCGACCGCCGTTCAGGAGGCTGGCGACGACAGCCTGCAGGCTTCGGTCGGTCTCGATACCCCGACCTTTGCCGACGCTCTACCTACGGGTGATTACCTGCAGGCCTATTCCGAGGAGCAGGGCCTTGGCTTTGCCGGCCAGGCCGCGATGTATATTCTTTCGGGCGTGATCGGCGTGGCGGTGCTCACCATCGCATTCCGCCTGTTCTCGCTGACGGTCAAGGAAAGCGGTGCTCATGGCAATAGCCGAGCTGCCTAGCTGGCTTGCGGCTGAGGAGCGATACGAGCCCGCGGGGGCTCGGCATCGTGTGATGCAAAAGAATGTCCTGCACCTGGCGAGCCTGCTTGAGCGGGTTCGCCTGGGTGGAGGCGCACACGAGGGCGGGTCGATGGTCGACCGCGCCCTTTCTTGCGTTTCGGCTCCGGTGCGCCTGGTGGGGATGTTCGTTTGCGTCCTGTGCGTGTGTCTGACACAGAGCCCGCTGTACCTCATGTCGATGGCGGCTATCGCGCTGGTGCTCGTTGCCGTGCGCCCCGTACGCGGGCTGCGGGCAACCTTTGTGCCGGCGCTTGGCGCTGCGGGGCTCGCGGTGGTTCTGGCGCTGCCCGCCTTGCTGCTGGACGCTTCTGCCGCGGGCGCCATGCTCAAGATTGCGCTCAAGACCTTCATTAATGTGTCGCTGGTGCTGGGCGTTTCGTGGACCCTCACGTGGAGCCGCATGTCGGCGGCGCTCAAGATACTGCATCTACCCGACGAAGTTATCTTTACGTTTGATATGGCGCTCAAGCACATCGAGGTACTGGGTCGCACGGCGCACGATCTGACCGAATCGGTCATGCTGCGCAGCGTTGGCCGTACGCCTGAGGGATTTTCGCGAACCGATTCAATCGCGGGTATCATGGGCATGACCTTTATCAAGGCGATGGAATGCAGCCACGCGATGGACGAGGCTATGCTTTGCCGCGGCTTTGCCGGTGCGTATCCGGCGCCCGCGCGCGCCGGGTTTGGCTGGCGAGATGCGGTCTATGCGGCCGGCATGGCGCTGCTGGCAGTGTTGTGCGCCGTGCTGTAGGCGCTGCTGGTTCTGGCTGGGGATGCAAATAGGGAAGGGCGACGTTTTGACGATCGATATGAATAGCGCGGCGGGCACGAACGGTGCGGGCGGCGCCGAGGTCGCGCCGCTCATCGAGCTGCGCGACGTGGTGTTCTCCTATACGGGGCATACGGTTGTCGATGGCGTGTCGCTGCAGGTCGATCGTGGTGAACTCGTTGCCTTGCTCGGTCCCAACGGCTGCGGTAAGACGACGATTATGCGCCTTATCAACGGCCTTGAGCTCGCGGACGCGGGTGCGTACCTGTTTGACGGGCACGTGATCGATGCGGCATATCTCAAGGATTCCGCAGCCGCTCATCGTTTTCATCAGCGCGTGGGCTTTGTGTTCCAGAATGCCGACGCCCAGCTGTTCTGCGCTACGGTGGGCGAGGAAGTTGCTTTTGGCCCCGCGCAGATGGGACTGCCGACAGACGAGCTCGAGCGCCGCGTCCGCGATGCCATGGAGCTGTTCCAGGTTGCCGATCTGGTCGATGCCTCGCCCTATCAGCTTTCGGGCGGGCAAAAGAAGCGCGTTGCGCTGGCTGCGGTGGTGTCGATGAACCCGGATATCTTGGTCCTCGACGAACCTACCAATGGGCTCGACGAGGATTCATGCGACATCGTGGTCAACTTCTTGCTGGCTTACGTCGCGGCGGGTAAGACGGTTTTGATGAGTACGCACCATCAAGATTTGGTGCGCCGCCTGGGGGCCCGTGCCATCTATATCGATCGATATCACCATGTGGTCGAGGCGCCCGTGCCGTCGTATGGAACCGAAAGCGATGCTACGGACTAGTTGCTGCGTAGAGGATGCGTAGCCGCCCGCGCGGCTTTGCCGTGATGGTATAGTTATCCAGGTTTTTTATGGGGGTGGCTATGCCAAGCTGGAACATTCATATCGCTCAGACGGAGCGTTTGCTGGAGCGCACCGGTGCGCTTGCCGATAGCGTGCGCGACCGCAATGCCTTTTTGTTTGGCTGCGTGGTTCCGGACATCTTTGTGGGCTATATGGTCCCTGGCATCGCCGATCCCATCCCGTACCGCATTACGCACTTTGCCAAGCCTGAGCCCATCCCTAAGCCTCGTGAGCATGAGTTCTGGGATACCTATGTGGCACCGTTGCTTAAAAGTTCGCCCATCGGTGCGCCAGCCGCGGCGACCTCGATTATCGAGGAA
The DNA here is from genome assembly GCA_958412345.1 of uncultured Collinsella sp. Lineage (GTDB taxonomy): Bacteria > Actinomycetota > Coriobacteriia > Coriobacteriales > Coriobacteriaceae > Collinsella. The sequence continues at coordinate 29,954 of CATYSO010000001.1, read as the reverse complement.
CGCGAGCGACTGAACCGCGTGCACTATCCCCAGCGCTACAAGGATGCCGGGCCGGTTGCCGGTCCCGGCGCCTGTGAGTTCTCGCTTGCGTCCGAAGATGTGGCGCAGTCGTTGCTCGATTTGACACTGGGTGTCTGGTCGCATCTGGTGGCCGATACCGTATGGAATACGCGCGTGAATCAGTACCTGGAGGCGCACGGCGGCAAGCCGTGCGAGGAATTCCGCATTAAAAAGCAAGGTGACTTTGACTGGTTTGGTAAGACGCTCGGCATTGTTTCGATTCCGCGCGCGACCGATCGCCTGTATACTGCGGCGACGCGTTTTGGGCAGTATCCCATCCATAAGGAGTATGTGCTTAAGACCATCGGCGTTATGCACGAGATTGTGCGCGAAAACCCCGGTGAGCCCGATCATCCGCCATACCGCCTGCTAACTGAGGAGTTTTTCGATGCAACGTTTACCGAGGTTATCGAACTGACCGAAACCGGCTTCGCCGAGCGCATCGCCGCTCCTGACGCGCCCGCGGTTCCTCTGATCGCCAGCTGCTAGCTGGTTGGCTTGACGGCGAACAGCTCATCCCAATCAACCAGCAGCTCCCGTCGAAGGGCATCTTCGACGGTGTGCTCCTGTTTGGTCTTCGGCGCGTAGGGGAGTCTTGCCTTTTTGTAGATGAGCTCAGCGATGTTGTTAAAGCTCTTCGTGTCTTTGATTTGATCGTAGGTGATCTGGATAACGTCGTAGCCCATGCTTGTGAGGGCGGTGGTGCGCTCGGCATCGGAGAGGCTTGCGGCTTCGTTGTCATGAGCGGAGCGGCCCTGGCATTCCAGGATGACGCCCATGCTGTCGGTAGCGCTCTCGATGAGGATATCGGCATAGCAACAGGTTTTGTCATACAGCGAACGCGCGGCCTCGCTGAGCGGGATGCGGACGTTGTTTGCGATATGGATGCCCAGGCCGCCTTCATCGCGGGGAAGTGAGACGAGCATGGAGGTTTGCACCTCGAAGGGCGAGGCGGTCTGCCCCGTCATGTGCTCGACCGCCCAACGAAGCTGCTTGACGCCGCGCAGGCCTGCGGCCTGCTTGGCGAACGCAGCGATATCCGCCGCGGCAAGGAGCGGCGTACGCTTCCATAGGTTGGTGTCTTTGCCGTTGACGTCTTGGATCCGCTCCCAACCGCAGTTAGGCGGAATGAGCTTAAGCGAGATAGCTTCATCGAATTGTTGCTGCGTTCGCACGCAGGGCTTAAACACTGCAAAGGAGCCGCACATCTCGTAACAGGCCATGAGTAATTGGCTACGTGAGACCTGCGTAGCAAGGTTGAGCAGCGTAAACTCCGGCGACGTGACATCAAATCCATGCTCAGTCTGCCTAAACGAGCCGGGAGGTGGCTCTTGAGTCAGGAGGTGCGATTTGAACAGGCTTCGCGACCCGGATTGTGCCCGGGTGAATACAAGCCTGTGAAGCGGGGCGTGAAGCAGGTCTTTTATAACCGCATGGCTTCCGAGGCCGCAACATCTGCGATCCATAGTGCCAAGGCTAATGGCAGGGTAAAGACCCAGTATTTGCGGCGGAATGCGGTGATAGTAAAAAGCAGTTTGGCCGCATAGTGTCAGGTCCACGATGCCCTCCTAGCTGAAAAACGTGCCTATGGATTAAGGAGTGCCAGTGTCAATTCGGAAGTATGCGGCAAAATCTGAACCCTGTGAGCAGACCTGGCTTTTGAGGCTAGTTTATCAGGCATTTTGTTGCGGAAAAACGGGGAGTGCTCGGAGGTCCCAGAATTTGCCGCATACTTCCGAAAACGTGGCTGATTTTGACCTTGCTAAAACGATTTAGCAGTTCTGCAAGGGGTGTGGGCTTGCCGCCGGGCGAACACTTTTGGAGCCAGGAGTCCTAGTTCTGGGCCTTGAAGGGCGGATTTCGTGCTTTTGGTAAAGAAATGGGCGCGTGTTTTGCCGTGCCCCGGCATCGGCATACAGAAAAAGGGCCCGGAAGGCAAAGCCTTCCGGGCCCTTTGCAATGCAAGTGTGCTTGAAAGTGTGATTTAGCGCACCTGAGCGACGTAAGCGACGTTGGTCGAGGAGACCTTGTCCTCGAGCTGGACGCTCATGCGGGGATCGCCGGCGGTGGCGACGGTCAGATCGCCGGCCTCGACGTAGCCGAGCTCCTTTGCGGTCTCGATCGCCTTGACGATCGTGCCGTTGACGGTGCCCTGGGTAATCTCGGCCTGATGCGGGATAACGCCCCAGTACATGATCATCTGCTGGACGGCCCACTCGTGGCGGGAGAACGCGCAGATCGGCATGTTGGGACGGAAGTGCGAGATCAGGCGAGCGGTACGACCAGTGGTCGTCGGCACGGTGATGCACTTGGCGCCAACGGTGGTAGCCATGTTCACAGCGGACATACCCACAACGTTGTTGACGACGCGGGTGCCGTGAGCATCGGCCGGAACCTCGAGCGGAGCGTGAGCCGGGAGGTACTTCTCGGTCTCGAGAGCAATGCTGGCCTGCATCTTAACGGCCTCGACCGGGTACTTACCGGCAGCGGACTCGCCAGAGAGCATAACGGCGTCGGTGCCGTCGTAGATGGCGTTAGCAACGTCGGCAACCTCGGCGCGCGTCGGGCGCGGGTTCTGCTGCATGGAGTCGAGCATCTGCGTAGCGGTGATGACGGGCTTGTAAGCCGCGTTGCACTTGGCGATGATCTCCTTCTGGATGTGGGGAACGAGCTCGGGCTTGATCTCGATGCCCAGGTCGCCACGGGCGACCATGATGCCGTCGGAAGCCTCGAGGATCTCGTCAAAGTTCTCGACGCCCAGGGCGCACTCGATCTTCGGGAAGATCGTCACGTGCTCGCCACCGTTCTCGCGGCAAAGCTCGCGGATGCCGCGGACGGACTCGCCGTCACGGATGAAGGAAGCGGCGATGTAGTCGATGTTCTCGGTCAGGCCAAAGAGGATGTCCTGACGATCGCGCTCGGTGATGGCGGGCAGCGAGATGTTGACGTTGGGCATGTTGACGCCCTTGCGCTCGCCGATCAGGCCGTCGTTCTTAACGACGCAGGTCATGTCCTGGCCGTCGACGGACTCGACCTCGAGGGCAACCAGGCCGTCATCGATCAGGATGAGGGAGCCCTTCTCGACCTCGGAGGGCAGAGCCAGGTAGTCGAGGGAGATGTGCTCAGCGGTGCCGTGGAAATCCTCGGACGTGGGCTGAGCAGTGACGACGATCTTGTCGCCGGTCTTGACGGCAACCTTCTTGCCGTCGACCAGAAGGCCGGTGCGGACCTCGGGGCCCTTGGTGTCGAGCAGGATGCCGACGGGCAGACCGAGCTCCTTGGAAATACGACGGACGCGCTCGATGCGACCGTGGTGCTCGTCGTAGGATCCGTGCGAGAAGTTAAAACGGGCGACGTTCATGCCCGCCTTGATCATCTCGCGGATGGTCTCGTCGCTATCGCAGGCGGGACCCATGGTGCATACAATCTTGGTGCGCTTGTACATTCAGACCTCCATCTGACATCGTCTTGCGCTGATAGATAAACCATAAGAAATAAAATCGAGTTGATTATAACGAAATACCGACCGAATACCCCAAAAAAACGACCGTATGCCGATTAAGAAGTTCATTTTTTGCGGGAAAAACGGTATATGCAAAAATTTTACCAACTGCTCTTACCGCTGCTATCTGGGCGATATTTCAGTTTGACGAAGTGCCGAAGAAAAAACGTTTTACCAACATTGAGCATCACACGGTCTGCACCGTTGCACTCGAGCCGTGTTTCCAATTGGAATGTTTTGGCTAGACGCGCCGCTTTGGGGTACCATAGCTCCACTATCAACTGCCGCTCAGCACGGCAGCCTTGATGAGCCCTTGCCCTTCTCCTGGGAATTATGATCGGGCATCAATCTGCTGAGTGGCCCGAATCCCAGGAGGGGACTCTATATGCAAAAGGAATACCTGTCCGCCGCGGCGGAGGTGCTCAGCGACCAGGGTGTCGATGAGAACCTCGGCCTGAGCACCGGCGAGGCGTCGTCGCGCCTCGCCAAGACAGGCCCTAACAAGCTCGAGGAAGCAGAGAAGACACCGTTGTGGAAGCGCTTCTTTGAGCAGATGGCCGACCCCATGGTCATCATGCTGATCGTTGCCGCTGTCATCAGTGCACTCACGGGCATGGTCAAGGGCGAGCCCGACTTTGCCGATGTCTTCATCATCATGTTCGTCGTTATCGTCAACTCGGTGCTGGGCGTGGTCCAGGAAGCCAAGAGCGAGGAGGCCCTCGAGGCCCTGCAGGAGATGAGCGCGGCGCAGTCCAAGGTGTTGCGCGACGGCAAGCTCGTGCACCTGCCGAGCGCCGAGCTCGTGCCCGGCGACGTGATCATGCTCGAGGCGGGCGACTCCGTCCCGGCCGACTGCCGTGTGCTCGAGAGCGCCACGATGAAGATCGAAGAGGCCGCGCTCACCGGCGAGTCGGTGCCCGTAGAGAAGCACGCCGACGTGATTGAGCTTGCCGCGGGCACCGATGACGTGCCGCTCGGCGACCGCAAGAACATGTGCTACATGGGTTCCACCGTGGTATACGGCCGCGGCCGCGCCGTCGTGGTCGGCACCGGCATGAACACCGAGATGGGTAAGATCGCCGGCGCCCTGGCCGAGGCCAAGGAAGAGCTCACGCCGCTGCAGGTGAAGCTTGCCGAGCTCAGCCGCATCCTCACCATCATGGTGATTATCATCTGCGTCGTGATCTTTGGCGTTGACATCCTCCGCCACGGCGTGGGCAACGTCCTTACCGATCCGACTGCCTTGCTCGACACCTTTATGGTCGCTGTCTCGCTCGCCGTCGCTGCCATCCCCGAGGGTCTGGTCGCCGTCGTGACCATCGTGCTGTCGCTTGGCGTGACCAAGATGGCCAAGCGCCAGGCGATTATCCGCAAGCTCTCTGCTGTCGAGACCCTTGGCTGCACGCAGACCATCTGCTCCGACAAGACCGGCACCCTTACCCAAAACAAGATGACCGTCGTCAAGCACGAGCTCGCCGCGCCTGAGGAGAAGTTCCTGGCCGGTATGGCTCTGTGCTCCGACGCCCAGTGGGATGAGGAGCTGGGCGAGGCCGTGGGTGAGCCGACTGAGTGCGCGCTCGTCAACGACGCCGGCAAGGCGGGGCTCACCGGTCTGACCGCCGAGCATCCGCGCGTGGGCGAGGCCCCGTTCGACTCCGGCCGCAAGATGATGTCCGTGGTCGTCGAGACCCTGGACGGCGAGTACGAGCAGTACACCAAGGGCGCGCCCGACGTGGTGATCGGCCTGTGCACCCATATCTACGACGGCGACAAGGTCGTTCCACTGACCGAGGAGCGTCGTGCCGAGCTCGTGGCCGCCAACAAGGCCATGGCCGACGAGGCCCTGCGCGTGCTGGCGCTGGCAAGCCGCACCTACACCGAGGTCCCGGCCGACTGCAGCCCCGCCGCGCTCGAGCACGACCTGGTCTTTTGCGGCCTGTCCGGCATGATTGATCCGGTCCGCCCCGAGGTCGCCGACGCCATCCGCGAGGCGCACGACGCCGGTATCCGCACCGTCATGATCACGGGCGACCACATCGACACCGCCGTGGCCATCGCCAAGCAGCTGGGCATCGTCGCCGATCGCAGCCAGGCCATCACCGGTGCCGACCTCGATCGCATGAGCGACGAGGAGCTCGACGCGCACATCGAGGATTACGGCGTGTACGCCCGCGTCCAGCCCGAGCACAAGACCCGCATCGTCGAGGCTTGGAAGTCGCGCGACCAGATCGTGGCCATGACGGGCGACGGCGTCAACGACGCTCCGTCCATCAAGCGCGCCGACATCGGCGTGGGCATGGGCATTACCGGTACCGATGTCACCAAGAACGTCGCCGACATGGTGCTCGCCGACGACAACTTCGCCACCATCATCGGTGCCTGCGAAGAGGGCCGTCGCATCTACGACAACATCCGCAAGGTCATCCAGTTCCTGCTTTCGGCCAACCTTGCCGAGGTGTTCTCGGTGTTTATCGCCACGCTCATCGGCTTTACCATCTTCCAGCCGGTGCAGCTGCTGTGGGTGAACCTAGTTACCGACTGCTTCCCCGCGCTCGCGTTGGGCATGGAGGATGCCGAGGGCGACATCATGAAGCGCAAGCCGCGCAACGCCAAGGACGGCGTCTTTGCCGGCAATATGGGCCTGGACTGTGTGGTCCAGGGCCTAATCATCACCGTGCTGGTGCTGGCGAGCTTCTTTGTGGGCGTGTACTTTGACATGGGCTACATCCACATCGCCGATATGATCGCCGGCAATGCCGACGAGGAAGGCGTGATGATGGCGTTCATCACGCTCAACATGGTCGAGATCTTCCACTGCTTCAATATGCGCAGCCGTCGCACGTCGCTGTTTAAGATGAAGAAGCAGAACATGTGGCTGTGGGCTTCCGCCGCGCTGGCGCTGGTGCTGACGGTGATTGTGACCGTGCAGCCGACGCTTGCCGAGATGTTCTTTGGCCCCGTGACGCTTGAGCTCAAGGGCGTTGTCGCTGCCCTGGGCCTGGCCTTCCTGATCATTCCGCTGATGGAGATCTACAAGGCGATCATGCGCGCGGTCGAGAAGGAGTAGGTCGAAAGGCCATCCTTCCCTCCGGCCCGACCGCCTGCGGGGTTTCTTCTTCGCTGGTCCTCGCGCTTCGCGCTGCGGGATCGCTTAGAAGAAACCCCTCCCGGCGGGCGGGCCTTCGGATAACCTCTCGGGACCGTAAGCTGAGGGAAAGTATGTGAGCTGGTCGGGCTTTGCCCGGCCAGCTCTTTTTGATTTAAAATACCTGCTCAGTTGTGATTTATGGTGCTGGGAGGCGCTTGTGGGCAAGGCTAAGGCTAAAGCGAAGAAAAAGACGACGGGGGCGCGGGCTAAGCGCAATCGTCGTCGGAAGCTTGCGACCGAAGCTCCCGCGTCTGCCGAGGAACTGCTGGCAAGCGTGCCGGGACTCGACGCGCTGCAGGACGTTCCGGCGTTTGATGACCTGCCGGTCGATGAAGCTCAGCAGACTGCCTTTGATGATTTCTGCGCACATGCCGAGGAGCCCGAGCAGATGCAGCTTGGCGCCGTGGTGCGCTTGGATCGTGGGTTTCCACTGGTGGCGACCGCCGACGATACCTTCCGCGCCGAGCATGCCGTGGGGTTTGCCAAGTCGCGCGGTGAGGACGAGGTCCTGCTACCTGCCGTGGGCGATCGTGTGGCGGTGCGCCGCGCTCCCGGGCACGATATGGGCGTGATTGAGTGCGTGCTGCCGCGCCGTACGAGCTTTGAGCGTTGGCGCGGCCGTGCCCGCGGAGAGCGCCAGGTGCTCTGCTCCAACGTGGATAGCGTGCTAATCGTGCAGGCGCTCGGTGCCGGCGAGGTGCTGCTCGACCGTGTGGCGCGCTCGCTGGTGTTGGCGCTCGACTGCGATGCCGAACCGGTGGTGGTACTCACCAAAGCTGACCGTTGCGATGCCGAGGAGCTCGAGCGCGATCTGGACCGCGTGCGCCGCCTGGTGGGTCCGGACGTGCGCGTGATCGTGACGTCCTCTGCCGAGGGCCGCGGCCTGGACGAGGTCCGTGCCTGCGTGCCTGTCGGGAGCTGCGCCATGATTCTGGGCGAGTCGGGTGCCGGCAAGTCGACGCTGCTCAATGCACTGCTGGGCCACGATACGTTGGCGACCGGCGGTGTGCGCGAACGCGACGACCAAGGCCGTCACACTACCGTCGCGCGCGTGATGGTGGCGCTGCCGGGCGACGCCGGCGTGATCGCCGATGCCCCGGGCCTGCGCAGCCTACCGCTCGTGGGTCACGAGCGGGGACTGGCCCGCGCCTTCCCCGAGATTGTCGAGGCATCGCGCGCGTGCCGGTTTGGCGATTGCACGCATACCCATGAGCCGGGTTGCGCCGTTCGCGAGGCCGAGGACGCCGGGCAGATCGACAGCCTGCGTCTGGAAACGTTCCAAAACCTGGCGTCATCCATGCGCGTGAGCGCTCAAATGCTCGATCCCGATGTCCATCTGTAATTGAATTTTCCTATGACAGCCGTCTCCCAACTGTTCGGGAGACGGCTTTTTGCTGCGGAAAAGCCTCGAAACATGCAGTTTGCTGACGTGCTGACCAAAACCTTGCCACGAGCTTGACGGGCTGGTCAGCTTTTGGTCAGCGATTGGTTTGACATCGAAAACCAAGATCGCGATTGCGCCGCTTTGCACTCTGACCGCCCAGACAATGGTGGTACGGGCATTCGCCCGGCACTGCCATGAGAGGAGCGGCCGTGAACAAGAGCAAACGCATCGCCATCAGTCTGGTCGCGGGCGTGCTCGCTGCGCTGCTCTGCATGGCTTACGGCTCGTCGATCCGCTCACGAGCCGAACAGGTCCAGGCTGAGACCTTGGCCAAGTACGGTGGCGATCGCGTCGAGGTATGCGTCGCGGCGCGCGATATCGATGTGGGCGAGGCCCTCGATGAGACCAATGTCATAACCCAGGAATGGCTGACGAGCCTGCTGCCGCGTGACGCGGCGACCGAGCTGCGCCAGGTGCGCGACGACGTGACGACTTCGCGTATTCCCAAAAACGCCGTGATCTGCAATGTCTACACCAAGGCCGAGAGCCGCAAGCTCGAGGTGCCTAAGGGCAAGGTCGCCGTTTCGGTGGCGGTCGATGCCGAGCACTCGGTCGGCGGTGCTACGGGCGTGGGCAGCTACGTGGATGTGTATGTGCAAAAAGACGGCGTAACCGATCGGCTGTGCGGCGCGTACGTGATCGATACCAGTGAGAATTCCGGTGCCACGCGCGAGGGCAAGATCGAATGGGTGACGCTGGCGGCTGACCCCGAAGACGTCAAGGAACTGCTGGGAGCCTCGGGCAAGGGAACGGTCAGCTTGACGATTCCCGCCACGGCGCGCGGCAAAAAGAGCGGAGGCGACGAGTGATGAAGGCGATCTGGCTTGCGTGCTGCGCGTGCGGCGATTACGGACTGTTGCAGCGGGAAGTCGAGGGCCGTGATGTGGGTGCACAGGTGCTTCGCGTGGGTGACCTGGACGGGCTGGTTTCCATGGCGCGGGCGTTTCCGTCACGCCGCGGGGCTGCCATCATCGCGGCGTCTCTGTTTGATACCGAAGATGTGCGCAAGACTGTTGCGCGCCTGACGGCCGAAGGCCGCGTGAGTCGCGTGGTCGTGTTGATAGAAGCGCTCGATCCGTCGGATATCGAGGGGCTGTTTCGCGCGGGGGCGACCGAGGTCATCGCTGCACACAGTATATGCGGCAACGGGCGCGCGGGCGAGGGAGCGGTCGATTCCGATCGGCGCATGACGATTGAGCCCGATGCTTTTGTTGATAGGGAACCCGGGGCGCCTCGCGCTACAAGAGGCCCGCGTGTTGATGATTATGGAAAAGCGGAAGCCGAGCATGGTCGGCGCCCCCGGAACCCCCTTGTACACGATGACGCTGGAGGGCCGGCGCAGCATGCTGGCGATTCCCCGGCTGTAGATATGGGATACGTGCACGGCGTGAATCTGGCGGATGAACTCGATGAAGTTGAGGGCTTTGCCGGGTGCGGCGAGTTGTCGCTGATACAGCATGAGCAGATTGCACAGAACGAGCCTGCCTCGCAGACCGAACAAGCTGCCATGCCGGCTTGGACGCAGCGTGTGGTTGCGGCGGGGGAGACGGGGACGCTGTCACCGACGCCCGCCCCGCCGCCTCCGATGCCGCCGGCAGACGCTGCCGCTTCGCCGCATCGAGCTCCGGTCATCTGCGCCATTTCGGGTTCGGGCGGTTGCGGCAAGTCGACGATCGTTGCCACCATGGCACACGCATCGTCGCTGTTGGGCTTGCGTGCCGCCGTGCTCGACCTGGACCTGATGTTTGGAAACCTTTACGACTTGTTAGGCGTCGATGCTCCGCGCGATATGGCGGCACTTATCGAGCCGTCGGCGGCGGGCACGCTCACCGAGCCGGATATCGTAGCCACATCGATGCGCGTGGCACCGGGCGTTACGCTCTGGGGTCCCGTCGCGGCGCCCGAGCAAGCCGAGCTCATGGCACGTCCGGTGGAGCTGCTGCTTGATGTTCTGCGTCGCGAATCCGACGTGGTCTTTATCGATACCTCGGTCTTTTGGGGCGACGCCGTGGCGGCTGCGGTGGCGGCGAGCGACCGTTGCCTGGTCGTTGGCGATGCGGCGGTGTCGTCCGCGGCATCGGCATCGCGCGTCATTGAACTGGCAGGTCGAGTAGGTGTGCCGCGCACGCGCATGAGCGCCGTGTTCAACCGGTTCGGTGCGCGCGGGGCAGACGAGGACGTCGCCATGCGCTTTGAGATTGCCTGTGCGTTGAGCTCCAAGATTCGTATCGCCGATGGCGGGCAGGATCTCGCCGCGCTCATGGCGTTTGGGCGCGCTGACGAGGCAGTGGGGCAGCCCAGCGCTTTTGCGACTAGCGTGCGCGAGGCCACGCGCGAGATGCTCGTGGAACTGGGGTGCGCCGTCGGCCCTTGGAGCGATATGGTCGCCGACCGTGCAACGCGCACCGAACGCCCGCGTATCCGCCTTCCCTGGTCGCGCGAGGGTGATCAGCGATGAGCCTGCAAACGAGGATTAAGGCTGCCGGCGCTGCGGCGGCGGCAGCGCCTGTAGATGCGGGGCGTCGCCGCGCTGTGAAACGACGCACCAAGCGCGCCGTGATGGATCGCATGGGTTACGACGAAGTGGCGCGTATCAGCGCCTATATCGACCCGGTACTTGCCCGCTCGGAATTGCGTCCTGCGGTGGAGGCGGCGCTCAATGTTGAGGAGCCGACCGATCTCGCGACGCCCGAGCGCGAGACCATCATCGACGAGATTTTGGATGACGTGGTGGGCTTGGGGCCGTTGCAGCCGCTCATCGAGGACGACACCGTTACCGAGATCATGATCAACGGCTGCCGCTCGGCTTTCTTTGAACGCGGCGGCGTCTTGCATCCCATCGAGCATGCGTTTGAGGATGATGAGCAGATCCGTGTGCTTATCGACCGCATTATCTCGCCACTTGGCCGCCGTATCGACGAGCGCAGCCCCATCGTCAACGCCCGCCTCAAAACGGGCTATCGCGTCAACGCTGTGATTCCGCCTGTGGCGATTGACGGACCGATTCTCACCATTCGAAAGTTCTCGGACCGTATCTGCTCGCTGGACGAGCTCGTGGGGTTGGGATCGCTGCCGCTTTGGTATGCGCAGCTGCTGTCGTGTGCGGTGTCGCTGCGACAGGACCTGGCGGTTGCGGGAGGCACGGGATCTGGTAAGACCACCCTGCTCAACGCGTTGTCATGTGAGATTTCCACCGGCGAGCGCATCGTGACGATCGAGGACTCTGCCGAGCTCAAGTTTGCGCATCATCCGCACGTGGTGCGCCTAGAGGCGCGCGAGGCTTCAATTGAGGGCGAGGGCGCGGTGACGATCCGCGACCTGGTAACTAATGCCCTACGCATGCGCCCCGACCGCATCGTGGTGGGCGAGGTGCGCGGTGCCGAGTGCTGCGACATGTTGCAGGCCATGAACACGGGCCACGACGGGTCGCTCACCACACTTCATGCGGGTTCAGAACAGGAGACCGTGGTGCGTCTGACGTTGCTTGCACGTTATGGCATCGATCTGCCGAGCGAGCTCATCGAGGAGCAGATTGCCATGGCGCTCGACGGCATCGTGATGTCCGAGCGCCACGCCGATGGCAGGCGTTTCGTCTCCTCGTATTCGGGGGTGCGACGCGCCGCATCGGGTGGCGTAGAGCTCGAGCGCTATGTGACGTTCGATGCCGCCGAGCGCACCTGGACGCTTGACCGCGAGCCGCCGTTTATCGCAGAAGGCCTGCGGTCGGGGACACTCACACAAGAGGAGGTGGACGAATGGAGATCACTGTGCCCCTCGTCGTAGGGGGCTTGGCAGGGCTTTCTGTCGCGACGGCGTGCGGGGCGGAACCTCGTGTGCCGCAGGTACCGCCGGCGGAGCTGGCACGTCAGGCGCTCGAGACGGTGGCAGAGAAGCTGCCGCGTGAGCTGGTGGAAAACGATCTGCTGAAAAAGATCGCCCGTTCGTGGGCATCGCTGGCTCCGGCGCATCGCCTTGGCCTCGTGATCGAAGATGCTTCGGGACGTTTGGCGTTTCTGCTGCTATCGAGCGGTGTCTGCTGCGTTTTACTAACGATGGTGTCGTTATCGCCCCTCGGATTTGCCTTGGGACTTGTTGCTCCGTTTGCCGTTGGTGCCGCTCGGGATGGCTTTGAGAGCCGGCGCGAGCAACACGATGCAGAAGAGGCAATGCCCGAGGCGTTTACCGCACTTTCCATGTCGCTTGCCTCGGGACATTCGCTGGCCCAGGGCATGCGCTTTGTGGGCGCTCATGCGCAAGAGCCAGTGCATACCGAGTTTTTGCGGGTGGCGGCGGCGATCGATTGCGGCATCTCGGCGACCGACGCACTCGATGACTTGCTCGTGCGTATCGACGCCCCCGGTCTTTCGCTTGTGACCTTGGCGCTTAAGGTGTCTCAGCGCACCGGCGCTCCGCTTGCCGACTTACTGTCCGAGGCGTCGAGCATGGTGGGGGAGCGCATTGAGCTCAAGCGCCGCCTGGATGTTAAGACGTCGCAGGCTCGCATGTCTGCGCATATGGTCGCGGCGATGCCGGCGGGCATGTGCGCGGTGTTGGCGCTGCTTTCGGCAGATTTTCGTCGCGGTCTTGCGACGCCTGCCGGCGCGGGCGCTGTGGTGCTGGGTCTTGCCCTCAACGCCGTTGCCCTGGTGGTTATCCGGCGCATTATGCGGGTGGAGCTATGAGCGCCCCGGTTGCAGTTGCGGCTTGCCTGTGCGCCCTGAGTGTATTTGTCGCGACGGGGTTGGATCGGGCGGATGCACGCAAGGTCGCAGGGGCCTGCAAGCGCGAGGCGGTGCTGGTCGCTGCCGCGGGTCGCTCGGTGGTCGATGCTCTGACCGCGCGAGTGAAGGGCGCGGTTGGAGCGGGCGGCCCGGCGCGAGTGTCGCTCGGCGAAGTGTCCGAGATGATCGATGTTGTGCGCTTGGGTCTTTCGGCCGGTCTTTCGTTTGATGCGGCGCTTGAGATTTTCTGCGCCAACCGCCGGTCAGTGCTGGCTCTTCGCCTTGAGCGCGCCTGCATGGCGTGGCAGGTGGGCGTGGGCACGCGTGAGGACGAGTTGTTGGCCGCCGCGCGCGACCTGGACGTGCGAGCGCTCGAGACCTTTGCCATCACGGTGGGGCAGGCGCTCGCCCTGGGTGCCCCACTTGCCGAGACGCTGGCCGCTCAAAGTCGCGAGATCCGTGCGGCTCATCGCGCCGCGGTCGAGCGCGAGATCGAGCGTGCGCCCGTCAAGCTGCTGATTCCCACCGGCACGCTCATCTTGCCGGCGTTGCTTCTGTCCATATTGGGCCCGCTGCTGGGAGCAGGCGGGATGATGTAGGGAGGAATACATGAACACGATGACTGACGCTGCTGGCAAGGTCCAGGGCTGGGCGTTTTGCCGGGCGGCACATGTTCGTCAGCGCGCCAAGGAACTATTGCAGGAGGAGAGTGCACAGGGTACCACCGAGTATGCCATCTTGGTCGGCGTGCTCGTGGTGATCGCGATTATCGCCATCGTCGCATTTAAGGGCAAGGTCCAAGATCTATGGAACGCTATCAGCGAGGGCATCAACAGCCTGTAGAGGGCGAGCGCCCCATCGGGGTGCTGCTGGTGTTTGCTTGCCTGACCGTGGCGATAGCGGCGGTGCTTTGGGGGCTTAACGCCGCGCGGCAGCAGCGTCCTGGGACCGCCTCCGATTTGGGTTCAGATTCGGCGGTGGCGTCTCAAAAAGATGAGATGCGAGATGCGGACGATTCGGATGTCGCTGTCACGGCGCAAACCTTTCTGCGGACGCTCGACAAGCGGTCTGGCACTGCGACGGATTCGCCTGAGGGCAACGCGATTGCGGTCCGGCTTGCATGGTCCGAGGACCGACCGATGACCGAAGCGGCGGCGGATATGCTGCGTGCCTATCGCGAGGTACCCACGGCGCAACTTGCTCTGAGCGGCTATCTCGACATCAAGGGAAACGTGTGGGGCGCCATCGTGCGCGACGGACGCGGCTGGGTCGATATGGTGACAATTGCCGCGGATGCTGGCGATGCTTCGTGTCGTCTGCGCGCCGTGCGCCTGAGCCCGCAGGCAACGGACTCAAAGGAGGGATCGTGAAATGCATGATGTCCTGCGTGAGGAATCTGCTCAGGCGACGGTCGAATACGCCATCGTCACGGTGGCGCTGTTATCGATCGTGCTGGCGATCGCGGGACTTTGGCGTGCCGGCACCGATGGGCGCTTGGCGGCGCTGGTTGAGCGGGCGGCATCCCATGGCGTTGCCTCGACGTCGGTTATCGACGCCGCTGCGGCCGCTAAGGACATCGCGTTGTATTGATGCCGCGCGCGAGGACCGGGCGCAGTCTACGGTCGAGGCCGCTTTTTTGCTGCCGACGTTTCTGACACTCATCCTTCTCGCGCTGCAACCGGTGTGCCTGCTCTATACGCGCGCGGTCATGGAGTCTGCCGCCGCCGAGACCGCGCGGCTCATGACCACGACGACGGCGGAGGACGACGATCTTAAGGAGTTCACCCGCCGCCGACTAGCCGCAGTGCCCAACGTTTCAATCTTTCATGCCGGCGGGCCGTTGTCGTGGGATATCGAGCTTGGCCGGGCCGGTGCGGGTGGCGTCTCGTCCGTGTCCGTTTCCGGCGAGGTCAAGCCGTTGCCTGTGATCGGTGCGTTTGCGCAGGCTATGGGTGGTACCGCCGAGGGCGGCTACGTTGAGCTCAAGGTCGATGTCTCGTATCAATCGCGTCCCGAATGGCTGGAGGGAGATTATGATTCGTGGATTGCTGCATGGGATTAAGCGTTTCTGGTCTAGACGCGTTTTGACGCACCGTCCGAGCTGCCATCGCAAGCGAGGCGGCTTTATGGGTCGAGCCGGTGTCGATCTGTTTATCGAAGACGGCGCCTATACCACGCTTTCTTCTGCCGTGGTCATCCTAGTGGTGCTCACATTGTTGTTTTCGTCGACCGCGGCGATATGGAGCATGTCGCGTGCCGGGGATACCCAGGTGGCGGCCGATAGCGGCGCGCTGGCGGGTGCCAACGTAGTGTCGTCCTATCACACGGCTGCCACGGTGGTTGATGCGAGCATCTTGAGTCTGGGGCTGGCGGGGTTTGCCACGATCGGGACGGGCCTGGTCGCCATTTTCATCCCGGGTGCCGAGCCGGTTGCCGGCAATATGGTCGACACCGGGATTGAGATCATTAAAACGCGCAACAAGTTTGCCAAAAGCGCATCGGAAGGCTTACAGAAAATCGAGACGGCTCTGCCGTATCTGATCGCCGCGCGTGCCACGCAGGCGGTGTCGGCGCAGGATACCGATAGTGTGACCTATACCGGTACGGCGCTTGCCGTGCCCAGGACATCCGAGTCCGACTTCGCTGCGCTCAAAGGATCAGAGATCTCGACCGATACCATTAAAGACACATCAGATGATTTAGAGTGTGCGGCCGAGGAGCTGCGGAAGGCTTCTGAGGACACGGCGAAGGCTAAAGAGCGTGCTTGGCTGGCGGATTGTGGTGGGTCTGACAAGGGCTCGGTCGGCAGCTGTTCTTGCATGTGGGAGCGTGCGAAAAGCCTAACGGATCTCTCCGGTGTTCAAAATCCGCATTACTCATCGAGCGTTACGTGGGAGCCCCAAGTTGCCCTTGATCGCGCGAAGGACTACTACCATTGGCGTCTGACAAATGAGAAGCCCCACGGCTCGAGTGTCGAGATGAAGGCAGAGTCTGCGGCGCGTAAGGCGTTTTATACCTATGCGAGCGCGGAGGTCGATCGGGCGCATATAACCGAGAACGGAGACAGGGTTTCCTCCTATATTCCGCTGCTGCCGCGCAACTCTGATGAGGTTCGGGCGACGGAACTCTATACCGATGCGGTGTGGCCGACGAGCGTGAACGATGACAAGGCGTATCTGCATTACGGGACGACCTGCCCTAACTATAAGAAAGGGATGCCGAGCGGATTTGCTTCGGTTGCCGATTACGATGGACAGGATAAATGCAGCAAATGCCATTTTGGCGTTTTGTCGCTTGGTGCTGTTGCGGCGCCTTCAACCTCTATCGAAAACGGCTTCGAGTATCACTTCGACGAGTTCAAAAAGGCCTTGGAGGAATACGTCAAATGTCGGAACAAAGAGCTTGAGCTCATGCGACAGACCGAGGATGAGGCCGACCGTGCGAGCAATGCGTTTGACCAGGCCATTAAAGCGCTTTCGGGCGAGCGTCCGCGTATCGCTCCGCCCGGTCGCAACGGCGTGGTTGCCTTTGCGGTTTCGGGTGCCATCTCGAGCCCTGATGAGCTCAACTCTTCGTTTAACACGGCAGTCAGGCTTGGCGATCGCGGTGCCATCTCTGCCGCGGTGCTGGCGCCCGATGAGGCGACGGCGCAAAACAACGTGCTTTCGCGATTTTTCTCGACATTGAAGGAACGCTCGGGTGGCGTTGCCGGCGTACTCGATGGCGTCATGGATGTCTGGGGACGGCTGCTTGTGGGATACGGAGACATCCAAGGTTCGGCCGACGAACTTATGGACGAGATGATTAAAGGCCTAGGAGGGGGCAGCGGCGCGTTGGGCTCCATTGCATCGTGGCTCGGCGATACCGTTTCGGCGTCCGTGGCGGCGCTGGGTTTGGAACCGTGCGACTTGCGCCTGCGAAAGCCGGTGCTGACCGATTCCGCCAACGTCATTAAGAGCCCGGGGTCTGACATTGCCGGTCTCTCTCAAGCGCAAGACAAGCTGCGAAGTATTCCGTTGGGCGTGACCGATCCCAAGGCGCTTTGCGAGGCGTTGGAATATCAAGTCGAACGCACCATCAGCGGTACGGTGTTCACGCTTGCGGAGATTCCTCTGCCCGGCGGTGGCTCCATCCCGCTCACCGTCGATGTCGCCACGCTGGTTGGCGCTCTGGGCGGTGGGTCGTAATGAGTATCCGCATGCGTCTGCGCGAGGAGCGCGCCCAGGCGACGGTGGAGATGGCAGTGGTTACGCCCGTTTTGCTGGTGCTGGCACTCATCGTGTACAACGTCATGATCTTTGCCAGCGCTGTCGCGCGCTTCGACCGCGTGGTGCCCGACATCGTGTTGGCGCACGCCGTGGCGTCGGAGGGGGAGGGCGACGAAAGCTCTGTCGATGCCTTGGCGACGGTCCAGACTCAAATTCTGAATGCCATGGAAGGCTATGACTTGCAGATCGAAGTGTCGAGCGAGCAAGGCGCGGAGGCATCGGATGGTGGCCTGCTCTCCCTATCCGGTACGTTTAGGACCTACACCTGCACCATGCACTATGAGCCGTGGCCGACTTCTCTCAGCATCGCTGGCGTTCCGCTGGGGGCGCCGACAACGTTGTCGCACGAGCGCGCGGTGACGGTCGATCCATGGCGTCCGGGGGTGGTCATGTGACCGCGGTCTCGTCCTACATCGCCTACGCGCAGGCACTCAATAGGCTGGGTTGGACGCCGGCCGAGTTTGCGGTGGCGGAGTCGTTTGTCGTGCGCCTGCGCGGCATGCTGGGACGGCGTCCGGTTGCCGCCAACGGCCTGCCGCTCGTCATGGCGTTTCCACGCTGCTCTTCGGTCCACACGTGTTTTATGGCCTATCCCATCGACATCGCCTTCATCGATCGCGACGGCAATATCCTCGCGCGCTACGAAAACGTATGTCCCTGGCGTATGTGCTCCTGCCCCGGCGCCTGGGCCGCACTAGAGCGCTCTTCAATCATTGTTTCGACCCCTGCTCTCCAACGCGTGCCGGCTTAAGAATTGGCGACAGCGGACTTTCGTCATACGAAATTGGGTAAGATGGAGGAGAAGATGCATGGATGTTGAGATCCATCCCAACGCTAAAAAGCACCTGACGGAAGGGGTCGATGATGGGCAAGACGTATACGGCCGCTAATGGTCAGGTTGTAACGGATGAAATGATTGACGCGTGGTGTGAGTCGTACGAGCGCGGAGAGTTTCCGGATGGCGAACACACCGTTGGTGGGATCGTGCATGGACGGCCCCCACTCTCAGGTGAGGGGACGGCAACGCTGTCGGTCAAGATTCCTCTGGGAATGAAGGAGGCCATTCGTCGACGGGCGGCTGCCGAGGGGATGACGCCAAGTGAGTTTGCCCGTGCGGCTCTGAGCGAAAAACTTCTTGCTGCCGGCTGATGCCTCTGACGTGCCGATTTAAAGAACCGAGGCTGTGCTCAAAAACTTTTTTGAAATTCTCGGTTGACCGGAACGCGTCCTTGGTTATACTAATCAAGCCTTGAAACAAGGCACACCTCAAATGGCTGGGTAGCTCAGTTGGTAGAGCAGAGGACTGAAAATCCTCGTGTCAGGGGTTCGATTCCCTTCCCCGCCACCTTGAATTGACTAGGACCTCTGCAAAGGGGTCCTTTTCTTTTATGCAGCCCCCACATGGAATCGAACCCCGTGAGGGCGCGGAGCTGAGTAAACGCGTAAGCGTTTGCCAGCGCAGCTCGCAAGGCGCGTAAGCGCCGCAGCGGTCCGTCCGCGCAGCGCGCGGACGCGATTCCCTTCCCCGCCACCTTGAATTGACTAGGACCTCTGCAAAGGGGTCCTTTTCTTTTATGTAGGGTTCTGCGGAAAATGCGCCCCATTATTGAGCGATAGAACGGGACACACTTTCCGGTGCCTGCCTCCGGCGCGCGTACACACCTCGTCGCACCATTCCGAGCCCGCCCGCCCCAGACATTCCTCCCACTTTCGCGTCACTTTACAGACCGTTCGGTCGCCTGTCCGCACACGCGGGTATACTCAAAACGATACTTATCCTATGCAATACGATGCGGGTTCGACCTGCATGATCCGAAGGGGGCAGTGATGGAGAGGATACTCGGCGTTAATCTCTCTGGCTGGTTTATTCCCGAGCCTTGGGTGACCCCGTCGCTGTACGCGGCGACCGGTGCATCCAACGCGGCCGAGCTACAGGAGGCCATGGGTACCGCCGCCTATAACGAGCGCATGCGCCGCCATTACGAGACGTTTGTGAGCGAGGACGATTTTCGTCGCATGGCGCAGATCGGTCTCAATGCCGTGCGTCTGCCGGTGCCCTGGTATGCCTTTGGCTCACAGGAGTCCGATGCCTCCTACATATCGGTTGTCGATTACATCGACCGCGCGATTGAGTGGGCTGCCAAGTACGACATCCGCGTGCTGCTCGATCTGGCAACTGTGCCCGGTGGCCAGGGCGATTCCAACGATTCACCCACCACGCCGGAGGCTGTCGCCGAGTGGCATTCGTCCACCAACGGCCGTCATGTCGCACTCGACGTGCTTGAGCGCTTGGCCGATCGCTATGGCGAGGCCGAGAGCCTGCTGGGTATTGAGCTGCTGGACACGCCGCAGATGAGCGTTCGCAAGAGCCTCTTCACCATGACGGATGGCATTCCTGCTCACTACCTGCGCAATTTCTATCGCGATGCCTACGAGCTCGTCCGCTCGTATATGCCCGAGGATAAGATCGTCGTCTTCTCGTCGTCGGGGCATCCCAGCGAGTGGAAGCATTTTATGCGCGGCGCCAAGTACAAGAACGTCTACATGGACCTTCACCTGTACCATTACCGCGACGAGTATGCGCTCGACATCACGAGCCCCCGCGGGCTGACGACGGCGATTTCGCGTAACAAGCGCGAACTTAAAGAAGCGATTTCGACTGGGTTCCCCGTGCTGGTGGGCGAATGGTCGGGCGCGGCGATCTTTGCCAACTCGTCGGTTACGCCCGAGGGCCGCAATGCCTACGAGCGCGTGTTTATCGCCAACCAGCTGGCTTCGTTTGCGCCGGCTGCCGGTTGGTTCTTCCAAACGTGGAAGACCGAGAAGCGCATTGCAGCATGGGACGCCCGCGCGGCGCTCGGTACGCTCGAGCGCGGCATGATTGAATAGGTTGATATGACGCAAAACAGCGCCCATACGGGCAAACTCTATGTGGTCGGCACGCCCATCGGCAACCTGGGTGACCTGTCCCCGCGCGTTGGCGAGGCCTTTGCCGCTGCCGATGTCATCTGCTGCGAAGACACGCGTGTGACGTCAAAGCTGCTGATGCACCTGGGCATTTCCAAGCCGCTTGTCCGTTGCGACGAGAATGTGATCGCCAGCCGCGCTGCCGGCCTGGTCGACCGTCTGCTGGCGGGGGAGACCTTCGCCTTTGCCTCGGACGCCGGCATGCCGAGCGTGTCCGATCCCGGCCAGGCGCTGGTCGAGGCGGCGCGTGAGGCCGATGTGCCCGTCGAAGTTATTCCCGGGCCCTCTGCTTGCGTCACGGCGCTTGTTTCGTCCGGCATTCCCTGCGAGCATTTTTTCTTCGAGGGCTTTTTGGGCCGAAAGCACGGCGACCGTGTGCGCCGTTTGCAGCGCCTTGCCGTGGTGCCCGGCGCACTCATCTTCTACGAGTCTCCACATCGCATCGTGGCGACGCTCGAGGCCGTGGCGGAGGTCTTTCCCCAGCGTGAGGTTGCCGTCTGCCGCGAACTCACCAAGCTGCACGAGGAGGTCTTGCGCGGGCCCGCTGACCAGCTTGCCGAGGAGCTGCGTGCTCGCGGCGAGGTAAAGGGCGAGATTGCGCTGGTCATCGCGCCGCCGAGCGAGGATGAGGAGGCCGGCATCGCGCCGGTTGGCGCTGCGGTAGCGGATCCCGACGAGGCCCTGCGCGAGGATATCCGCACCGCGCTCGAGGAGGGGGAGCCCGCCTCTGCAGTGGCCAAGCGCCTGTCTCAGAAGTATTCGCGCCGCAAGCGCGATGTCTATGCCATGGTGCTCGATATGCAATAGATGGAGGATATCCAGCCCTTGCGCTAGAATCATCCCCTGTATGCAACGTTTTTCTGGAGGACAAACCCCATGGATCAAAGCAAGCCTTCGTTCTTTATCACGACGCCCATCTACTACGTCAACGCCGATCCGCACCTGGGCACGGCTTATTCCACCATCATCGCCGACGTTCAGGCTCGCTATCGCCGCTCCGCCGGCTATAACGTTAAGTTCCTGACTGGCATGGACGAGCACGGCGAGAAGGTCGCCGAGGCCGCTGCCAA
Organism: uncultured Collinsella sp.; assembly: GCA_958412345.1. Classification (GTDB taxonomy): domain Bacteria; phylum Actinomycetota; class Coriobacteriia; order Coriobacteriales; family Coriobacteriaceae; genus Collinsella. The sequence continues at coordinate 8,774 of CATYSO010000001.1, read as the reverse complement.
GCACAACATGACGCCGCAGGAGTGGACCGACAGCCAGGCTCCGCACTTCAAGGAGCTTTGGAGCAAGCTCGAGATCTCCAACGACGACTTCATTCGCACCACCGAGCCGCGCCAGCATCACGCCGTGCAGTATCTGTGGGAGCGCATGAAGGAGTCCGGCTACCTGTATAAGGGCAGCTATGACGGCTGGTACTGCGTGCCCGACGAGACCTACTTTACCGATACGCAGGTCCAGAAGGGTGACGAAGAGTACGGTAGCGTCGGCCAGCACCTGTGCCCCGATTGCCACCGTCCGCTCGAGCGCGTGCAGGAGGAGTCCTACTTCTTTAAGCTCTCCGCCTTCCAGGACAAGCTGCTCAAGCTCTATGACGAGCACCCCGACTTTGTTGAGCCTGCGTTCCGTATGAACGAGGTGCGCAGCTTTGTCGAGGGCGGCCTCAACGACCTTTCCGTGAGCCGTACGAGCTTTGACTGGGGCATTCAGGTCCCGTTTGACGAGGGTCACGTGACCTACGTGTGGTTCGATGCGCTGCTCAACTATATGACTGCCGTCGGCTACGGTGTCGACACCGACGAGGCCCGTGCCGAGCTGGCCTATCGCTGGCCCGCGCAGTTCCATATTGTGGGTAAGGACATCATTCGCTTCCACTGCGTCATTTGGCCCGCCATGCTCATGGCCATCGGCGAGGCCCTGCCCGAGCACGTCTTTGCCCACGGCTTCCTGACCGTGCGCAATGCCGAGACCGGCAAGGCCGAGAAGATGTCCAAGAGCCGCGGCAATGCCATCGCTCCGCAGGATGTTATCGACATGCTGGGTGTCGAGGGCTATCGCTACTACTTCATGACCGACGTCGTCCCCGGCACCGACGGCGCCATCAGCTTCGAGCGCATGGAGCAGGTCTACAACGCCGACCTGGCCAACAGCTGGGGCAATCTTATCTCGCGCTCGCTCAACATGAGCGCAAAGTACTTTGACGGCTGCGCCCCGGCTAAACCGGCGTCTGCCGACGCGTTCGATAACCCGCTGGCAAAGATTGCCGACGGTTTGGTCGAGCGCTACATGGCCAAGATGGACGTGCTCGATTACGGTGGAGCCAAGGATGAGGTCATGGAGCTCATCCATGCCGCCAACCACTACATCGAGGACTCCGAGCCCTGGGCGCTTGCCAAGGACGAGGCCAAGGCTGACGAGCTGGCATTTGTGATCTACAACCTGCTCGAGGCCATCCGCATCGCCGCCCACCTGCTGATGCCGCTCATGCCCCAGACTTCTGCCGAGGCTCTGCGTCGCCTGTCTTGCGAGGACGAGGCCGCGAGCGACGACCTCAAGGGCATCTGCGCCTGGGGCTTGCTTGCCGGCGGTCAGCCCGTCGAGAAGGGCGACCCGCTGTTCCCGCGCCTGGGCTAAGACGTCGCGCGAGTGCCATATCGGCAATTTGCTGTGTAACGGTAAGGGCATGGCCGCAACGGTCCATGCCCTTTTACTTTACGATGCAGCCACCATGTTAAGGAGGCAACCATGACAACTTCGCCTTTGGCAAACCCCACGGCAACTAGGGAGCTGCTAGAGGAGTTTGGCCTTGCGACCAAGCATCGCCTGGGCCAAAACTTCCTGATCGACAACCATGTGATCGAACGTATCTGTGAGCTCGCTGAGCTTGCGGGCGATGAGCGCGTGCTCGAGGTCGGCCCGGGTTGCGGCACGCTGACGTTGGCCCTGCTGCAGGAGGCGGCGTGCGTTACGTCGATTGAGGCCGATCCTGAGCTTGAGCCGGTGCTCGATGCCCACGCCGCCGACTATGCCAACTTCCGCTTTATCATGGGCGATGCGCTCAAGGTGACGCCGGAGCAGATTGAGCAGGCCGCCGGTGGTGAACCCACGGTGTTTGTCGCGAATCTGCCCTATAACGTGGCGGCGACGATCATCCTTCAGTTCTTCCAGACGATGCCCGCGCTTAAGCGCGCTGTCGTCATGGTGCAAAAGGAGGTTGCCGATCGCATTGCCGCAGTGCCGGGCAACAAGACCTATGGCGGCTATACGGCAAAGCTTGGCCTGTATGCGCAGGTGACGGGTCGCTTTGAGGTGCCGCCGCGTTGCTTTATGCCGGCGCCGCATGTGGATTCTGCCGTAGTACGCATCGATCGCGTTGACGGCGTGGTACCCGAGGGCCTCGACCGCGAGTTTGTGGCTCGTGTGATCGATGCCGCGTTTGCTCAGCGCCGCAAGACGATTCGCAACTCCATGAGCGCCAACGGCTTTGCCAAGGACGTGCTCGATGCCGCCTTTGAGGCTTGCGGTATCGCACCCACCACGCGCGCCGAGACGCTCGACGTCGCCGCCTTTGTGTGCCTGGCTCGGGAGCTTTCCCATGACGCCTAATGCCGAACGCGTGACGTTTACCAAGAAAAAGAAGACGGTTGCTTGTCCCGTGCCCTTGGCGCCGCTTGCCGACACACATGCGCATCTGCTTTCGTTCTGGGGCAAGGATGTGCCCGAGACACTCGTGCGCGCCAAAGCCGCGGGCATCGACCTGTTGGTGACGGTCTTCGATCCCATTGCCGATAAGCGCAGCGTGACGGACTATAGCGACTGGCTGACGCGCGAGATTCTGCCGATGCAGGATATCCCGCAGATCAAGTATCTTGCCGGCGTGCATCCGTATGGCGTGCCGGACTATACCGATGACATTCACGCACAGGTCGTTGCCGCGCTCGATGACCCTTTGTGCGCCGGTATCGGCGAGATTGGTCTGGACTACCACATGGATTACGACGACGACATCGCGCCGGCGCCCCACAGCGTGCAGATTGACTGCATGGCGCGCCAGCTCGAGCTTGCCGTGTGCCGTAACGTGCCGGTGGAGCTGCATCTGCGTCACGAGGACATGGACCAGGAGCGTACCTCGCACGTGGACGCCTACAACGTGCTTCGTGAGGTGGGCGTGCCCCAGGCCGGTTGTGTGCTGCACTGCTTTGGCGAGGACCGCGCCACGATGGAGCGCTTTGTGGAGCTGGGCTGCTATATCGCCTATGGTGGTGCGGCCACCTTTAAGCGCAACGACGACGTGCGCGAGGCATTTGCGGCGACCTCGCTCGACCGCATTTTGTTCGAGACGGATTGCCCGTATATGGCTCCGGAGCCCATCCGCGGTCTTGAATGTGAGCCCGCAATGATCTCCATTACGGCAAACGCGCTGGTTAACGACCGTGTCGATCGCACTGGTGAGGACGCCGAGACAATCGCGCAAGCCGCTTGGGAGAATGCCTGCAAACTTTTTCAAAAATAGTTCTTGCGTTCGTGGTGGCGCTCCGTTATTCTAATTCCTGCACGCGGGCGTGGCGGAATTGGCAGACGCGTACGGTTCAGGTCCGTATGGGGGCAACCCCATGAAGGTTCAAGTCCTTTCGCCCGCACCATTAAATGAAAGAGCTCCCAGCAATGGGAGCTTTTTTGTTATGTGCCCATCGCAGGGACTTGAACCTGCGAAGGAGCGAGCGTCAAGAAAACGCGGAGCGTTTTTAGCGAGCTGGCGAGGACGCCGGCAGGCGGCCGATGCCGGTGCGGATCCGCGAAGCGGATACGCGGACGTCCTTTCGCCCGCACCATTAAATGAAAGAGCTCCCAGCAATGGGAGCTCTTTTACGGGCCGTTTTTGGCAGATTTGACCTATCGATTTTGCGCGGTAGATACCCCTGTGGTCAAAAAGTGGCAAATATGAGTACTGTCACGAAAATAGAGACATTTCACGAAGCCATTTTTGCTCATTTTACGCAACAGATGTACGCTAATTTGGCTCAACCTTGAGACAAAATGAAGTAATTTCGATAGACCTTGGGTTCAAAGAGGCGATTTTGACCCAAATACGCTGTTACTAAACTGGTAACAGTACTCATATTTGGCCTTTTTTGACCATGGGTCCTCTTGTTGGTGGCACGTGGCTGCTTCGTGCGGGTATCCTAATGCCAACGTGTTCCTATCAGAGGAGAGACCATGCTGTTTTCCGGTATCATCGCCGCCCTTACCAGCCTTTTGATTCCCATCATCATCCTGTTGCTGCTGGTCCCCAACGCCTGCTACGTCGTTGAGCAGCAGCACGCTGTGATCATCGAGCGCTTGGGTAAGTTCAATCGTATCGTCAACGCGGGCTTCCACGTGAAGGTGCCCGTGATCGACCGCAAGGCCGCCACGGTGAGCCTGCGCACCATGAAAAACGGTTTTGGCATCGACGTTAAGACCCAGGACAACGTGACCATCGGCCTTGAGGTCTCCGCTCAGTACCACGTGAGCTACGACATGGGCGCCGGCCCGGCAGATTCGGGCATCTACAAGAGCTACTACATGCTGCAGGAGCCCGTCGACCAGATGCGCGACTTCATCACCGATGCCCTGCGCTCCTCCATCCCCGTCTACACACTCGATGAGGTCTTTGCCAAGAAGGATGACATCGCCAAGGATGTCAACGCTACCGTTTCCGAGCAGATGGCTGCCTACGGCTTCACCCTCGTGTCGACGCTCATCACCAAAATCGCACTGCCGACCGAGGTTGAGAACTCCATGAACGACATCAACGCTGCCCAGCGCAAGCGCGCTGCCGCGCAGGAGCTCGCCGAGGCCGACCGCATCAAGCGCGTCACCGAGGCGACCGCCGAGGCCGAGGCGATGGAAAAGGCAGGCGAAGGCATCGCCAACCAGCGCAAGGCCATCGCGCTGGGCATCAAGGATTCGCTCGAGATTATCCAGGAGACGGGCGTTGGCAACGATGAGGCCAACCAGCTGTTCATGTTTACGCAGTGGACCGAGATGATGACGGAGTTCGCACGTACGGGCAAAAACTCGACGGTCGTGTTGCCGAGCGACTTTTCGCAGTCGGCCTCGATGTTCGAGCAGATGCTGGCCGCCGGCAAAGTTCAAAACGATTCGAAGGAGTAGGCGCGCGTGAAATACACCGTCGTTTGTGTTGGTAAGCTCAAGGAGCGCTTTTGGAAGGACGCGTGCGCTGAGTACACCAAGCGCCTGGGTGCCTATGCCAAGGTGGATATCCGCGAGGTGGCCGATATCGACCCGGCTAAGGCGGGCGGTGTGGATGCTGCGCGTGACAAGGAGGGGGCGGCGATTCTTGCTGCCTTGCCGTCTCGAGCGCATGTGATCTTGCTGGCCATTGAGGGCAAGGAGCGTTCGAGTGAGGAGCTCTCGGCGAGGCTCGACGATCTTATGCTGCGAGGCAGCAGCGACATTGCCTTTGTAATCGGCGGTTCGGACGGCGTGAGTGATGAGGTACGTGCCCGCGCCGACGAGATGCTCAGCTTTGGACGTATTACCTTGCCGCATAACTTGGCGCGCGTGGTGCTGCTGGAGCAAATCTACCGCGCCTGCAAGATCAGCCGTGGCGAGCCGTATCACAAATAGGTCGGCAATACGAAACAATGGCGTGGGACAATAGCTTTCGTTTTGAGGAATGTGTCTGAAAGGACTATGTGATATGAAGATTGGATTTGTCGGTTTTGGCAATATGGCGAGCGCTATGGCCGATGGCTGGATCGCTGCCGGTGTAGCTGCGAGCGACATGTGCGCCTGTGCGGGTCGCTACGACGCACTGGTTGAGCGCTGTGAGGCGCGCGGGATGGCCGCTTGCCACGATGCCGCCGAGGTTGTCGCCGCATCCGATATCGTGGTCGCTGCGGTCAAGCCGTACATGATCGAGAAGGTATTCGCCCCGCTCAAGGATGCTCTTGCCAAAAAGGTCGTTCTGTCGGTTGCCTGGACCTGGGACAGTGCCAAGTGGGAGCAGGTCCTGCCGGGCGTCGCGCATATCTCGACGGTGCCCAACACGCCGGTTTCGGTGGGCGAGGGTGTCATCGCCTGCGAGAAGGCTTCCACGCTTAGTGATGAACAGCGTGCCACGGTGCTCGGTCTGCTCGGAAAGCTTGGCGCTGTCGTCGAGCTCGATACGAACCTGCTGTTTGTGGGCGGCACGGTGGGTGGTTGCGCTCCGGCGTTTGTCGCCATGGCGATCGAGGCCCTGGGCGATGCGGCCGTCAAACACGGTATTCCGCGCGCCGATGCCTATCGCATTGTGAGCCAGATGGTGCTGGGTACGGCAAAGCTGCAGCTCGCAACCGGTCAGCATCCCGCAGCGATGAAGGATGCCGTGTGCTCGCCCGGCGGTGCCACCATCAAGGGCGTCGTCGCGCTCGAGGACGCCGGCATGCGCAGCGCCCTGGTCAAGGCAATCGACGCAACCCTCCAGTAAAACCTGCTATTTAGGGACAGGTTTATTTTGGCAGGTTTTTCCTGCGGTTTTGTCCTTTTAGCGAAAAGTGCCCCGCAACTGGCTCAATTCCAGTTGCGGGGCACTTGCGTTTGCCCAGATAAAACCGACCAAAATAAACCTGTCCCTTTTTGGCAGGTTAGTCCCAGAAGCTGTCTTCTTCGTCCTCGGACTTGGGGCCGCGGTCGACATACATCTTATGGGTGCGCTTCTCCATTACAAAGGCAATAATCGCAAACAGCAGGATGCCGCCGGCGAAAAGGATGGCAAAACCGGTGCGGGTGCCAAACAAAAAGGAAAAAACTGCGTCCATTGGGTGCCTTCTTGCGTAGTTGAGTTGGGTCGTAAACGCTCATAAGTATATACTTGCCCATACATGTACAAGGTTGCAACCTAAATGGAATGTATATCGCCGGAGGATCTAATGCTTGATATCAAGTTTGTTCGCGAGAACCCCGATGCCATCGATGTCGCCATGGCTAACCGCCAGACGTCTTGGGATCGCGAGAAGTTCTTTGAGCTCGACGACGAGCGTCGTGCCGTCATCACTGAGGTTGAGGAACTTCAAGCCACGCGCAATGCCGAGTCCAAGAAGATCGGCGCCCTGATGAAGGAGGGCAAGAAGGACGAGGCCGAGGCCGCCAAAGAGGCCGTGCGCGCCGTCAACGAGAAAATTGACGGTCTGGCCGAGCGCCGCACTGCTCTCGAGCAGGAGCAGTACGACTTTATGGCTCACCTGCCCAACATTCCTTGCGAGGCCACGCCGTACGGCAAGGACGAGGACGAGAACATCGAGCGCCGTCGTTGGGGCACCCCGCGCGAGTTCGACTTCGACTTTAAGCCGCATTGGGATCTGGGCACCGACCTCGACATCCTCGACTTCGAGCGCGGCAACAAGCTCTCCGGCAGCCGCTTCACCGTTCTCGGTGGCGCCGGCGCCCGTCTTGAGCGCGCCCTCATCAACTTCTTCCTCGATACGCACACCAGCCGTGGTTTTAAGGAGTGGTGGCCGCCCATCGTCGTCAAGCGTCAGACCATGTTCGGCACGGGCCAGCTGCCCAAGTTCGAGGACGACGCCTATCACGTCTCGGGCGACAACTTCCTGATCCCCACCGCCGAGGTCGTGCTCACCAACCTGCACGCCGGTGAGGTCCTCGACGCCGATACCCTGCCGCGCCGCTACACCGCCTTCACCCCCTGCTTCCGCGAGGAGGCCGGTTCCGCCGGTCGCGACACCCGCGGCATCATCCGTCAGCACGAGTTCGACAAGGTCGAGATGGTCAAGTTTGCCAAGCCGGAGGAGTCCGACGAGGAGCTCGAGAGCATGACCGCCGAGGCCGAGTACCTGCTGCAGCAGCTGGGTCTTCCGTATCGCGTGATTAGCCTGTGCACCGGCGACCTGGGCTTCTCTGCCCGTCAGACCTACGACGTCGAGGTCTGGCTGCCGAGCTACAACGCCTACAAGGAGATCAGCTCCTGCTCCAACTGCGGTGACTTCCAGGCTCGCCGCGCCAACATCAAGTATCGCGACCCCGATAACTTCAAGGGTTCGCGCTACCTGCACACCCTTAACGGTTCCGGCCTGCCGGCTGGTCGTACCATGGCTGCCATTCTGGAGAACTACCAGAACGCCGACGGCACCATCACGATCCCCGAGGTCCTGCGTCCCTACATGGGCGGCCTCGAGAAGATTGAGCCGGTCGCGTAACTTGGCTGCATAGGCGATATGCAAGGGCGCTCCTTCGGGGGCGCCCTATTTCGTGCGCAGGTCCATACCATGCCGTGCGGACAGCTCAATAGAAAATACACGAACAACTGTTCTGTATACAGCCATCTACCTGCTATGCTTTTACTAGATAAGAGCGAGAGAAAGGGGATGCGATGGAGTTGTTTGATGATCGGGTGGTTTTGTTTGAGAGCGACGAGGGCGGGGAGTACCTGCTTGTAACGTGTGAGCCGTCTGGCATGGGTGGCCTGGTGGTTCGACAGACGAGCGAGGGTCCGTTGACCCAATGGTGCTACGAGGAGTCGCCGCATGTGGTTGAGACGTTTGTGGCACACGAGGGGCTTGTGGCCCTGGAGCACTTCTATGGGGTCCGGACATCTAACCAGGTTGCTCGCATGCTGAGCATCTCGTTTGCCGATTATGATTGTGCCCAGCGGGTGAGATCGCTCCTGAGGGAACTTGATGCTAAGTTTGACGTGATCGAAAAGCCAATCGATCGTACGGGGAACGACGGTATATGCGGAGCAGCATGACAAAACTGCGTTCCACAAAAAAGTTTGAGATTGTGCTTGACTCCAATAAGCTAAAGTGGTTTTATATGTCTTGCGCTGCGGCGTTACCTCAGCTGGATAGAGGGTCTGACTACGAATCAGAACGTCATAGGTTCGAATCCTATACGCCGCACCAATTGAAATCGAAAGCCTCCGGCAACGGGGGCTTTTCTTTCAAGACTTTAGTCTGCTGGCCGCGCAGCGGCCAGCTTTAAACCACCCGCTACG